>WYBR01000038.1 GCA_011525805.1 Vicinamibacteraceae bacterium
ACCAGACGAACAACCGAGCCCGCCCGCTCTCGCAGCCCGCCGTGGTGCCCGGCTCCGTTCGCTCCGCTCACTCCGCCGACCACCACGGAATCCGGGAGTGAGCAACTTGTACAAGATACAAGGGTGGCGTTGGTGGAAATGAGGGTGCCACACATCAACCCGCTTCGGGCGATGTGTGCCGGCAGGCGCGTGCGATCGCGAGTCACTGCCCGCCTGCACAGAGCACCCTTCGGGATGCCTTGTGGCGCCCGAGTTTTGCTTCTGTGGCAGTCGTCACTTCCGCGAATCGTCCCACTCTCCTGTGAAGACCTCGACCGCCGGTCCGGTCTTGTAGACGTGGTGGTCGCTCAGGCGCCATTCCATGCGCAGTTCGCCGCCGGGCAGGTGCATCAGGATGCTGCGCTCAGTGCGGCTGCGCAGGACGCACGCTACGCACACGGCCGCCGCCCCCGTGCCGCACGCCATCGTGATCCCCGAGCCGCGCTCCCACGTGCGCATGCGTACCTCGCCGCGCGAGATGCACTGCACGAAGTGAACGTTGACCCGGTCGGGAAAAGCGGGATGACTCTCGACGAGCGGGCCGATCGCTTCGAGGTTGACGGCGTTGACATCGGGGTGGAAGAAGACGGCGTGGGGATTGCCCATGCTGACCATCGTGCCTTCGAGGGTCTTGGGCGGATCCGTGGCGCGGCGGCCCTGGGAGCGGATGCTCAGGCGCTGCACGCCGCCCGCTTCGCTGACTTGCTCGAGTTCCTCGACGTTGACGGGAATGCGCGGCAGATCGAGGATCGGCTCGCCCATGTCCACCGTGGCGCTCACGACGGCGCCGTTGTCCATCGCGTAGTCGATGCTCTTGACGCCCGACTTCGTTTCGACGAGCAGCGGCCGGGCGTTGACGGAGACGAGGGCGTGCTCGACGGCGTACTTGGCGACGCAGCGGATGCCGTTGCCGCACATCGCGCCCTCCGAGCCGTCGGCGTTGAACATGATCATGCGCACGGCGTCTTGCAGGCCGCTGGCCTTCGTCGGCCGGGCGATGACGATCAGGCCGTCGCTGCCGATGCCCGTGTGCCGGTCGCTCATGCGGCGGGCGAGTTCGGGAAGGTCGGTCCGCTGAGCGATGGAGGGGTTGGTGACGGCGTCGAGGTAGACGTAGTCGTTGCCGATGCCGTGCATCTTCGTGAACTTCAACACCGGTCGTCCTTCTGCTTCTGAGTCAATTCAGTTCAAACCACAGAGACACAGAGGGCACAGAGAGCGCACAGAGGGGAATCAGTGGCAATGCCCAAGGATCTCTCAAGAGTTATCTCAAAAGTGGGTTCTCATCTGTCGTAAGGAGTCCTGATTCACAGCGAACTGATTAGTCTCGCAACTCGATGGAATCCTCCATGCTTCTGCTCTGTGCGCCCTTTGTGTGCTCAGTGTTCTCTGTGGTGAGTGCCTTTCACAGCATCTCTAGCCGCGTCAGAAGCGTGCGGATCGCGGCGACGGTCGCTTCCGATCCCTCCGTCATCGGCAGGCGCAGCGTGCCCGTGTCGCGGCCGAGCAGGCGCATCGCCGCTTTGATCGGGATCGGGTTGGTTTCGAGCGACAGCAGGCCGCGGCAGACGTCAAAGAGCTGCAGGTGCAGTTCGCGCGCCTTGTCCCACTGCCCGCCGTTGCAGGCGTCAGACAGAGCCTGCACCTGTTGCGGCAGGATGTTGGAGACGACACTGACGACGCCGCGGGCTCCGACGCTGGCGAAGGGAAGCGTCATCGAGTCATCGCCGGAGAGGATCGTGATGTCGCACAGGGCCGCAATGGCGCTGGCCGAGTCCATCGACCCCGTCGCCTCCTTGACCGCGGCGATGTTGCGATGCTCGGCGAGTTTTGCGATCGTCTCGGGCGCGAGGGCGACACCGGTGCGGCCCGGGATGTTGTAGAGGACGACGGGCAGGTCGGCGGCGTCGGCGACGGCGAGGAAGTGCCGGCGCAGGCCCTCCTGCCCAGGCTTGTTGTAGTAGGGGTTGACGCTCAATCCGGCGTCGGCACCGAGGGCGGCGGCGCGTTTCTGAAGTTCGACGGCGTGGTGGGTGCTGTTGCTGCCCGTGCCGGCGATGACGGCCAGTCCAAGCGGCCGGGCCGTCTCGACCGTCGCGGCGACGATGCGCTCCCACTCGGCGTCGCTGAGCGTGGGCGACTCGCCAGTGGTGCCGCAGGGGACGACGCCCGCCACGCCGCCGGCCGCCTGAAACTCGATGTGCCGGCGCAGCCGGGCGAGATCGACCTGCCCGTCGCTGCCGAAGGGGGTCACGATCGCGGTGTAGCAGCCTGCGAAGTTCATGTTGGCTCCGGAAGTGTTTTCACCGCAGAAGGCGCGGAGAATCAGATGGCCGCAAAAAGGCACAGAACGCACAACAGGGTAAGGGGCAGAAGCGAAGACGCAAGCGGATTGCGCGCGGCTTGCGACGTCGGTTGCTTCGTCACCTGATCACTCTTGCGTCTTTTGAGCCTCTTTGCGGCCATTGCCTTCCTCTGCGCTCTCCGCGATCTCTGCGGTAAACCTCTTCATGTCGACGCTTCGACGATCAGGCGCTTCATTTCGCGCACGGCCTCGCGCAGGCCGTCGAAGACGGCGCGGCTGACGATGCTGTGGCCGATGTGCAGTTCCGTGACGTCCGGCAGCGCGGCGATGGGGCCGACGTTGCGGTAGTTCAGCCCGTGCCCGGCGTTGAACTGCATCCCGGCGGCGAGGATCGAGCGGCCACCGTCCGCGATCCGCTCCAACTCGCGCGCAACCTCGGGGTGATCGAGGCGGTGGTGCGTGTTGTGCGCGATGGCCCAGGGGCCGGTGTGAATCTCGCAGACCTGAAAGCCGCAGGCGCGGGCCGCGTCGATCTGGCGCTCCTGAGCGTCGATGAAGGCGCTGGCGCGGATGCCGTGGTCGGCAAACTTCGCCACCACGTCGCGCAGGCGGCTGACCTGGCCGGCAACAACCAGGCCGCCCTCGGTCGTGACCTCCTCGCGCCGCTCGGGCACCAGCATCGCCATCGCGGGCCGAATGCGGCAGGCGAAGTCGATGATGGCGTCCACGGCGGCGAGTTCGAAGTTCAGCGGTCCCTGCACGACCTCGCGGAGACGATCGACGTCGTGATCCTGCATGTGGCGGCGGTCTTCGCGCAGGTGAAAGGTGATGCCGTCGGCTCCGCCGAGTTCGGCCTCGACGGCCGCCCAGACGGGATCCGGCTCGACGCCCCGCCGCGCCTGGCGGAGGGTGGCCACGTGATCGATGTTGACGCACAGGCGGGCCATGCGCACAACGGTATTCGATCGCGCGCGGCCGTACCAGCGAGCGGCCCCTTCGACGCCGCGGATTTTGGGGCGGCTGCGCCGCGGCGGGCTATGCTGATCCGGTGCACGGGTGTAGCCGGCCGCGGCGAGTGGGGGATAATCGGTCGGCGTGAGCGACGCTCCGCCGGGAGAGACCGGATCATGCCAGAAGAGTTTCGCCAGCGCCTCGACCGTCTCCATCACGACATCGTGCAGCAGGGGCAGCGCGTCGAGGCCCTCGTCGAGCGGGCCTTTGAGTCCGTCTTTGACGCCGACCGCGGCAAGGCCCGGCAGGTCGTCGACGCCGACGACCTCATCGATCGCGTGGACATCGAGATCGAGAAGACCGCCGTCGAACTCCTCGCGCTGGGTGAGAGGAGCGCTCCCCAGTTGCGCATGGTCCTCACGATCGTGAAGGTGAACAACGAACTGGAGCGAATCGCCGACCTCGCCGCCGAAGTGGCCGAGCAGGTCGTGCTCGTCTCCGACTGCAAGGAGTGCTTCCCGCCGACGCTGAGGGTGACGGTCAACAGCGTGATCGGGATGATCCGCGACGCGAACGCCTCGATGCGCGACCTCGATTCGAGCCGGGCGCGGCAAGTGCTGGCGAGCGATGATCTCGTCGAGAAGTTCAGCCGCACTCTGCTGCGCGAGGTGCAGGAGCAATTGGCGCGGGGGGCGTGCACGGTGGACTTTGCTTCGGCTTTCTGGACGATCGGCAACGCGATCGAGCGCATGGCCGACCACACGACCAACATCGCTGAGCAGGTGATCTACGTCGAGTCTGGCCAGATCGTGCGGCACAGCAGCGGCGGCTGGTCCGAGCCGATGCCGGCGTAAAAGCATCGGCCGCAAAGAGGCTCAAAAGGCGCAAAAGAGAATCCCACTGATTCAAGCGACGCCTCGCCGCCCTCTTCATTCTGTGTCTCTTGTGCCTTTTTGAGGCCAATCTCCCGACTTGCCGCGCGCCGCCGGATCGCATTGAATGCCGCCACGCCGCGCGATTGTCCGCGGCGACGAAACTCGAGTTGGATGCAACATGCACGACGTCAACGCGCTCGCCGCGCGACTTCAATCAACCGGTCAGGAGCACCTTCTGCGCTTCTGGAGCGAACTGGCGCCCGCTGAGCAGCAGATCCTCGTGCGGCAGATCGAGGCGCTCGACTTCGCCGCCCTGCCGGGGTGGATCGAGCAGTACGTTCGCGGCACGCCAGTCTTCGAGTTGCCCGAGCGCATCGAGCCGCCCGTGTGGTACCCGCGCGATCCGAACAGCCCGCGCCGGCCCTACGACGCCGCGCGCTTTCGCGCCATCGGCGAAGACCTCGTGCGAGCGGGCAAGGTCGCGGCATTCTGCGTCGCCGGCGGACAGGGCACTCGCCTGGGCTGGGACGGGCCCAAGGGAACGTACCCCGCCACGCCCATCACCCGCAAGCCCCTCTTCCAGGTCTTTGCCGAACAGTTGCTCGCCGCCTCGCGCCGCTGGGGCCGGTCGATTCCGCTCTACGTCATGACCAGCCCGCTCAACCACGAGCCGACGGTCGAGTTCTTCGAAACGCACGGGCACTTCGGCCTCGACCCCTCCGACGTGATGTTCTTCCAGCAGGGGGTCATGCCGAGTTTCGATCGCGAGTCGGGCCGCATCCTGCTGGCGGGCAAAGGTGAACTGGCGCTCAACCCCGACGGGCATGGTGGCTCGCTCCGCGCGCTGCACCGCAGCGGCGCCGTCGACGACATGGCGCAGCGCGGCGTCGAGCACATAAGTTACATCCAGGTGGACAATCCACACGTGCGCGTCATCGACCCGCTCTTCCTCGGCCTGCACGCCGCGGCCGAAGATTCCTCCGGCGAGATGTCGAGCAAGATGCTCCCCAAGACCGGGTCCTTTGAGAAACTCGGTAACTTCTGTCGCGTGAACGGCCGCACGACGATCATCGAGTACTCCGACCTGCCCGATTCGCTTGCCGAGCAGCGCGATGAGAAGGGCGACCTGCGCTTCGGCGCCGGCTCGCTGGCAATCCACTGCCTCGGCGTGGAGTTTGTGAAGCGGCTCAACACCGCCGCTCGCGGCTTCGCACTGCCTTTCCACCGGGCCGACAAGAAGGTCGCCCACCTCGATCTCGACACCGGCGAGTTGATCGAGCCGAGCGAACCCAACGCCGTCAAACTCGAGACCTTCGTCTTCGACGCCCTGCCGCTGTGTGAGTCGTCGATCATTCTCGAGACGGATCGGGTCGAAGAGTTCGCGCCGATCAAGAACCTCAGCGGCGTGGACTCGGCCGAGTCGAGCCGGGCGCTTCAGATCGAGCGTGCTGCGCGGTGGCTGGAGGCGGCGGGGGTGAGGGTGGCGCGCGACGGGCAGGGCCGCTGCACGGCAGTGATCGAGATCAGCCCCCTGACGGCCCTCGAGGCGCGAGACCTCCGCGGCCGGCGCGACCTGCCCGCCTCCATCGCCGCGGGCGATCAGGCGGTCCTGTAGCGCCTCATCCTTCAGTCATGGAGGGCTCCACTGCGCCTTCCGTGGTGTCTCCCCCGAATGGTCAACCCCGAATCCGGGCGATTCGGGGGGTGTTTCGATCTCCATGCGGTAGAATCTGGACATGGAGGATCACCAGGGGACGCATTGGGCGCGACCGGCCGGGAACGGCACGGCGAAGGACTTGCCGACTGGGGGGCGGTGCGTGCTGCTCGTCCATCCGCGCCGGGGGGCGCCGCGCACTCTGGCGGAATCGCTCCGACGCCGCGGCGTGGAAGTCTGCGTCGAGCGCGAGCCGGTTCTCGCGCTGGCGGAACTCGCCCGCTGCATGATCGAGCACCGCGAGCGCAGCGCGCGGGGGCGGGCCTCGTTCCACGATCGCGGGGGGGCGCAGGCCGCGGCCTCGCCGCCGCCGCTCATCTTCATCGTCGCCGATCCCGATGACTTCCCCGACGCCCATGAGTTGATCGATTGCGCGGCGCGCTCCATGCCCTCGGTCGCGCTGGCTGTGTTCGAAGAGGGCGCATCGCCGAACCTGCGCATGATCAAGGCAGGCGCACGAACGGCGCGCGCGGTCAATGTGCCTCGCGCCGGCCCCGCGCGGCAGGCGGCACGCGCCGGCGCGGAGGAATCGGAGCCGCCGCAGGTTGTCGTCCCGCCCGCGCGGAGCGCGCGGCCGGCGCTGCGCCTGGCGTCGCACGACGGACCAGCGCCGTTCGCGGCGCCGGAGGATGGCGCCGATCGCGCCGCGGGCGATAATCCGCTTTCGCACGAGGCGCCGGCGGCCGACGAAGCGCGTCCCGAGCCGCTCATCACCGACGAAGAACTCGCCATGCTGCTTGGCGATGATGACCTGGCCGATGAGACGCCGCGCGCGGGAGGGGCGGCATGAACACGCCACACTCCTTCACCGCCGGACGCGACGCCGGGGCCGCCGCACGCCGCGAGCGGCGCGCCGGGCGTGGCCGCATCATCGTCCTCGGCGATGAGTCGATCATCGAATCAGTGGCGCAGGCCACGCATCGACCCACGACGTTGGCGCGGCACATGTACGACGTGATCGGCGAAATCGCCCAGGCCGGCGCCCTCGACGGACCCGACGCGGTGGTCGCGTCCGTGGAGTCGCTCGGCCCCCGCGCTGGAGCGTTCCTCGAAGCGGTCCGCCGCATCGACCCCGGCGTTGAACTCATTGCGGTGAACCGGGACAATGGGGGCCCCGAGCCCGCGGCGGAGGGGTTCGACTCGGTGCTCTCGCTGCCGCTCGACGGCGGCGAACTGGAGGCGGCTGTGTGCGGCGTCTGGAGATCGCGACAAGGTGTTCAAAAGTCGGATGAGGCGCTGCGCGCCGCGGACCGGCCATCAACCGGGCCGGCGCCTCCCGCGCCTCGAGCGGCCCCCTCGCCGGAGATTGGAGCGAGTGACCCGCCTTCTCGCGCGGGTCTGGCGACTTCGTCCGCTGGCGGCTCGCTGGGCGATGTCGACCTGGTGGCCGCGATGATCCGCGATCCGGAGAGCGTGTGCGAACTGGCCGTGCAACTGATTGCGCAGGAGACGGGGTGGCGCGGACTAAAGGTGTCGGAGAATCCGGCGGCGCGGGCGGCCTGCGTTGCGATCGCAGCGCCGGGGTCGAGCGAGTCGGACATTCTCGGCTATCTGGTGGCCGAGTCGCCTGAAGGGGATCGGCCGCCTCCGTCGCCCGAGCAACTGCTGCCCTGGGCCGAGTGGATCGTCCACTGGCTTCTTCTCGCGCGCACCACGTCGGATCTCCGCCGACAGGCGATGACGGATCAGTTGACGGGGGCCTACAACCGGCGCTTCTTTGACGAGTACCTCGCCCGCGCGCTTGAAGAGGCTCGCGCGCTGAGGCAGTGCGTCAGCCTGCTGCTCTTCGACATCGACGACTTCAAAGTGTACAACGACCGCTACGGGCACGCGGCCGGCGACGAGATTCTCGTCGAGACGGTGAAACTCCTTCGCAGCGTGATCCGGCCCAACGACCGCGTCTGCCGCATCGGAGGGGATGAGTTCGTGGTGATCTTCCACGATCCGCAGGGGCAGCGCGAGCGGGGTAGCAGCCATCCCGACGACATTCAGTCGATCGCGCGGCGCTTTCAGCAGCAGATCTGCCGGCACCGGTTCCCGAAACTCTCGGCCGAGGCGCCGGGGACGCTGACGATCTCCGGCGGGCTGGCGACGTACCCGTGGGACGGTGCGGACGTGGCTTCGCTGCTCGAGCAGGCCGATCAGAACGCGCTGCTCTCCAAGCGCGCGGGCAAGAATGCGATCACCTTCGGCCCGGGCGCGAATGACGTGTGCGCGGGCGAGGCGCCGTGACGGACGGCCTCCGCCTGCACCTTCGGCGAAAGTGGCGCCATGCATTGACGCGCTCTGGGGTCAATGCATGACGAGCGCGGAAGGCGTTGCGGAGTCTCATGGAGTTCGGGCGTACTCGCCCCTCGGGTATCGAACTCCGCCCCAGGCGGCGGCGTTGGATGCCACCCCGTGCGAAGAAAGGTGCCACTGCACGCTCGCCGCTCTGGGCGAGAGTGCAGTGTCGGCGGGCAGGGGTGGACGACTTCTCCGCGATTCGTTCGTCGGTACACGCCCGCACACAGCACGCTGGCGCGATGCGGTGTGGCACCCTCTCCGGTGCGGTGAATCAAGTGGGGGTGCCACACATCGACCCGTTTCGCGGTGGGAGACGATCCCGTCGGGGTTATACGGATTTCACAGTCCTGTTTTAGGGTGTTTCTCTTATTGATATTGAGACTCGTTCTCAATACTGTTGCTTCCAGAGTGCCCGGAACGTCGCTTCCGGCGATCAAAAACCGGTTCCCCGAACTCAGGGAGGCTCCCATGCACCCTCAATCCACCCTCGTTGCCTGCGGTTCACGCCGGGCCTTCACCCTCATCGAATTGCTCGTGGTCACCTCAATCATCTCCCTGCTCATCGGGCTGCTCATGCCCGCGCTGACCAGCGCCCGCCAAGCCGGCCGGGCGGCGGTCAACCTCGCCAACGTCCGCAGCCTCGGGCAGGCGATGCACCACTACATGAACGACTGGGAGGCGCTGATTCCCGTGCGCCTTCCGCCCGGCGAGCGGCACGGCAAGTCGCAGCGTCTCGAGGCGCGCTGGCACTGGTTCCTGGGCGACTACGTCGGCGCCCCCTTCAAGGCCGCCACCGACGCCGAGCGCGACCTCATCCTCAGCGGCGCGCCTCTGCCGCGCGTCGACAACAAGGTCTTCCTCGACCCCAACCACACCCTGGCCGACCTCGGCGGTTCGAGCGGCAATGTCGATGCGCTGCGAAACGGATCCTACGGCTACAACTACCACTACCTCGGCAACAGTCGCGTGGACAATCCCCGGCCGCGCTACGACAACTTCCCCGTCCGCCTCTCGCTCATCAAGACGTGGGACCGGACGATCGCGGTGGCCGGCAGCCTCGGGAACCAGACGGTCTTCCGCGACAGCGGCCGGCGCGGCGAGCACGCCTACACCCTCGATCCGCCGCGCCTCGACACGCGGCGCAACAACGCCCAGCGCTTCGCCCAGAGCAGCGGCATGTCGCCGGTCGAGGTTCGGCATCAGCGCAAGGGCGCGGTCGCGTTCCTCGACGGCCACGCCGGCCTCATGACCCTCGCCGAACTCGGCTACGTCGTCGAGGACGAGAGCCGCAACCAGGTCGCGCACGACCGCGGCGACAACGCGCTGTGGAACGGCCTCGGGACCGATCCGGAGCGCACGCGGTAGGACAAGCCGGCGCGGCTCTGAACCCGCGCCGACGCTACGATGCGGCCGCATGCAACGCATCCTCCTCACCGGCGGGGCCGGGTTCATCGGTTCGCATCTCGCGGAAGCGCTGCTGGCGCGCGGCGGGGCGGTCACGATCCTCGACAACTTCGCGCCCTTCTATCCGCGCGCGATGAAGGAGGGCAATGTGCGCCCGGCCCTTGAGCGCGGCGCGTCGCTCATCGAGGGGGATATCACGAGTCCCGAGGATGTGGCCCGCGCCTGCGACGCCGCCGCGCCCGATGTCATCGTCCACCTCGCCGCCTGCGCCGGCGTGCGTCCGAGCATCGCCCAGCCCGCGGCCTATGCCCACGTCAACGTCGTCGGCACGCAGCGGCTGCTCGACGCGGCGGTGGCGCGGGGCGTCGAGCGCTTCATCGTCGCCAGCTCCTCCAGCGTCTACGGCAACAGCGCAACGGTCCCCTTCAGCGAGACCGACGACGTTAGCCGGCCCATCAGCCCCTACGCCGCGACGAAGGTCGCGACCGAACTCATCTGCTCGACCGCGGCGCACCTGCACGGGCTGAAGGTGACGGCCCTGCGCTTCTTCACCGTCTTCGGGCCGCGGCAGAGGCCCGATCTGGCGATCCACAAGTTTCTGCGGCGCGTCGCGGCGGGGGAGGCGATTCCCGTTTACGGCGACGGCTCGACGAGCCGCGACTACACGTTCATCGACGACATCATCGACGGCGTGCTCCGCGCCATCGACCGCTGCGGAGCCGTGGAGCCGTTCCGCTGCTACAACCTCGGCGGCGAGCATCCGGTCACGCTCTCGGAGATGATCGCGGCGGTCGAAGAGACGGTCGGCCGTCGGGCGACGATCGACCGAAAGGAAGATCAGCCCGGCGACGTGCGGCGGACCTGGGCCGACCTGACGCGCAGCCGGGCCGAACTCGGCTACCAGCCGCGCACCGCCCTGCTCGAAGGGATGCGGCGGCAGTGGGAGTGGATGCGGGCCGGTACATGACCCGCAGCGTTCCCGCGGCGACGCGGTCCCGAACAGTGGATCCAAGCGGAGAGGGCGGGATTCGAACCCGCGGTACAGGTAATAACCCGTACGACGGTTTAGCAAACCGTTGCCTTCAGCCGCTCGGCCACCTCTCCGGCAACGTGAACTGTCCTCGATTATCGTCTACGCAACCGCGCGGGTCAATGATCGGGCAGGGAATCCGCGGCGGCGCGGAGCCTTTGCCCCGGCGTGGGGCGGCGACCTCACCCCGATGCGCCACGCGCCGTCACTCGACCGGCACGACCTCGCTGAGGGCGCAGGTCGTCACGTCGAGAACCTGTGCCCTCCCGCCGCACGCGGCGTGCGAGACGATGGCGCGCACCGAGCCGCTGCCGCGGGAGTCCGAGCGGGCGGTGTGGACGAGTTGGAGGTTCTGAGGTCCGAGGCCAAGGCGCGTTCCGGCGCAGGGCCGGCCGTCGGGGATCGTCGTTTCGCCCGTCGTGCGGGCGAAGAGCAGGGCGATGACGCCGTGGGGCGTGGTGCAAGACCATTCGATGGTGACGAGGCCGCCGATCGAGCAGTTGGGGAAGTCGATCGACATTCGCGGCTGGCGGCGGTACTCCCAAGTGTCACCGAGGAAAGTGCGGCCATCGGGCGAGCCTCCGAACAGTATCACCGCCTGTCGCCGGCTGTCGTAGGCCATGTCAGGGGAGATTCGCCGAGGCGGTCCCCCGACGGCGACTTGCGTCCATCGCGTTCCGTCCCATTCCCATGTGTCGTCCAGCGAGCCTGGCTGGTCATCAATGCCACCATAGAGGACGATGACGCCGCGCGTCGAGTCAAAGGTCATCTTGGGTTCGGCGCGCGGCGACGGGCCTTCGGAGGCGACCTGAGTCCAGACAGAGCCGTCCCACGTCCAAGTGTCGTTGAATCGCAATCCGTTGTTTGTCCAGCCTCCAAAAAGAACAGTGACGCCGCGCGCGGAATCGAACGCCATCGTGTGATCCCATCGGGCGGGAGGGCCGGTCTGTGCAACTCGTGTCCAAGTGGAGCCGCTCAGTTCCCACGTCTCAGGAGGAAGGCCCCCCAGCCAGAGTCCGCCAAATACGACGCTGACATCTCGCACACTGTCGTAGGCCATCGCGTGCCCATAGCGGCGCTGCGGTCCTTCATTGGCAATCTGAGTCCACTCGACGCCATCCCAGACCCATGTGTCGCCATACACCGTACTCCTGTCGACGCCACCGAACACGACGTGGCGTCGTCGTGTGGAGTCATAGACCATTGAGTGCGACGCCCGCGGCGCTGGACCGCCTTGGGCCACAAGTGTCCAAGCAGTTCCACTCCATTCCCAAGTATCGTCGTGCCCCGGCAACGAACCGCCGCCGAATAGTACGGTGACGCCACGGTGTTCGTCATAGGCCATACTGCAACTCCACCGCGGCGCCGGCCCTTCAATCGACCGCAGCACCCACTCCATGCACGACTGCGCGCGGGCGCTGGGAGCGAGGAGCGAGCAAGACACGGCCGCGAGAACGGCCGGATGAGGAACCCGCAGGCCGCCGGCCAACGAGCGGCGAACGCTCGCTCTCAGGCGAACACTCGCTCTCAGTTGAATTGATCTGATCTTCATCGAAGCCTCCAGCCCCCACGGCGGTTCGGCCCGTGCCAGGATTCAGCGTCAGATATCAATATACCACACTTCGGGAACTGTGGCGGTCTTCAGAACAGAAATATGTGCCATTCGATGGGGTTCAGGGTAATCCGGGGCGGCGCGGAGCCTTTGCCCCGGCTTGTGCGGCCCGGCTCCCGCCCGCCTGACCCGTCTCGTTTCCTCTGCACGGGGACAGGTCCGGGGCGGAACAAGAGGGCATAATGATAGGGTCCTGGAAGTGGGTTCCGGGCCGCCGCGGAGGTGCGTCATGCTCGACAGTCTGACTTCCGACTACGCCGCGATCTACACGATCCCCGCCATCGCGGGCTCGTTCTTCTTCATCCTGCGGCTGGTGCTCATGCTCATCGGCGCGGGAATGGGGGAGGAGTTCGGCGACGGGGCGATGGACGACGGCGGCCTTGACCACGGCGGCGGACTCGATCACGGCGAGGGCGCCGGCACGCACGACCACCACGCCAGCGATTCGACGAGCGCGTTCAAGGTGCTCTCGCTCCAGACCATCGCGGGCTTCGTGATGGGTTTCGGCTGGGGCGGTCTCGGGGCGCTGCGCGGCCTGGGCTGGGAGCCGACGATGAGTTTCGTCGCCGCCGTGGTCTGCGGCGTGTTCATCGTCTGGCTGCTCACGACGCTGCTCAAGTCGATCAGCCTGCTTCACGCGAGCGGCAACGTGCCCATCGACGCGGCGGTGGGATGCTCCGGCGCGGTGTACACCGGCGTGCCGGCCAAGGGCGCGGGGCGCGGCAAGGTGCGCCTCATCGTCAACAACCGCGCGCGAATCTTCAACGCCGTCAGCGCCGGCGAGGAACTCCCGCGCCACACGCGCGTGCGGGTGGTGATGGTCAATCGCGACAACACCGTGACGGTGGCGCCGGACGAAGGATGAGCCCGCCGGCGCGAGCCGTGCGGCGATGATGGACTTCAAGTCAAGCACCTGGGAAGGTGAAGGGGCTGCGATGAATCCGAACATGATGATCCTCAGTGCAACCAATCCGTGGTTCCTCATCGGCGTGCCGGCGGCGGTTGTGCTGCTCGTCACGTTCTTCGCCGCCTTTCTCGCCTCGCGCTACCGGCGCTGCCCGAGCAACCGGGTGCTCGTCGTGTACGGCAAGGTGGGGACGAACAAGGCCGCCAAATGCCTGCACGGCGGCGGCACTTTCGTGTGGCCCCTCATCCAGGACTACGCCTACCTCGCCCTCGAGCCCCTCGTCATCGAGATCCCCCTCGAAGGCGCGCTCTCCTACAACAACATCCGCGTCAACGTGCCCGCGACCTTCACCGTGGGCATCTCGACGGACCCCGTGCTGATGAACAACGCGGCCGAGCGACTGCTCATGCTCGACGAGCGGAAGATCCGCGACCAGGCGCAGGACATCATCCTCGGCCAGTTGCGCCTCGTCATCGCCACGCTTTCGATCGAGGAGATCAACAAAGACCGCGAGAAGTTCATGGCCCTGATCAACGAGAACGTTGAGCAGGAGATCAACAAGATCGGCCTCGAACTCATCAACGTCAACATCCGCGACATCACGGACGAGAGCGGGTACATCGAGGCGATCGGCAAGCGGGCGGCGGCGGAGGCGGTGAACCGCGCCAAGGTCGAGGTCTCGCAGCAGGAGCGCGACGGCGCCACCGGCGAAGCCATCGCCGTGCGCGAGAAGATGGTCAACGTCGCCCGCGAAAGCGCCTCGGCGGCGGAAGGCAAGAAGGAAGCGGAGCGCCGGCAGCGCGTGACCCTCGCCAAACTTGAGGCCGAGTCCGTCACGGGCGAAGTCGAGTCCAAGCGAGACCAGGAGATCGCCGCGGCCCAGCGCAACGCCGAAACCGTCGCGGCCCGCAAGCAGGCCGAGCAGGAGCAGCGCATCCGCGTCGCCGACGCCGAGTCGATGGCGGTGGGCGGCGAGAACGAGGCGAACGCGAAGATCGCCGAGTCAAACGCGAAACTCGCGGAGATCCGGGCCGAGGCCAAGCGCCGGGCCGAAGTCGCCGCGGCCAAGGCCCTCGAGGCCGTCCTCGTCGCCGAGCGCGAGCAGGAACTCGCCCGCCTCGCCAAGGAACAACTCGCCCCGCAGGAGATCGAAAAGAAGCGCATCGAGATCGCCGCCGAGGCCGAGGCGGAGAAGTTGCGGCGCGAGGCGCGCGGCAACGCGGACGCCATCCTCGCCAAATACATCGCCGAGGCCGAGGGCATTCAGAAAGTCCTCGAAGCCAAGGCCGAGGGCTACCGCAAACTCGTCGCCGCCTGCGCCGAGAACCCGCAGGTTGCGCCGACGCTGCTGATGATCGAGCAGTTGCCCAACATCGTCGCCGAGCAGGTCAAGGCGATTCAGAATCTCAAGATCGACAAGATCACCGTCTGGGACAGCGGCCGCAACGGCCACGGCGCCAACGGCTCAACGGCGGACTTCCTTTCGAGCCTCATCGGTTCGCTGCCGGCGATGCACGAACTGGCCAGGCAGGCGGGCGTCGAACTGCCCAGTGTCCTCGGCAAAGTGCGCGAGGACAACCATCGCGACCGATCGATGTACGTGGATTCGCATCCTTCAAGGAAGGACGGCGCCGGCCAGGCGTGATCGTCCTCGCTGGCACGCTCGCCATGCTTCGCTCAGAGCCGCGAAGCATGGCACCGGGCCTCTTGTTCTCGCCGGCGCGTTGGCCTGGTCGTGAAACGCAGTGCTGCGGCGCTTGCACCGTCGCAAACGGAGCGTCGTTCGCCCGTCAGAACCGCACCGTCTCCACCGCCATTTCGATGGGCGGGCCTTTACCGGTCTGTTTCCAGAGTTCGTAGAGGGTGTCGCCCCAGTGGTCGGTGTGGTTGCCTTCGCGCAGGGCGTCGATGTAGTGGCGCGTGACGGTCTGGTAGTAGAGCGTCACCTTCGCGCCCGCGGCCTTCGGTGGAATGGGGAAGGAAACGTCGTCCCAATGCTGCCCATCGGCGTAGGCGGCGCCGACGACCGGGGCGCCGCCCTCCTCGAAGCGCGCGTTCGTGAAGCCGCGCGGCGGAATGCGGTTGTCAAACTCGATCGTGTCGGCGAGGGCCATGTGCGTCGTCACGCCCGGCGGCAGGCCGGTGATCCGCGCCGCCTCCGCGCTCAACCCGACGCGCATCTCGTAGACGCGCGTGGAGGCCTCGTCGAGATGGGCGGTGAGCGGATCGTAATGGCCGTACTCGTGGATCAGCCGGCCCGCGGCGTTGAAGAACTGAACGTTGAGGAAGACGCGGCGGCCTTCGATGTGGCCGGTCGGGAGTTTGTGTCCGGTCTCGTTGATGACGCGGACGCCGAGCCCGTCGCCCTCGCGCGCGACCTGCAGTGTCGCGGCCCGCTGGAGCATCGAGATGCTCCGCGACTTCGCCTCCGCCAGCGCCTGCTTGTTGACGATCGGGTCGTTGCGGTAGTAGATTGCGATGATGTCGAGCACCCAGGTGGCCGATCCGGCGAAGTGGTGCTGCGCCACGTCGGTTCGCCACGGGCCGAAGCGGCTGGCGCGTCCGGGGTAGCGGGGCATGTGGCAGTCCTGGCAGGTCTCGATGACCGTCGCGCCCGGGCCGCCGAAGCGGCCCTGCATGTTCACGCCCCCGTCCGCGAACTCGCTGAGTTTCCACTCCGTGAAGGTGCGCTCGAGGGGGAACTGCGCCCACGGGTCTTCATCGGGGGTCGGTTCGTCGATCGTGTTGTAGCGGTACGAGCCATCGGGCTGGCGCGAGACGGCGACGTTTCCGACGTCGTGGCACGTGCCGCAGAAATTCGACGAGCGGTGGAAGGGCGAGGGGAGGAACTCGTGCATCGGCTGGGCGTCCTCGCGCGGCCCGCGCCGGCGGCCCTGCGGATCGAGCACGAACATCGCGTTGGCGTAGAACTCCGGCACCGACACTAGACCGTCGAGAATGGCGCGATCCTCCGGCGGGCTGATGCCGTCCTTGTAGTCGGGATCGACCATCGAATGGCAGAAGTGGCACGAGACACCGTCGAAGTCGTAGTCGTTGAGCGACCGGCCGCTCGGATCATTCGCGTGCCCGCTGACGAAGGACATCGGCGCGTGGCATCGGAGGCAGTAATAGCCGACGTTGCCGACGTCCTGATTGGCGGTGGTGAGTTGGGCGAAGAAGAGCGGATCGCGGGCCGCGTGGGACATGAGCGAGCCCTGCCAGGACCACGTGGCGTCTTCGCCTTCGATGTGGGTGCGGCGGCTGCTCGGGCCGTGGCACTCGATGCAGGCGTCGGAGGTCTTGATGACACGCGGCGAGACTTCGCCGACCTGAGTGCCGGAGAGGTGGAAGTCCTCCATCGTCATCTCGATGAGCGAAGCGAGGGCGACGGTGCAGAGCGCCAGGAAGGCGACGGCGGCGAGGCGGGGCACGCGGCGCGGCGCGAGACGATTGGACCGGGAGTGCAGCATGTACGGCCCTTTCCTTGGAGGTAGTCGGGACGAGAGGAGCGGGGGCGAGCGGATTGTACAGGATGAACAGAGTGTCTTATCCGCTTTATTCCCGGCGGCCTGGGTCTTAATGCTGCGTCCGGCGACAAAAGCGGTTGCATCCGAACCTGAATTCCCTGGCTGAAGGCGATCCGCCGCGCTCTTGCGGCCGGAGGCGGCCGGGGCTTCGTCGGCCGTGGCAGTCGCGGGAAATAATCTGAGTACCATATCCTGTTCTGCTCTCCGCCCTGCTCCACCCGCGCGAGGCCTCACCGTGCCGAGGAATCCAGCCAGACGTCCGGTCCGCCGCTGCGCCGGCCGGCCCGAGGAAGCGCCGACCGGCGCCGCGGACATGGCGAGGCGCCGTAACCGGGCGGCGCCGGTCGGCGCTGTGGACACGACTCCGCCCGGCGCGGCGCCGCGCACCCGGCCGCGATACGGACGCTGGCGGGCGGGGGCGCTGATCGCCGTCTACTTCCTGATGGCCGCGCACTTCGTCCACTGGCGCTGGGCCGGCACGACGCTGGCGCCGCTCGAACTCAACGAGGTCATGTACACGTTTGAGGCGGGCGTTGTCACCGCGGGATTCGTGTTCATGGCCGTCGCCGTGCTGTCGGTGCTCTTCTTCGGCCGCTTCTTCTGCTCCTGGGGCTGCCACATCCTCGCGCTCGAAGACCTCTGCGCCTGGCTCCTGCGCCGAGCCGGGATTCGACCGAAGCCGATTCGTTCGCGGCTGCTGCTGCTCGTGCCGCCTGCGGCACTCGTCTACATGTTCATGTGGCCGCAGGTCGCGCGGCTCATCGAAGGCCGCCCCGCGCCGGCGTGGCGCATCATGTCGCCCGACGATCCGTGGGGCTCGTTCCTCACCACCGACTTCACGCGCAACCTGCCCGGGCCGTTCATCGCGCTGCTCACCTTCTTCGTCTGCGGCTTTCTCATCGTGTACCTGCTCGGCTCGCGGTCGTTCTGCCGCTTTGTGTGCCCCTACGGCGCCGCCTTTGCGCTCGCCGATCGACTCGCGCCGGGGCGGATCGTCCGCGTCGGGGCGGGGTGTGACGGGTGCGGAGCCTGCACCGCCGCGTGCAAGTCCAACATTCTCGTGCATGAAGAGATCCGCATCCACGGCAAGGTGGTCAGTCCCGACTGCCTCAAGGACCTGGATTGTGTGGCCGCGTGCCCGCATGAGTCGCTGCGCTGGGGGCTGACGACGCCGGCCCTCTTTCGATCCTGGAGCAGGCGCGGCCGCCGGCCGCGGCGGTGGGACGCATCGCTTTCCGAGGAACTTCTGATGGCGGGCGTTTTCATGGCGAGCCTGCTCATTCTGCGCGGGCTGTACGATGCGGTGCCGTTCCTGCTGGCGCTCGGATGTGCGGCAGTGCTGTCGTGGGCGGCGGTGATGTCGCAGCGTCTGGCGCGGCGGCCGCGAGTCGATCTCGGCCATGTCGCGCTGCGCCGGCGCGGGCGGCTCACGGCGCCCGGCGGCGTCTTCGCGCTGATCGCGGCGGCGCTGGTCGTGCTGCTGGTCCACAGCGCCTTCATCCGCTGGCACGAGTGGCGCGGGCAGGCGGCGTTCGAGCAGTTGCGCGCGGCGACAATGCGCCGTGATGCCGCGTCAACCACCACCGCCGCCGCAACGGTCATTCACCATCTTGGGCTCTGCGATCGCTTCGGCCTGGTGCGTTCGACGCTGCTCGACCAGCGCCTGGCGAGCGCGTACGAGTGGAGCGATGCGCCGCTCGGAGCCGAGCCTCATCTGCGCCGACTCATGGCGCGAAGGTCCGATGATGTCGAGCCGCGCCTGCGCCTGGCGTCGCTGCTCATCGTGGCGGGCCGGCTTGAAGAGGCTGGCGAGACCCTTGCCGCACTCGATCGGATCGTCGATTCGAGCGCAGGCGCGATTGATGCGCGGACGCGGCAGCGGGTGCAGGCGGCGCATGACGTGCTGGCGCGACTCTCCGAGCGGCAGGGGCAATCCGACGGGGCGGTCGACCGGTTTGAACCTACTGGATCGCCGTCGCGCCCCTAAGGGCGCAGACAACCCGGAGCATCGGCAGTCCTGCTGCGCCTAGGCTTTCCCATGCCCGACCGCGCGCTCCTCGAAGTCTTCCCCACCCCCGCCGACTCGCCTTTTGTGATCGAGCACGTCGCAGAGGAGTTCACCAGCCTGTGCCCGAAGACGGGGCAGCCGGACTTCGGCGTCATTACGCTGCGCTACGCGCCGGCCGCGCGCGGCGTGTGCGTCGAACTCAAGAGCCTCAAACTCTACTACCAGTCCTTCCGCAACGAGGGCATCTTCTACGAAGCGGTGACGAACCGCATCCGCGACGATCTGGTCGCGCTCATGCACCCCGCCTGGCTGCAGGTCGTCACCGACTGGAAGGGACGCGGTGGTATCCGTTCGCGCATCCGTGCGGAGTACGGCGACGTGCCGGTTGATTGGCGCACGCGCTGAACGATCCGCAGGCGGGTGCCGTGGTCGAAGCGACGCTTTGGGAGCGCAGGTCGCGCGAGCGCTCGATGGGTGGCATGGCCTGGCGCTTCGCCCGGCGATGCTGAACGTGCAGGGACGTTCGATCGCGCCTGCCGCGCCGGAATAGCGACGCGAAGCGCGACGCCATGCCACCCCAGACCGTTCGTGCCGCCGCGTCGCCCTCCGGTCGCAGCCTTCGATGCAGACTCAGGCGGGGAAACCTCCCTCCAGACCACGGCACCCGATCGCCGTGTCCCGCGCGCCGCGAGAGCGAGTCGGCGCCGCATACACTTGGGCATGGCGGCGACGCGCGAGATTCAGGATCACTACTTTCGTGAGGCGAAACGGCTCGGCTATGTCGCGCGCTCGGCCTTCAAACTCACGGAAATCCTCGAGAAGAAGTCGCTGATCAGGCCAGGCCACTACGTGCTCGACCTCGGCTGCGCGCCGGGAGCGTGGCTCCAGGTGGCTTGCCAGCACGTCGGGCCGGCGAGCAAAGGCGGACTCGTTCTTGGCCTCGATCTGAAATCCGTCCGAACTCCGCTGCGCTTCTGCGATGAGGCGCTCATCACGCGCGAGAGCGACGTGTTCAAGGTGACGGCTGGCGAACTGCTCGATCTCACGAATCGGCGGCACTTCGATCTCGTCATGTCGGACATGATGGCCTCGACGAGCGGCCATCACCACACCGATCACTACCAGTCGATCCACCTCGCGCGGCGGGCGCTCGAACTGGCCGGAGAAGTGCTCCGCGCGGGCGGGTCGTTCATCGTCAAGGTCTTCGAGGGTGCGGAGTATCCGGCCTTTCTGGCCGAGTGCAGGGCCCGATTCGACAAGGCCAAGGGCTTCAAGCCCAAGGCGTCGCGGAACGAATCGACGGAGATGTACATCATCGGCGAAGGCTTCGTGCCGGCGAAGTGATCGTCAGCGGATGCGGCGCAGGATCCACTCAGACGACTTCAACTCGCCGTCCACTTCGCCCTCGATGCGAGCCTTGATGGCGCCGCCGAATTGCAGTTCATAGATGATGCGCTGCGGGTAGTCGTGCTCGAGGTTCTCGAACACGGCGCGCCCTGGGCCATATTCGACGGCCCGGAAGGGCGTCGCGGGCAGGCGGCCCTGCGGTGCGGCGTAGTACACGACGCCTTCGACCTCCGCCGCGATGCGCAGGTACTCGACAGAAACCTCCTCGCCGTCCTTCAGCGTCCGGCCGATGCCGAACATGCTGGCGGTCGACGGCGCCATCCAGTGCTCTTCGGTCGCGGAAGCGGAGTTCTCGGGCGACGTGCTCCAATCTCCGACGAGCCAGTCGAGACGTCTGAGTCGAGGATCGGGCTGCGGTGGAACGTAGAAACTGCAGCCCGCGGCGATCGCGATGATCACGACCAAACTGAGTATCAAGCTGGCCCGTCGCATCGTTGGCCGTACCTTCTCACACGCCCCGCGCCGCGATGGGCATGCGCCAGCCGCTGCCGAAGGCGCGGCCGGTGACTTTCAATCCCACCGGCATCTGCCGGCGCTTGTATTCGTTGCGGTCGATCATCCGGCACGTCGTGCGCACGAGATCGGCGTCGAACTTCGTCGCCTCGATGATCTGGCCGACGTCCTCGCAGCGCTCGACGTAGCGCAGGATGATCTCATCGAGAATCTCATAGGGCGGCAGCGTGTCCTGGTCGGACTGGTCGGGGCGCAACTCCGCGCTGGGGGGCTTGGTGATCGAGTTTTCGGGGATCGGCGGGCGATCGACGCCGAGGCGCTGCGGATGCTCATTCATCCATCGCGCAAGCCGGTAGACGGTGGTCTTGGGCACATCAGAGATAACGGCGAGTCCGCCGGCCATGTCGCCGTAGAGCGTGCAGTAGCCGACCGCGAGTTCGCTCTTGTTGCCGGTGGTGAGCAGCAGCGCGCCGGTCTTGTTCGAGAGAGACATGACGATGTTGCCGCGCAGGCGCGCCTGGATGTTCTCTTCCGCGACGCCGGGCGGCTGCTCGGTCTCTTCGAAGAGGGGCCGGACGAGTTGAAGCATGGCCTCGTGGGCGGGCTCGATGGGCACGAGGTCAAATCGGATGCCCAGGCGCTGCGCGAGGTCGCGCGCGTCATCGATCGAGCCGGTCGAGGAGAAGCGGCTGGGCAGGCCGAGGCCGCGCACCGCCTCCGGCCCCAGCGCCGCGCGGGCGATCGCGGCGACGACGGCCGAGTCGATCCCGCCGCTCAGCGCCACGATCGCGCTGCGAAAGCCGCACTTGCGCACGTAGTCGCGCACGCCCAGCACCAGGGCGTCGAAGAGGTCGGCGAGATCGTCGCGCTTCGCCGTGAGGCGCTGATCGGTAGGGAGATCGACGATGAGCAACTCTTCCGCGAAGCCGCGAGCGGCGGCAATCAGTCCGCCGTCGGACCCGAGGACCATCGAGCAGCCGTCGAAGACGAGATCATCGTTGCCGCCCACCTGGTTGACCATCGCGACGGGGCCGCGGATGCGGCTGGCGATGCGGCCGAAGAGTTGCCGGCGAAACTCCGGCTTGCCGACGACGAAGGGCGAGGCGGAAATGTTCACGATCGCCTCGACTCCGCAGCCGAGCAGGTCGGAGACGATGTCGTCGGCGTAGAGGCGGCGGTCGAACATGCCGTCGTCGTTCCAGAGGTCTTCACAGATCGTCAGGCCGATGAGGCGGCCGCGGTGCTCGAAGACGCACGCCTGGCGACCCGGGTCGAAGTAGCGCGACTCGTCGAAGACGTCGTAGGTGGGCAGGAGGCGCTTGTCGTACCAGAGGTCGACGCGCCCGGCGCGGCAAAGGGCCGCGCTGTTGTGCAGGCCGCGCCCGGTCGCGTCGGCGTGGGTGCGCGGCGAGCCGATGATCGCAGTAATGTCGTTGCAGGAGGAGGCGATGGTGCGCACCGTTTCCTCGCAGCGCTTCACCAGCCCCTTCTTGAGCACCAGGTCCTTGGGGGGATAGCCGAGGATCGCCAGTTCGGGAAAGGCGACGATCTCGGCCCCGGACCGGCGGGCTTCGTCCAGGCGCTGAGTGATGAGGCGCGCGTTGCCCTCGATGTCGCCGACCGTCGGGTTGATCTGCGCCAGCGCGATCCGCATGGACGGATCATATCAGCGTGGGGGAAGAGACGGGAAGGGGCGGAACGCACCGTGGGTTTAGCCGCGACCCGAAGGCTCTGCGAAGGGGAGCGCTGGATTTACGCAATCGCGCGGATGTGATCGAAGAAGCGGTCGACGTCCGCCTCGGTCACTTCGGGATTGGCGCAGGCAAGTCGAATGACTTTGCGACCGCGGACCACGGCGTGGCCGACCATCGCCCGCTGCTCGAGCAGGAGGCGCTCGCAGATTTCCTCGCTTTGCCGGCCGATGACCTCGAAGCAAAGACACACCGACTCCGGCTCGGCCGTCAGGACGAACGTCGGATCGTGGCGCACGCGATCGGCGGCGTATTGGACGAGGTCGCACAGGCGCTCGACGCGGCGGGCGTACCCGGCGTCGCCGTGGCGTTTCCACGCGGCCCAGATCTTCAGGGCGTCATTGCGCCGGCCGCACTGGATCGACATCGTGCCGTGATCAAACTTCTCAGGATCGGACTGGAAGAGGTAATCCGCCGGTTCCTTGAAGTGCTTCTTGAGCAGACCCTGCTCGCGGGTGAGCAGCGGCGAGCAACTCAGCGGGACGCCCATGAGTTTGTGCGGATTCCAGTTGAAGGAGTTCGACCGGTCGGACCCGCGCAGCAGCGGCTGCAACCGCTCCGAGACCAGGAACGATCCGCCCAGCGCGCCGTCCACGTGCAGCCACAGGCCGGACTCTTCGGCGATCGAGGCCAGATCGTCGATGGGATCGAAGGCGCCCAGGACCGTCGTCCCCGCCATGGCGATGATCATGAACGGCTCAGCGCCGCGCTCGCGGTCGGCGGCGATGGCGCTCCGCAGGGCGTCCGGGACCATCCGGCCGCGCGCATCTGCGGGAATGGCGCGCAGATTGCGGCGACCGATGCCGGTCATCGCCGCCGCCTTGTTGAGCGAGTAGTGCGCCTCTTCGGAGGCGTAGGCGACCATCGGCCGTCCGTCGTGGCCTTCGTCCTGGATGCCCGGCCGGGCTTCGTTGCGCGCAATGATCATGGCGCAGAGATTGGCGATCGAGCCGCCGGGGCAGATGATGCCTTCGCCCTCAGCGTAACCGACCTTGGTCGCCATGTGCCGCATGAGTTCGTGCTCGATGAGCGCGTGCGGGCCAGCGACGCGATAGGTGTACATCGACGTGTTCATCAGCGCCGTGAGCATCTCGGCCGCGGTCGGGACCGCGTCGCGCCCGGCGTACAACTGGTTGAAGAAAGCGGGGGTGCAGGTGCGCGGCGTCGCCGCCATCACTTCGCCCAGCAGGGCAAAGACGCGGTCCAGCGGCAGGCCCTGCTCGCCAAGGGAGAGGTCGAGGGACGCCGCGAGGTCTTCGGGGGCGAGGTGGGGCGCCACCTGTTCGCGGCGCTCGATGCCGAGGAACTTCCGCGCCAGGTCGGACATTCGGGCCAGCGTCTCGTTCGTGAAGGCCTCACCGGCGCGAGGCGCCTCGCCCGCCCCTCCTGCCCCGGCGAGGCCGGCGGCGGGGCGCGGGGCGCCGGTTCGCCCGGTCGCGGCGATCGGGGGGACGGCGGGCATCTGTTCACAGCGCTGCGGCATTCGCAAGGCTCCTTGGGCCCCGGGCGGTCGATCTTTCGCCGTCGCCGAAGGCGACATACTTTACGCCCCGAATCATCCTCGCGCCTGCGACTCGGGGATTCACCGGAGCCGGGCGAGGCGGGGCGGTTTGACGGGGTCACCGTCGCCTCCGCTGCGCCTTCCCGCCTCAGGACGGGCCGCGGCAAAGCGACCCGAGGGCGGGCATTCAATCTCGCGAGGGATCTGAGCGCGCCCTCTTGCGACGGGCCTTGGCGGGGCGCGGTTCGCTTGGATCGGAGGGACGATCGGCGGAGGCCAGCGGCGTCAGACCGCGCTCCTCGGGGACGTGCCGCTCGATGAGGCAATCGACGAGACTCTGCGCGACGGTGAACACGCGCGGATCGCCGGTGACGCTTCGTGTGACGTAGAGGCCTTCGATGACCATGCAGAACTCCTGCGCGAAGGCCTCGGGCTCGGGCACGCCCGCCCGCTCGGCGAGTTCAAAGAGGAAGTCCTCGATGGCTCGCTTGTGGCGCGAGGCCGCGACGTGGGCCGGATCGTGGGGGAGGGGAAACTCCATCGCCGCGTTCACAAAGATGCAGCCGTGGAAGTCCTCCTGCTCGATGACCTGGCGCACGACTTCGAGCACGGCGCTGATCTGGCCGCGGGCGGAGCGCCCGCCCGCCTCGCGCACCATCTGGCGGAAGGACTGCTGGAGGAAGGAGTCGATGTCGTCGAGGACGGCGACCATCAGGTCGTCCTTGCTGGCGAAGTGCTTGTAGAAGGCTGTTTTGCTGATGCCCACGTCGGCGAGCACCGCGTCGATGCCGACGTTGCGGAATCCGTCGCGGTAGAAGCGCTTCTGGGCCGCCTCGATGAGCCGTTTGCGGGTGTCGCCCGCCATGCAAACCTCCTCGCCTTTCGGGGTTGACCACAAGTCAACCGGAAGTGTACTCCAAGTGGATTGGCGGCGGGGCGGACGCATCCGATACTTGGCTCCAACTCTTGAAAGGAGTCCCCATGCAACGCACGGTCTTCCTCGTCTACGGCGTGTTCTGCCACCTCCTGTTCCTGGTTGTCTATGGCTGGATGGCGGTTTTCGTCGGCAACTTCGGCTACGGGCTGATCCCGACGATTGACGGGCCGGCCGACGGATCGTTCTTCGCCGCCGGCGGCGTCAACCTCCTGCTCCTCGCGGCTTTCGGGCTGCAGCACTCGGTCATGGCCCGGCCGACTTTCAAGCGGTGGTGGATGCGCTTCGTCCCCCAGCCCGTCGAGCGCAGCACCTACGTCCTCTTCTCGTGCACTCTGATGGCGCTGCTGCTGTGGCAGTGGAGGCCGATGGGCGGAGTGGTGTGGGAGGTGCGCGACCCGGTCGGGCGCGGGGCGCTGCACGGCCTCTTCGCGTTCGGGTGGATGATGGTGCCGGCCGTCAGCCTGCTCATCAACCACTTCGATCTCTTCGGCACGCGGCAGGTCTGGCTGCACTGGAAGGGCCGCGACTACACGCACCTGCCTTTCCGCACGCCGATCGTCTACCGGTACGTGCGGCATCCGCTCTACGTCGGCTGGATGATCGCGTTCTGGGCGACGCCGACGATGACGATCGCGCACCTGCTCTTTGCGCTGGGGATGACGGCGTACATCCTCATCGCGATTCCCTTCGAGGAGCGCAACCTGATCGAGCACTTCGGCCACCGGTATGTGGAGTATCGCCGCAACGTCGGGGCGCTCATTCCCCGACCGGCGCCTCGCCCCGGAGGCGATGAGCCGGGCCAGGGCGTGGAGGCGTCATGTGCCTGAGATTCCTCGCCGACGTCCGTCCGCATCGCATCCCGACCGCGACCACCACTTCAAGGAGACCGATCATGAAGACCCTCGCCATTGTCATTCGCGACGACGGCTACGACCGGATGCTCACGCCGTTGACCTTCGCTTATGTGCAGGCGAAGCGCGGGGTACGCGTGGAGATCCTCTTCGTCCTCTGGGCGGTCAAGGCGCTCACGGAAACAGGGCTTGCGGCGCTGCGGATCGAAGGGCGGCACGCCGAGGAGGAGCAGTGGCTGCGCGAGCGCCTCGCGGCCGAAGGCGATCCCGTCGAGATTCATGACTTCCTGCGCGCCCTGCACACGACGGGCAACGTCGGGCTGTACGCCTGCCGTCTCGCGGCGGCGACCTTCGGCGTGACCGACTCGAACCTGATCCCCGAAGCGGATGGCATCGTCGATCCGGCCTGGTTCCTCAACGAGTGCGCCGCCAGTGCAGATCACTGCCAGTACTTCTGATCGAGCGCCTCACGCCCAGCCGCGCGCCGTGAGCACGAGGTGGGCGTCGATGCCCGGCTTGCTTGTCTGCTTCACCGGCACGCGGAAGGCGACCAGGCCGTCGCCCGGCGTCGCGTCCGCCTCCGTCGTCGCGCGGTTGGGAGTGCGCGAGTCGTAGCCGAACTTGAGCCGCCATCCCCCCTTGACGCTGTCATCGGGGATTGCCTCGAGGTTGATCTTGTCGCGGAAGAGGTAGCCGCCTTCGTAGTGGTCGTCGAACCAGAGTTTGTTGTCCACCTCGTACTGCGGAACGAGAATGGCGAGATCGACGGTGAAGCCCAAGCCCTGGCGGTTGGTGTTCACGCGCGCCTTGCGCGAGAGGAAGGTCGAAAAGAGGTGGGGGTGCCGCGGACCCGCGAGGCCGATCTGGTCGTGCCGCAGCAACTCGTCGAAGGAGCGGAACACCGCCGAGCCTTCCGCGACGGTGCGCCGGTGGAGGTCCCACAGCGCTCCGCGCACACGGACGATGACTTCGAAGTGGTACGAAGCGCGGATGGGCCTGATCTTCTCGCCGCGCTTTTCCTTCTCCTTGTTCTCGAGGTAGATGCGCTCGATCTTCGGCGGCAGGGAGATGGAGTGGACTTCGAGCAGGCCGTCCACTCGGGCATCGCCGAAGAGGAACCGGGCGACGTTCTGGAATCCCTCTTCGGAGTTGACGATGCCGTAGTGCCCGCTGTGGGCGCGGTGAACGAAGGCGCGCGGGCTGTGGCGGAGTTCCTGCTTTCCGTTGACGGTCCACGGCCCGGAGACGGTGGCGTTGGCGATGCGCACGAGGCCGTCGCTCATCGGCCCGACGGCGGCGCGCACGGCCCCGCCGCCGACCTCGTAGTCGCGCTGGTTCGTGCCCACGACGGTGAAAAAGCGGTCGGGATCGAACTTGCCGTTGAGCGTCGCGACGCTCTCATCATCCGGCCCCGGCGGCAGGCCCAGGTACTCGCGCATCCGTTTGCGATTGAAGTTGTCGGCGTTGTTGCGGGTGAAAAAGCCGGGGACGTTGCCGATGAGGCGCAGGTCGATGCCGTTGTGCGGCGTGCCGTAGGTGACGACCTTGTCCACCGCGGCCCGCGCCTCCTTCAGCCGGGCGGCGTCGAGCACGTCATCACTCTGGAGCATGGCGCGGCAGACCAGCCCGCCCATCGAATGCGCGATGAGGTAGACGCGAAAGGCGCTGCGCGCCGCCGCGCCCTCGCCGCAGATGCGGTCGCGCAGGTTGAGGATCAGTTCCGCCAGGCCCCGCGCCTGCTGCTCGATCTCCTCGCGCACGCCCGTTCCCAAGTCCTTCGACGTGATGTCGTAGTAGCGGTAGATGACGATCGGCCGCTCGGGCACGGGTTTGTCGGGCGGCAGTTCGCGTCCGTCAGAGTAGACGTCGCTGTAGCCGTACTCCTTCATCAGCCGGACGAGAGGCGACTCGAAGAAGTGGCGGTTGATGTCGCCGGTCCACGCCTGGCGGACCTTTGTGGACCCGATGTTGAACCCGTTGTAGGGGTCGGCGGTCGTCTCCTCGACCTCGCTCTGGCCGCCGGCGTAGCCGCGAACGAAGATGATGGGATGGCGGCGGTCCTTCTCTGCGGGCATGTCGCGATCCTCCATTCAGGCCGGCCGTTCGATCTCGCTGCGGAAGTTCTGAAGCGTGGTGATGAGCCGCTCGGACTTCTTGACGAGTTCCGCCTCGGTCGCGGCCTCGAGCGAGGCGATCAGTTCGCGGACGGACTTGATGGTCTCGGTCAACGACTGCACCGCCTGGTCGGCGCGCTCGAAGCGCAGGCTCCGGGCGTCGGCCTGAAGGCCCGCGGATCGCTCGCGCAACTGCTTGGTGAAGCGGGCCAGTTCGGCGCTGCCGGCGGCGAGGCCTTCGAGCCGGTCCTCGATTCCGGCCTTGATCACCGCGGCCCGCGCCGACTCGGCGATGGCGTCCAGTTCGAGAATCTCATCGGTGTTGGGGACCGAGCGAAGTTGAAACTCGGTGAGGCGCCGGTTCATCTTCAGCCGCGTCTGCACGTCGGCGTTGGCGGGGAGGGCCTCGGCCTCGCGCAGAAGCGACTCGAGTTTGGCGCGCCAGCCTTCGACGCCTTCAATGCCGTCCCATTCGGTGCTCACAGGTCACGCATCCTTTCCACGAGGTTTCTGATCTCGACGACGGCGTTCATGGCGGCGACGATGTTGAGCGACCGCCCCGAGGCGACGGCGGCGCGCAAGTGCGCGTGGGCCGACGGCCAGGTCTCAACCGAGGACGCCGCGGCGGCGATCACCTCTCGGATCGACCGGGCGCGCTGCTCCACGGCGCGCAACTCCTCCTGATACACCGCGTGCCGTCCGTCGGTGGCGGCGAGGAGGTCATCCAGTTCACGCAGCCGCGCCTGGCTCGCCGGCTCGAGGGCGGCGGCGCCAAGTCCGAAAACCTCCCGCCGCGCCGCTTCGATCGCCGCGCGGTACGCCTGCTCATCGCCCCAGCGCAGTTGCAGGCGTGATCTCGCATCGGCTTCGAGCAGTTGGACGATCTCATCGGTGGTGCGCAGGTCCGCGGCGATGCGGCCGCAGATGAACTCGACGGCTCGCTGCGCCGGCTCCATCGCCTCCTCGAGCGAGTTCGCCGCCCGGATGCGATTGACCTGCTCGAGCACGATGCCCGCGGCCTCGGTGGTGACCGCGACGATTCCGGCGGGCGGCAGGGCGATTCCGACGGCGCCGGCCAGGCCCGAGATGCCGTCGGCCAGAGCCGCGATGCGCTGCCGCGTCTCGCCGGCGGCCTCGACGACGGATTGAACCGCCGCCGCGTACTCCGCAAGACCCTTGAGCGCTGCAGTCCGGTGCCCCCAGGACTCGGCGAACGCGGAGGCCAGTTCGCCTTCCTCCTCGTAGCGGCGCAATTCCGCTTCGACGGCGCCGCCGGCCGAGTTGACCGCCCCGTGAACCGACCATGCCGACTCGACCAGCCCGCTTGCGTCCGGCTGCGAGCCGCAACCGCACAGCGTCGCGAGGGCGAGCACACCCAGCAGCCAACCCCAAACCCGGCCTCGATGCCCAGGGGCGCGCAGCACATGTTCCATGATCATCTCCTGAAATGATCAGTTCACAAGGTCAGTCGACCGCGAGTCGGCGCATCAGCCTCCCAGGGGGAGCACGATTCCCTCGGGCCAGAGCCAGCCGAACGTGCCCGCGGTCAGGAGCGCGTAAAGGACGCCGTCGAGGAAGAACTTGCCGGTGATGCCCCACGACTGGCCCTTCCAGATCGACTCTTGGAAGTAGCCGACGCAGAATCCGAGCACGGCCGCGGCGCCGGTGACTCGAAAGACGTGCAGGTATTCGTTGCTGGCGCCGAGACTGTACCACCCAACGTAGGCCACGAGGCAGCCGACGATGAGGCAGTAGACGAACCACCCGACGAGGCTGGCGCCAAGATTGAACCCTCCGCCGGGAAGGACGGTCAGGTAGCCCACCGGGCCGCGCTTCATCTTCTCCTGCATCTCCGGCGAGCACATCGCCGACATCGACTCGGCGCAGGGGAACATGTAGGCGCCGGGTTCGAGGCCGTTGGAGCGCATCGCGTCAACAACCGCGTCCTCGCACTTCATCTTGCGCATGTCGCTCTTGTGCCAGGGCGTGGCCATGTGAATGATCGAACTGGCGATGAAGACGAAGACGGCGGAGAGCAGGATCGGGAGCCACAGTTCACCGAGAAACTCCATGACAGACTCCTTCCGTGAGGTTGGTTCGGCGCGGCGCACTCGCGCCTGGGGCGAGTGGGACGGCGCCGCGCCGTTGGTGTGGCGCATTCTACCGGCCCGGCGGCGCGCGGTGTTGCACCAGGCCGCCGCGGAATCGCACGATCGTCGAACTCGGCGCGCGCCGCGGTGCGCGCCCGCCGCGCCGGCCCCTGTGGCGGGGCGCCGCCAAGTCTCTGGAACGACTTGGCTTAGCGCATGCGGCGGCCGTCCGCGCGCCCCGGCCACGCCCCGTCGCGGCGGAAGCGCGCGCCGGCGCACTTTTTCAAGCCGCAAGTCGAAACCTTACGTTTCGCGACCCTGCGCCACGGCGCCGCGCGTAGCATGGCCCCGGCGGCGCCTCGGCCGCCCGCTTCCTGGAGATCCCCATGCCCCTCTACGCCTCCCTGAAGGTCCGAGACGAGGATGATGCGCCGACCCGGTCCCGCAAGGAACGCACCGCCGCGAAACTCCTCGCGCTGCGCGCGGCGCTCGCCGCTCACTTCGCGGCATCGGGTTCGGTCGGGAATCGACTGCGGTCCGTCCGCATCGGCACGTGGAATCTGCGAGAGTTCGGCAACGGGAAGTACGGCGGCCGGGATGAAGAGTGCCTCTTCTACATCGCCGAGATCATCTCCCACTTCGACATCGTTGCGCTGCAGGAAATTCGCGGCGACCTCGCTGAGTTCTCGCGGCTCATGCGACTTCTCGGCCCGGAGTGGGAGTTCCTCGCCACTGACGTGACCGACGGCGGGCCGGGCAACGGCGAGCGCATGGTCTACGCCTACTGCCGGTCGCGCGCGTGGTTCCGCAACATCGCCGGCGAACTCACGCTCGCCGAGGACGGCAAGATCCGCGCCGCATTCGGCGAGCGCATCAAACTTGACCCCGCGGTGGAGGTCGTCCTTCCGCCGGGAGTCGATCTCAGCGGCGTGTATCCGGCGCGCCTGCGAGCCGCGAGCGGCGGCAAGGTGCTCGACCGCGACGTCGAAATCCCGTTGCCGCCCGGCTCGACGCTGCGCCTGCCCGGCGGCTGCATGCTCGTCGTCACCAAGAACTCGCCGGTGACCAGCCCCGGCGCCGGCCAGGCGCAGATCGACCTGCCCGCGCCGATCGCAGGCGAGCAGCGGCTGCGCCTGCGCTGGCCCAATGATTCGTTCGACGATTCGCTGCGGCAGTTCGCGCGCACGCCGTATCTCATCTCCTTCCAGGCGGGCTGGCTCAAACTCAACCTCTGCACCGTACACATCTACTACGGCGAGGAGGATGATCCGGCGAAACTGGAGCAGCGCCGCCGCGAGATCGAACTCCTCACCGCCGCGCTGGCGAAGAAGGCCGAGGGCGAACTGAAGTACGATCGCAGCGCCTTCCTCGGCGTGCTGGGCGACTTCAACATCATCGGCGCCGGCCACCCCACGATGGCGGCGCTTGAGAGCAGCGGCTTTGTCATCCCCGAAGCGCTCAAGTCGATCCCCGGCTCCAACGTCGCCAAGGACAAGGCGTATGACCAGATCGCCTTCTGGAAGCCGGCGCAGAACCGCGGCTACGCGCGTCTCGACGTCGTCGGCGCCGGCGTCTTCGACTATTTCGAGCACGTCTTCACAGAGGCCGATGAGCCGATCTATCGCCCGCAGATGAAGCCGAACTGGAGTTTCAAGACCTGGCGGACCTACAAGATGTCCGACCACCTCCCGATGTGGATCGAGTTGCGCAGCGACTTCGGGAAGGAGTTTCTGGAGGCGATTGAGCCGTAGGCTCGGGCGGCTGCGAGTCCTTTCCTGCGTCGCCCTTCACCGCTCCGCCCATCCACGGGCCCGGTCCACGGCCTCGCGCCATCGCTCTCGCCTTGCTCGCGCCTCGCCGGCGCTGGACCTCGGCTCGAACGTTCGATCCACCTGCCAGTGCTGCTCCAGCGCCTCAATAGACGGCCAGTACCCTGTCGCCAGCCCCGCCATACACGCGGCGCCGAAGGCCGTCGTTTCAAGCAGTTTCGGCCGCACGACGGGCGTCTGGAGGATGTCCGCCTGGATCTGCATGAGCAGGTCATCGCAGGCCGCGCCTCCATCGACGCGCAACTCCCGCAGCGACTCGCCCGCATCGGCCTGCATCGCCTCGACGACGTCGGCGACCTGAAAGGCGATGCCTTCGAGCGCCGCCCGCGCGATGTGGGCCTTGGTCGTGCCGCGCGTCAGGCCGATGATGAGTCCGCGCGCGTGCTGGTCCCAGTGCGGCGCGCCGAGACCCGTCAGCGCCGGCACCAGCACGACGCCGCCGCTGTCGGCCACGCTGGCCGCGAGCGACTCGACCTGCTCGGACCGGTCGATCAGCCCGAGTCCATCGCGCAGCCACTGCACGATCGCCCCGCCGGCGAAGACGCTGCCTTCAAGGGCATAGGTCGTGACCCCGCCGCGCCTCCAGGCGATGGTGGTGAGGAGGCGATTGGCCGACTCTCGCGGTTCATCGCCCGTGTTGAGCAGAAGGAAGCAGCCGGTGCCGTAGGTGTTCTTCGCCAGGCCCGGCGACACGCACAGTTGCCCCATCATTGCCGCCTGCTGATCGCCGATGACCCCGGCCAGCGGGTTGCCCGCGATGGCCGCGGGAGCGGCCACCTCCCCATACACGAGGCTGCTGTCGCACACCTGCGGCAGCATGGAGCGCGGCACGCCGAACAACTCACACAACTCATCATCCCATTGCCCGGTGTGGATGTTGAAGAGCATGGTGCGCGCGGCGTTGCCGGCGTCGGTGATGTGCAGCCGGCCGCTCGTGAGGCGCCAGGCGAGCCAGGAGTCGATCGTGCCGAAGGCGAGTTGGCCCTGCTCGGCGCGCTGTCGGGCGCCCTCGACGTGCTCGAGCATCCACGCGACTTTGGTCGCGGAGAAGTAGGCGTCGATTTCGAGGCCGGTCTTGCTGCGGATCATCGGTCCTGCGCCGGCGGCGCGGAGTTCATCGCACCGCGCCGCCGTGCGCCGATCCTGCCAGACGATGGCGCTACTGATCGGCCGACCGGTGCGGCGGTCCCACACGACCGTCGTCTCGCGCTGGTTGGTCAGGCCGACGGCCGCGATGTCCTGCCGCGCCAGGTGCGCGCGCTCAAGGGCCTCGGTGATGACTCCCGCCTGTGTCGACCAGATCTCTTCGGCGTCATGCTCGACCCACGCCGGCCGGGGAAAGTGCTGGCAGAACTCCTTCTGCGCCGCGGACACGACGCGCCCGGCCTCGTCAAAGACGATGGCCCGGCAACTGGTCGTCCCCTGATCGATCGCGAGGATGAAGGTCATGCGGCCTCCCGGGGCGGATCGGCAAACCGTATCCGCGCTGGACCAGCCCGTCTTCGCTCAGCCCGTGCGCCGGATGACGATGATCGTGCGATCGTCGTCGGCCCGTTTGCTGTGGGTGAAGGCGTCGACGGCCTCGCGCACGGCCGCGATGATCGCCGCCGCACTCGCGCCGGCGTGTGAGGCGATGGTGCGCTCGACGCGTGCGGGTCCGAACTGCTCGCCCGCCGCGTCGCGCGCCTCGTAGAAGCCGTCGGAGATTACGATGAACAGATCGCCGCGCTCAAGTGCGACGGGTGCGGCAACGTTCACGGCCATGTCATCGACGACGCCGAAGGGAGGCGCATCCGCTGAGCGCCTCTCGAACGCGCCCAGGGCGGCGCGGTAGATCAGGATAGGTCCCTGCCCGGCGGAGAAGGACGCGATCGTGCCCGCGCGCGCATCCACCTCGCCGAGCCAGGCAGTGATGAAGCGGTTGTCGGGCAGGTCGGCGAGGAGTTGCTCGTTGAGGTGGCGGGCGACGTCGGCGAGGTCGGCCCCGAGGCGCACCGCCATGCGCAGCATGGCGCGGATCTGCGTCGCGGCGAGCGCGGGACCGATGCCGTGACCCGTCGCGTCCGCAAGCAGCAGCACCGCCCGCGCCGCGCCCTCGCCCTCGACGGCGATCACGTCAAACGTGTCTCCGCCCGTCTCCTCCGCCGGCTCGTTCCAGGCCGCGAGGTCAAAGCCGTCGAGCGCCGGCAGCGTGCGCGGCAGGGTGCTCTGCTGAATCTGCCGCGCGATCTGCAGGTCGCGCTCCAGGCGCATCAGGCTCCGCAGGCTTTCGCGCATCCGTTCGTGCGCCGCCGCCAGCCGCTGCACTTCAGAAATGTCCGTAGCGATGGGTTGAGGCGGCGAGAGGTCGCCGCGACCGATCCGATCGGACTGCGCCACGAGTTGTTCGACGGGCCGGCTGAGCGTGCGCCCGAGCACGATCGCCCGCCACACGCCCACGAGCAGCAGCGCCGCCAGAATGCCGGCGAAGGTCAGCCGCTGCGCGGCGATGTCGCCGAGCAACTCCGCCTCCGGCACCACGACCGCGATGCGCAGGCGCCGGTCGGGCGCGAGCGAGAATTCCCGCGCCTCGCCCCACCACGCCTCGTCGAGGCTCTGGAAGCGCACGGTGAGCCCCTCCGGACTGCGGTTCTCCTGAATGGCTTTGACCACCGCGTCGCCAAAGGCCCTGGTCGCGTCGCGCGCGAGGTCGAGGCCGATCTCGTGCGGCTCCCGGAGGTACGCCGCCCGCCGCACCTCCGGATCGGCGAAACGCGCATCGCCGGGCAGGCCCACCACGAGGTCGTCGGTCGTCATCACCACGATCTTGCCGCGCTGGCCGACGCGCAGCGAGCGAGTGAACTCGGAGATGTCCGCCAGCAGGATGTCAAAGCCGACGACCTGCGCCCGGCCGGCGGGGTCGCGCATCGCGATCGAGGCGGTGATGCCCGGGTCGTGGGTCGTGAAGAAGGTGTAGGGTTCGGTCCAGTAGAGGGCGGCGCCGCGACCGGTCCCTTCACTGCGCCTGAGGTTCTCCATCGCGCCGTTGAACCAGGGGCGAACGAGCGGGTCATAGTCGAGTCGCGACTCGGGCGGCGCGTTCCAGTCGCTCCACGTGCGCCGCCGCTCGAATCCGCCGTCTTCGCGCGGCCGGGTCTGCCACACCTCAAAGCCGCGCGCCGTGTGCAGCAGCATGAACTCGCGCCCTGTCTCATCCGCGACGAGCAGCGACGAGATGCGCGGCAACTGGCGGACCACCGCGATGAACCGCTCGACGAGGCGCTCGCGCACCGCGGCTTCGGCCGCTTCCGCGCCCACCACGTCTGACGGCGCCATGAGCGAGAGCGCCCCGCTCTCGCCCCATCCACGAGCCACCTGAAGCGACAGCCCGACCGGGTCGAAGAACGAATCAAGTTCGCGCTCCGTCGTCTCGAGCGTCTGGCGGATAATGCTGGCGGAATGGGTGCGAATGGCCCGCCGGCTGGCGACCCAGAAGACCAGCAGCGCCGCCCCGCCCATGAGCAGCGCCAGCAGAACGAGGTCGCGCAAAAACCGAAAGCGAATCGAAACGGGACGCAACGCCGGCTCCTCGAACCCCTCGCGCGGACGGACATGGTAGTGGCCGACAATCCGCGGTGCGCACCCAGCGCCCGCTCCTTCATCGCGGCGCCGCGGCGTATGATGCGCCATGAACTGGCCGAGGCCTTCTGGCCGAATCGTCATCGCCGGCGGGACGGGATTCCTCGGCACGCACCTCGCGCAGCACCTGACCGGCCTCGGTTGCGAAGTTACCACTCTCGGCCGCCGCGCCGCGCGCCCGCCGGGCCCGTGGCGCAGCGTGCAGTGGGACGCGCGACAACTCGGTGACTGGGCGACCCACCTCGATGGCGCGGCGGCGCTGGTCAACCTCGTCGGCCGGTCCGTCGATTGCATCAAGACGCCGGACCATTGCGATGAGATTCTCCGCAGCCGCGTCGAGGCGACGCGTGTGCTCGGCGCGGCGTGTCGGGCTGTCGACAACCCGCCGCCAGTCTGGGTGCAGATGAGCACCGCGCACATCTACGGCGATCCGCCCGAAGTCGTCTGCGATGAGTCGTCGGCCTTCGGCTACGGCCTGGCGCCGACCGTCGCCCTCGCGTGGGAGGAGGCGTTCGAGGCGGCGCGGCTGGATTCGCAGCGCGGCGTGGTGCTGCGCACCAGTTTTGTCATCGGCCGCGGCGGCGGAGCGCTGCGGCGGCTGGTGCCGCTGACGCGCCTGGGGCTGGGCGGCAAGGTCGGCTCCGGGCGGCAGGGGATGAGTTGGCTCCACATCGCCGACATGAGCCGCCTTATCGAGCGCGGCATCGCCGATGCGGGCATGTCCGGCGTCTACATCGCTTCCAGCCCCAACCCGGTCTCCAACCGCGACTTCATGGCGGCGCTGCGCCGCGTGGTGGGCATGCCCATCGGCCTGCCGGCGTTCGGATGGATGGTGCGAATTGCGGCGCCGCTCCTGCTGCGCACCGATCCGGAACTGGCCCTCTACGGCCGCTACGTCCTGCCTCGCCGCCTCTTGGATGAAGGCTTCGAGTTCGAATTCACGGAGATCGAAGCGGCGCTGGCGGACCTCCTGCAGTGATGGCCGGCTTACTCCTCCCGCCAGTGCTGTGAGACGCGCTGGAGCGAGACAAAGAGCAGCAGCAGGGCGCCGATGATCAGGCGCGTCCACCAGGAATCCAGGTCGCTGACGTAGCCGGGGATCGTGGTGATGATGGCGAGGATGAGCACGCCCAGGAGCGTGCCGAGGACCGAGCCGCGTCCGCCGGCGAGAACGGTGCCGCCGATGACGACGGCGGCGATGGCGTCAAGTTCGAGCAGAAACGCGATTGAGGCGTCCCCCGCCTGCGTGCCGATGACGTGGACGATTCCGCCGGCGGCGGCGCACAGGCCGCTGAGGGCGTAGACGCCGATGCGCGTGGGCGCGACCGCGAGGCCCATCAGCCGCGCCGCGGACTCGTCGCTGCCGATCGCGTAGACCGTGCGGCCCCAACGCATCCAGCGCAGCGCGAGCGCCGAGAGGGTGACGGCTGCGAGGAAGATGAGCGCCGCCAGGGTAAAGTCAGCGACGTGGAGCAGCGAGAGCGATCGGACCGAGTCGTGCGAGCCGAGTTCGATGCGCTTGTGCGGCGAGAGGAGCAGCGCCGTTCCGCGGGCGAGGAACATCCCGGCGAGCGTGACGAGAAAGGGCGGGAGGCGGAAGATGTGGATCAGCCCGCCCATGCCCGCGCCGAACGCCGCGCCCGCCGCCAGCACCGCCGGCGCCGCGAGCCACAGCGGCCAGGCGAGTTCGCCCGCGAGCAGGGCCAGCATCATGCTGGCGCAGGCGATGACGGCGCCGACGGAAAGGTCGATGCCGCCCGAGAGGATGACGAAGGTCATGCCGACCGCGGCCAGCCCCAGCGTGGCGTTGTCGGAGAAGAGCCGCGTGAACTGAAACCACGTGCGAAAGCCCGGGAAGGCGATCGCGGCGCCGATGTAGAGCGCCAAGAGCACCACACCCGTGGCGAGCAGCGGCCAGTGGCGGGTGAGGTTCGCTCTCATGCCGCGGCGCTCCGGCGCAGGGGTCGCCAGCGGCGCCACTCGCTGGACTGGACGAGGCACAGAGCGAGCACGAAGGTCGCCTTGATAATGAGGTTGAGTTCGACGGGAACGCTGCGGCCGCCGAAGTCGGCGCGGAGGATGCTCGTGGAAATCGTCTGGATGATGATCGCGCCGAGGAGCGATCCGGCGATGGAGAAGCGGCCGCCCGTCAGCGCGGCGCCTCCGATGACGACGGCGAGGATGGAGTCGAGTTCGAGGTACAGCCCGCAGTTGTTCGCGTCGGCGGCGGCGATGTCGGCGGCGTCGATCAGCCCCGCGATCGCCGCGAGCACGCCCATGAGGGCATAGGCGGCGAGGCGGATGGATCGAACAGCAAGCCCGGCGTATCGGCTGGCCTGCTCGTTGCCGCCCACGCACTCGATGAACAGGCCGAGGGAGGTGAGGCGCGCCACGCCCGCCAGCGCCGCGGCGGCGCCGAGCGCGATCAGCACGGGGAAGGGCAGGCCGAGCACCGTGCCGCGCCCGATCGCCAGGATCGCGGCGTCGGGGGCGATGTCGATGATCTCGCCGTTGCTGACGAGTTGCGCGATGCCGCGGCCCGCGACCATCAGGATGAGCGTGGCGACGATGGGAGAGAGGCCCACAAGCGCGATGAGCGACCCGTTCCACAGTCCCGCGGCAAGGCCGGCGCCGACGGCCGCCGCGAGCGCCGTCGCGGTCGAAGCGCCCGAGTGCAGCAGGTCTGCGGCGACGGCGCCGGCGACGGCCATGACGGCGCCGACGGAGAGATCGATCCCGCCGGTGCCGATGACGAGTGTCATGCCCAGCGCCAGGAGGAGGACGGGCGCGCCCTGGTTGAGGATGTCGATCATCGCGCCGGTCAGCCGACCCTCGACGAGGCGCAGGTGAAAAAAGGCCGGATCGCGCAGCGCGTTGAACGCGAGGAGGATGGCGAGGGCGGCGAGAGGCCAGAGCAGGTGTCGCCCGATCTCACGCATGGCCGCCTCCCTCGGCGGGCCCGGCGATGCGCTCCATGATCGAGCCGGCGGTGATGGCGGCGCCCTCGAGTTCGCCGACGACGGCCCGATCGCGCAGCACGACGACGCGGCTGCTGACGCGGACGACCTCCTCAAGTTCGCCGGAGATGAAGACGATCGCCATGCCCCGAACCCGCAGGTCGGCGACGAGTGATTCGACCTGCTCCTTGGCGCCGATGTCGATGCCGCGGGTCGGCTCGTCGAGCAGGAGGATGGTCGGCTCCATGAGCAGCCAGCGCGCGAGGATGACCTTCTGCTGGTTGCCGCCGGAGAGTTGGGCGACGGGGCGGCGCAGGTCGGGCGTGGCGATCGAGAGGGAGCGAACGAATTGCTCGGCGAGGGCAACCTGATCGCGGCGCGGCAGGCGCCGCAGCCAGCCGCGCGACGCGTGCAGGGCGAGCAGGATGTTGTCGCGCACGCTCAGGCGGGGGACGAGGCCGGCGGCGCGCCGATCCTCCGGCGCCAGGGCCACGCCCGCGCGGATGGAGCGGCGCGGCGAGTGGCGGTGCATGGCGGCGCCGTTGATCGAGATCGTTCCGCCGTCGCGGGTCTCGACGCCGAAGAGCAGCCGCGCCATCTCGGTGCGCCCCGAGCCGAGCAGCCCGGCGAGCCCGACGACCTCGCCGGCGCGCAGGGTGAGATCGAACGGCTGAATGGAGCGGCGTCGGAACACGCGCTTCGCGACAAGGCGGGCGGCGCCTCCGCAATCCGCGCGCCGCGTTGACGCCCGTTCCGCGGCGACCGCGGACGCCGCCTTGCCGAGCATCGCCGAAACGAGCGCCAGCCGCGGAAGATCGCGCGCCGCATGGCTGCCCACGCACCGCCCGCCGCGCAGCACCGTGATGCGATCGCTCACGGCGTAGACCTGCTCGAGGAAGTGCGTGATGAAGACGATTCCCAGCCCCGCGGCGCGGAGGCGCCGCATGAGATCAAAGAGCCGCCCCGTCTCCGCGGCGTCGAGCGAAGACGTCGGCTCGTCGAGCACGAGAACCCTGGCCCGCTGATCGACGGCGCGCGCCACCGCGATCATCTGCCGCAGCGCGATGGAGCAGTCGCGCAGCGGAGCCGAGACGTCGGCCTCGAGTCCCATGCTTCTGACGATCTGCCGTGCGCGGCGGCGCATCTCGCCCCACTGAATCCAGCCGAAGCGCGATCGCGGCTCGCGGCCGAGCAGCAGATTCTCGGCGATGCTCAGGTCAGGCGCAAGGTTGATCTCCTGGTACACCGCCGCGACTCCCAGGCGCTGCGCTTCGGCCGGCGAGCGCGCGTGAATCTCCCGGCCGTTGAGCAGCAGACGGCCGCGATCGGGCCGCTCGGCCCCGGTGAGGATGCGAATCAGCGTGCTCTTGCCCGCGCCATTCTCGCCGACGAGCGCGTGAATCTCGCCGGCGCGGAGGGTGAAGTCCACCGCGTCGAGGGCGACCACGCCGGGGTAGGTCTTGACGATCTCGCGCATCTCGACAAGCGCATCGGCCACGGCGCCTCCCCGCCCGCTCAATACTCGCGGCTGTCGATCACCTCGGCCGCGGTGGACTGGTCGAAGACGCGGTCCTGCACCACGATATTCTTCGGAAGCGTCTCGCCGGCAAGGACCATCTCGACGGCGTCGAAAGCGGCGGGGCCGAGGAGCGGGTTGCACTCCACCGTGCAGTTGAGTTTGCCCGCGACCATCGCCTCGAACGCCGCGCGCACGCCGTCGATGGAGACGATGAGGATGTCGGTGCCGGGCTTAAGCCCCGCTTCCTCGATCGCTTGGATGGCGCCGAGGGCCATGTCGTCGTTGTGGGCGTAGACGGCGTTGACTTGGCCCGGCGCGGCCTTGAGGAACGCCTCCATGACCTCCTTGCCCTTGGCGCGGGTGAACTCGCCCGTCTGCGAACGGGTGATCTTGAGGCCCGCGTGCGGCGCAATGCCTTCCTCGAAGCCCTTCTTGCGGTCGCTCGCGGGAGCGGAGCCGGGCGTGCCCTGAAGTTCAACGATATTGCCGGCGCCGTTGAGGGCCTTCGCGAGCCACTGAGCGGCCATGCGGCCCTCGGCGACGAAGTCGGAGGCGATAAGGGTCGTGTAGAGCGAGTCGTCGCTCACCTTCACGCCGCGATCGACGAGGATCACGGGGATGCCCGCCGCCTTCGCCTGCGTCAGCACCGGCTCCCAGCCCGTTTCGACGACGGGGGCGAGGATGATGGCATCGACCCGCTGGGCGATGAAGGAGTTGATGGCCTTGATCTGGTTCTCCTGCTTCTGCTGGGCGTCGTAGAGCCGCAGGTCGACGCCGCGCTTCTTCGCCTCGTCGCGGATGGACTTCGTCTCAGCGGTGCGCCAACTCGACTCAGCGCCGATCTGCGAGAAGCCGACGACGAGTGGTTTCGATTCGCTCCCGGAGTCTGATGACGACTTCTTCGAGCACGAGGCAAAGGCGAAGACGCAAGCGGCGATCGCGGCGCATGTCAGGAGAAGAACCGACGCGTGCCGGCGGCGCGAGCCGTCGCGTGAGCGGGTCGAGGCGTTGCGTGGCATGTGAAACCCCCTTTGAGCAGAATCGTTCGGACCCCGTTTGCTGCGACTCCGTCTGCGATGGTATCGTCGCGCGCCAGGCCGACAAGGCGCAACGTCGTGCCTCAGCGGCGCTCTTCAATCCGCACCAGGCCCGCATCGATGAACTGCCCGCCGCGCGTCTGGCGGCAGCGGATGGCGATCACGTTGCGCCCGGCGCGCAGCGCCGCGCGGCCCTCGGCGCTGAGTGGGAGGTGCCGGTAGCCCGTCGTGTAGTCTTTGAACGCGGCGGCGAGAGTTCCGTTGAGATACACCTCCGCATCCTCATCATGATGAATGCACAGCATGAGCGACTCGTCGCCGGCCTCCTCCGAGGCCAGGTCGAACTCGCGCCGGATCCAGATCTCCGACCCGGACCACTCCGTGCCGACGACCGCTCCAGGCGTCATCGACGTTCCGAATCCGCCGGGGCCTTCGTTCCATGAGGCGTCGTCGTACCCCTCGGCCGTCCAGTCACCGGACGGCTCGCTCAGGGTGTATCGCCACGTCTGCGCCGCTCGCTGCGACGTCGCAACCACTTCGCGCACCACCGGCGGCGGCTCATAGACCCGGCGATGGATTGCCGCAAGGCGCTCGACGTCGATCTTGCTGATCGCGCGGTCGTATGTCATCAGGCCGTTGACCTCGCCTTCGACGTCCGTCGTCTGTGTGTAGATGGCCGCGGCGAGGCCCTGGCCGATGAGCAGGCGCAGGTCCGTGATGAGGCTCTCGTAGTCGCGCGCGAGTTGCTCGCGGTCGCTCAGGTTGCGGTAGCCCCAGTTGCGGTCGCGCTGCCAGAGATGTCCGGCGACGGGCAGGCCCAGGCCGCCGAACTCGCCGAGCACCGAGACGCGATCGGGCATCGGCGGGAACATCCCCGGCCCCGGATACTGGTGCAGATCCTTGAGATCCCCTGCGCCCCGGTCCTCCCAGCCGCTCGGCCCATCCACGAGGCGTGTCGGGTCGAGTTGCTTCACCCACGCGAGAATCTCGTTTGTGTCGTGCTGCCCCCAGCCTTCGTTGAAGGGCACCCACGCGATGATGCTCGGGTGGTTGCGCCGCAATTCGACTGTCGCGCGAAGTTCGTTTCGGAACTGCGCTCTTGCCTCGGCGCTCAGCGCCGCATCGGTTGGCGCGCCGGGGGCGACGAAGTGGTTCTGGCCGCGGGCGGAAAGCGATGGCATATCCTGCCAGACGAGCAGGCCGAGGCGGTCGGCCCAGTAATACCATCGGTCCGGCTCGACCTTGACGTGCTTGCGCGCCGTGTTGAATCCCATGGCGCGGGTCATCTCGACGTCGTACCGCAGCGCCGCGTCGGTGGGGGCGGTGTAAAGCCCGTCTGGCCACCAGCCCTGGTCGAGCGGGCCGAACATGAACACCGGCTTGCCGTTGAGCAGGATGCGGTTGAAGCCATCGGCGTCGGGACCGATCGAGACCTCGCGCATGCCGAAGTAACTCTGCACTTCGTCGCGCCCGGCTTTGATGTGCAGGTCATAGAGGAAGGGCGCCTCGGGCCACCAGAGTTTCGGATTGTGAATGCGGATGACCAGCGGCTCGCCCGTGCGGCCTTTCGCCGTTGCGACGAGTTCTCCGCTATCAAAGACGCTCGCCTCGACGGGCAGCGGCGCGTTCGATTCGACCGTCAGGCGTAGGGCGGACTCGCCGAACCGTGGTTCCATGATGACGTGCCTGATGCTCGACTCCGGCACGACTTCAAGCCAGACCGTCTGCCAGATGCCCGTGACGGCGGTATAGAAGATGCCCTGCGGTTCGAGCACCTGCTTGCCGCGCGGCTGATCGCCGGCATCCGTCGGATCCCAGGCGCGCACAGTGATCCACTGCGGGTTCTCCGTGTGCAGCGAATCCGTGATGTCAAACGTGAAGTCGTCATATCCGCCGCGATGCTCTCCCAGCCGCACACCGTTGCACCAGACGGTGGATTCCCAATCCACCGCCCCGAAGTGGAGCAGCACGCGCTCGCCACGGCCGCGCCGGGGCGCCTCGAACGGGCGGCGATACCACAGCGCTTCGTCCGGACTGACGGCCTTCTGAACGCCGCTGAGGTGTGACTCGATCGGAAAGGGCACGCGGATTTCGCCATCCCAGTGCGCCGGCTCGCCCGCGTCTCGCGACGTGATCGCATACTGCCACATGCCGTTGAGATTCGTCCACTGCTCGCGGCGCATCTGCGGGCGCGGGTATTCGGGCAGGGGCGTTCCCCGCAGCGCCTCCTCCGTCCAGCGCGTCTTCAGGGCCGAGCCTTCGCCTCCGCCGATGCGCCATTCGAGCACGCCGGCGGAGTAGTTCTCGCGCAACTGCACCTCAATCCGCATTGCGCGAGTCGCCACCGGTCTGAAAAACACCTCGTTGTACCCGTCGCGCTCGACGCCGTAGGCGCCCGCGCCTTCGACGGGCGTCCAGCGATCGCCTTCGCGATAGAGCAATCTCCACGATTGCGGATTCCGGCACTGCCCGTTGATCGCGCGGTCATCAAACCAGTAGACCTTCACGTGATCGACCGTTCGCGGCTGGTCGAAGTGCGCTTCGTACCACTCCGCCGTGCTGCGACGCGGCCAGAAGGTGTGGCGCGGGATCGTGTGGTCGTTCGAGTCGTTGGGTTCGAGGTCGTCCGCGATCGCCTGCGTGGAGTCGGAGTCCCAGCAGTGCGACGCCCTCGCTTCATACAACTTCTTCGGCTTCGCCGGCGGCTGCCAGGCGTGAGCGTCCGGCCCGTCGCCCGCCACGGGGAACGCCGAAATTCGCAGCCGCGCCCCGCCCATGGGCACGAGCGTGATCTCCTCGATCGGCTCGTTCGTCTTCACCGGGCTGTCTTGCAGCAAACCACACAGGCCGTACTGGTCCAGCGTCCACTCCGGCACGCGCCGGCCTTTCGCAATCAGCCGGATCGGCGCTGCCTGCTGCGTGAAGGGGAAGTCGTCCTTGGGCCAGGGTCGGCGCTCGATGCGGAAGTCCTTCGCGACGTCGCCGCTGAGGACGAGGGCGTAGTTCCACGGCGTGGTCGGATGAATCTCGAACGCCGGCCACTTCTCCGTATCGACGTCCTCGCGCCACTTCGCGTCGCGCAGCGCCGCCTTGGTCGGCTCGATGCGGCGATATTCCTCGCCGATCTCCAGCGAAAACGTCAGCGGGCCGTACGACACGCTCGCGGAGTTGTGGTTCTGTTCCCAGCGCTTCACGCTCAATTCCATCGGCAGCGCAAGCGTGACGGTGTCGCCGTCGCTCCACGTGCGCTCGAGGCGCGCATAGCCGCCGGGTTGAACGTCCCCCGCCGCGCTTCGGCCGTTGACCTTGATGCTCGCCTTCTTCGCCCACGAAGGAATGCGCAGATAGAGCGGAAACGCTACGGGGCGCGCCGAGGAGATGGTGAATCGAATCTCCTCCTCGAAGGGGTAGTTCGTCTCCTCGACGATGCGCACCACTTCGCCCTCGCCCGTGCCGACGCGGATGCTAACTTCGCTGGCGCTGTAGATGGCTGCGCACGCGCCGCTATCCGGCGTGGCGAGCCAGAGGTGCTCGGTCAGGTACGCCCAGCCGTGCGAATGGTTGTGCTGGCAGCAGCGGTGGCTGATGGGGTTCATGGCGAGCATCGGCCCGCCGTTCTGAAAGCCCGGCGAGTGGCTCATGGAATCGCTCACCACGAGATTCGGGCTGGTGAGGTAGCGCAGGGCGCGGAAGTCGGGCGTGAACGCCGCGGGAAGGGAGTTGAACGCGACCTCCTCCGTGTGCTCGGCCCAGAAGGGATCGCCCGTGATGGTCAGCAGCGTCTCGTTGGAGAGCATCTGCTCGACCATGCCGCAGGTCTCGATCGCCTGGCGCGGATCGTCGAAACCGGGCCGACAGTTCTCGTCGCTGCCGAACATGCCGCCGGGCACTTGGCCGTACAGGCGTCGCACCGTGTCGAAGTTGTCGTAGGCGGCTTGAAGGTGCCGCGGGTCGCGCGACTGGAGCCAGAAGGTCGCCGGCTCGCCGAAGGCCTGTGCGATGTTGACGTTGTGCCAGTTCGGCAGCGTGCCGGGCATCGTCCAGTCCGCGGTGCGGGCGTGGATGCGCTGCGCGAGATCGAGGAGGAATGGCTCGCCGGTGCGGTTGTAAAGCCAGTAGATGCTGAAGAGGTTGTCTCCGCCGCGCATCTTCTGCCAGTAGTGCGTCAGGAGCACTTCGTCGGGCACCGTCGCCTGGTAGCGGAAGTAGCGGGTCATGAGGTCGATGACGCGCTGATCGCCGGTGTACTCGTAGTACGACTGGAGGCAGAAGAGCATGATCATGTTGGCCCAGAAGTCCTGCGAGCCGTCATCCTCGAAGAAGCGCACGGGTCCGAAGTTTCCGTCGGAGCGCCGGCTGCGCAGGGCGGCTTCGATCCAGGTGCGGGTCTCGGCGATCATCGCCTCGTCGCCAAGGAGGTAGCCGATGTTGCCGTAGCCCTTGAGCCAGTAGGGGACCTCCTCCCAGCCCCACTCGCCGACGCCGTCGGGCGCGAGCCAGGCGTTGCCCTCCTTTTCGAGCCAGGGGCTGAGTTCGCCGAGGTGGCCGGTGACGCCGCGGGCCTGAAGTTCGAGGCAGCGCCGCAGCCAGCCGCGCGCCTTGACCGAGCCGACGGGCAACTTGATGAACGCGCTGGGCGCGAGCGGCGCGCGATTCGAGACGTAGTGCGCGTTGGCGACACCATCAGGCGGGCTCTGGATGTTCTCGACGCGAACCGTCTGCATCGCGCACCCTCCCGCGACAACGAGCATCACGAGCATCATCATGGCCGCCGCATGGTTCATGTGAGCCTCCCCGACGAGAGCGATGGGGCGGCGCCGCAATGCACGGGCCGCCGCGGGGTCATTCTATCAGCGGGCAAGCCGGGACTGGTGGTACAGGCCGTCGAGGGGTGTAGTCCAAGATTGTGGCACTTACGATGCACGGTTTGACGGCGCGTCATTCGGGATCATGGTCGGCGAGCAGCCGGCGACAGCCGGTTGCCTTTCGAGCCCCAGCGGGGCCGGCGAATGGAGCCACGGGTGCAGCGAAGCGCAGCGAGCGGAACCCGTGGCAGAGAGCGCCCCGATTCGGTCTCTCGCCCCGGGAGGGGCGATGGAAGTGTGCGATGAGCAAGTGTGCGATCTATCCAAGCGTCGCTCGCCAAAGAACGTCTCACGCCTCCGCCGACCCTTCGGGGCGGTGAGATTCCCGCTCGCCGCTGACCACGGGTTCCGCTCGCCAGGCTGCGCCTCGGCTCGCTGCACCCGTGGTTCCGCTCGCGCGCCCCGCCGGGGCGAAAGCCGCGCGCGAAGTGGAATGCATGATCGCCGCAACTCGTCTGCCGCCTCGGACGTCGCATGTGCCGCAGTCCTGGACGACACCCGCCGTCGAGCGTGCGCGAACGATCGCAGATCACGATCCTGTGCGAATCGCGGCTCATTGCATGAGTCGGCTGAGCGTCTGCGTCGAGCCGCGCACGTCTCACGCCCTGCGGTTCGAATACCATCGGGCTGCCTGCGAATCGCTTCTTTCCCCGCGCCGGAGGAGGGAGACTCGATGACCGCGGATATGCAGAGCGCCATCGGCCGCCTCGATAAGCGCCGCGTCCAAGGGTCCGGACGCGTCCTGGCGATCATCTTCTGCGCCATGGTTCTCGGCGCGGGCGCGATGTTCATTTGGGTGGGCGGGCGCGGCGTCGTCAACCAGCACCTCGTCATCACCTCTCGAACCGGAGGCACGTTCCAACCGACCGCTTCGAGCACGACGGTCTACACCGGTCTCGCCGCCGTTCGGGTCGGCTCGGGAATGATCGCCGCTGGTCTGCTGCTTGCCTCGTGGGGGATGGCGTGGGCGGCGTCCGTGGTCAAGGTCTGGCGCCTCGGCGACACGGCGTATCGGCCCCGGCGCATTCTCTGGTGGCTCTCCCTGGTGGTGTTGGTGATGACCTTCCTTCTCCTGCTGCCGCCGTGGGTCGGCTTCGGCCTCGGCACTTGGCTGGCCGTGATTGCAGCGCTCGTGCTGCTGGGAGTGCAACGGCGGGCGAACATGGCCCGGAACGTCGGCCGAGCGCTCTTCATCGCCGCCGTTGCGGTCGCGCTCTTCGCCGGACCATTGAGATGGTCGGAGGTGGGCGGCCTGCTGCTCTTCGGCGGCGTCTTCGCCCACCTCTTCACCCTGCGCTTTCCGCAAAGCGCCTCATGGACAGCGATCGCCGCAGCGCACGCTCCAGCGCGGCCCTGACTACGTCAAATCCACGTCGCGAATCCTGAACTCCACGGGGCGCTCACTAAGACCCGCTCAACCCGCCCGCAACCGCGTGTGGTTGCCGGCTCGACTCTGTCGCGGACCGACTGCCGCTCGCCGCAGATCGATCCACGCCGGAGTCGCGCCTTTCAGGACTCGACCGCGGACGCATGTCCCGCAAGCGGCGGCGGCGCGGCGCCGCATCTTCCGTTCGTGGGCGGTCGAGCGGCGGCCAGCCTTCCGTGCAGGTGGAGTGAGACGCGGTCGATGCGCACGCCCAGGCGCTCCTCGACGTCGCGCAGCAGGTCTTCGGGAAGGCGGGCGAGGAGGCGTTCGCTCAGGTCGCGCGGGACGTCGTGAATCTCTCCCGTGTCATCATTCAGCAGGTGGAGGTGCGGTTCGAGTTCGGCGTCGTAGCGAGCGCAGCCGCAGTTGAAGGTCAGTTTGCGGCACAGCCCGGCTTCGCACAGGGCTTCGAGGGTGTTGTAGACCGTGGCCAGGCTCAGGCCGTCGCACTCTCCGCGAACCTGCTCGAAGAGTTCCTCGGCCGTGGGATGGCTCATGCTCGCCTTGAGGCGTTCGTAGATCGCCACCCGCTGCCGGGTGCAGCGCAAGCCATGGTCCGCAAAGAGTCTCCGAGCGCCCATCACCAGATGTTACGGCGTTGTGAACCTTCGAGCCATTCGGTCGTTGTCCGGCAGACGCTCCCCTCGAGCGGGCCGGCGGCGAGCGACCGAGTCCTGTTCAGTGCGACGCCAGCGACTGGTAGAGCATCAGCGCATTGCCATCGGGGTCGTAAAACGTCGCGAGGCGGACCATGCCGGGGTACTCTCGCGTCGGGCCGTCGAAGCGGACCTTGCGGCTTTCGAGCAGGCCGCGCGCCGCGTCGATGTCCTTGACGCCGAAGGTCGGCACCGGTCCGCCGCCGGTCTTGACCTTCTCGACCTGCGAGAGTCCGACGTTGACGCGCCCACCCTCGACGGGGCTTTGCAATTCGCACCAGCCGATCTCATCGACGGTGTAGAGGTGGGTGAAGCCCAGGACGTCGCTGTACCAGTCGATGGACTTCTTGAGGTTCGAGACGTCGAAGGCGATGGTGAGTCCGCCGTCGTAGTTGAGGGATGAAGCCATGTGTTCTCTCCTTGTGCCGGTCGTCCGGCGGTTGTTTCACGGAGTATAGATACTATACTTTGTGAGTCAAGCGGCCAGGCTCGGACGGATCGGAGGCAGCGCGTGGCAACGGGGGTCGAGGGCCTCCAACCGGACCGGGCCCCCGCGGCCGTTCCGCGGCGCGCGTTCCTCCTCGCCATCGTCTCGCTTGCGCTCGCGCCGCTGACCGCAGGAGAAAGGACGCTCCCCGCGATGGACCGCATTGACCGCCTCACCGCCCTCTTTCACCGCCGCTGGGCCTGCCCCGCCTTAGCGCAACTCCATCGCGATCAGGGCGCCAAGTTCATCACCCTCGTCAACGCCCTCGGCGCCAGCGCCGGGGCCATGCGACAGACCATCGATGAACTCATCGACCTCGGCTGGGTGCGCCGCAATCCCGGCTACGGCCACCCGCTGCGGCCCGAGTACATCCTCACCCGCCGCGGCGAGCGCCTCGCCCCCGCCTGCGACCGACTCGACCGGGCGATGCGATCGATTGCCGTGCAGGACATCGCGCTGCGCAAGTGGTCGATGCCGACGCTCTACGTTGTGGGCGAAGGGCCGACGCGATTCTGCCGCGTGGTCGAGGCGCTGCCGGGCATCACGGACCGCGCGGTTTCCCTGGCGCTCAAGGACCTCGCCTCGGCGGAGATGATCACGCGCCGCGTACTCGATGGCCCGCCTCCGGGCAGCGCCTACGGCGCAGCGCCTCCCGGCGCGAGGCTGTTGCCGATTCTCGACGCCATCTGAGCCAGCGCCGAGTCGTTGTGTTCGTAGAACGTCGCCGGCTCCATCGTCCAGCCGCGGCTCAGGCGGTTCTCTTCGCGGCGGAGCATCGAGAGAAGGTAACGGCCCACCAGGGGCGCCGCGAGGCGCGTCCGCCAGCCGAACTCCCGCTTCAGATCCCCAAGAAGACGGCTGATGCGCTCGGCGAGTCGGGCGTTGGTGCGCTTGAAGTGCTGCCGCGCCGCCCACAGCGCGCCCGCGTACGTCACCGCGAGATCGCGGGATTCCCATCTGAAGCGCTCGCGAATCCGCGCATCGGCGCAGTCCTTGTATCGCCGCCAGCCCTGGAGCACGGTGCGCGCGATGCGCACCACGCTCGGCCCGTTCACCGCAAAGTCCCGCTCAAAGGCCCGAACCAGCAGCCCCCCCTCGACCCCCGGCGGCAGGTGCGCATGCCGGTAGTTGAAGCGCAACTGCCCGTGAATGTCCGCCTCCTCGTACTCTCCGCGCGGCAGCATCGTGCCGTTCTTCTGGTGCTCGCGGTACAGCGGCGTGCCCGGGATCGGCGTGTAGAGCATGAACTGGTGAAACTCGGTGTCGTGCTCCACGGCGTAGTCGATTGCCTCGTCGATGTTGTCGAGCGTGTGGTTCTCCATCCCGATGATGCTCGATCCCAGCACCCGAATGCCGTGCGACTGGAGCGTGCGGACGAGCGCGCGGGTGTCGGCGTCGCGGAGTTTGGTGTAGGCGGCATCCTTGCCTTCGAGTCCCATCCAGACCCAGGAGATGCCCAGCCCGACGATCTGCTCAATCTCATACGCGCGCAGGATGTTGGCGGAGGCGAAGATGTACAGCGACCACGCCTTGCCGTGCTCGCGCATGAGTTCGAGCAGGCGCAGCGCCCGCTTGCGATGCAGAAGGAAGTTCTCATCCATAACGAAGAAGGACCGGACGGCCAGGTCGCGCTCCAGCCCGCACATCACTTCGAAGAGTTCATCGCCGGTCTGGTAGAAGTGGATGCACGCCCCCTTGCCGCCGAACATCGCCGAGGTCGCGCAGAAGTTGCATCCCAGCGGGCAGCCGACCGAGGGGATCAGCGCCGCCGCGACGTCTCCCGGCTTCTCGGTCAGGTTGATGCCCATCGTCCGCGAGGAGAATCCGGAGAGAACGCGCGGGTGAACGATCGGGCGGTCGGTCGCTTCGCCGAGATAGCGGCGCATCCACTCGACCCCTTCGCCGCGGACGATGTGGTCCGCATCGACGATCTCGTCGAGGTCGGGATAGTTGGCGACGTGCCCGCCCACGACGATCGTCGCCTGCGGCTGGTGCTCGCGGATGAGGTCGCACATGTGCCGCACCTTGGCGAGGTTGGGGATGATCGCCCCCAGCCCGACGATGTCGTAGCGCTGCGAGCGCAGTTCCTCGATGAAGCGCTCGCGCGTGGGGAAGTCGAGCAAGGTGCAGGGGGCTTCGATGTTGGCCTGGATGAGCATCAGTCCCCACGACCGGTGAAACATGCGCAGCGAGAACGACCGCTGCACGCGCGTCACCTGGTTGTGGTAGAGTTCCATCGGGTTGAGGCGCCGGCTGCCGTACTCGTCGTCGCAGGCGTAAGGGCCGAAGACGCTCGAAAGCAGGACGCGGCTCCGCGAGCCGTGCGGGTGACGGGGAAACGCGTGTGGCGGCTGGTGGAGGAGGGGCGCGGCGGCGGGAGCGGCGGGGAGAGCGATGGTCATCAGTGATTCGCCTTGTGGTTCGCCGCCCTTTGCGCATCGAACCGGAAAGAGGGGATCAGCACGGAGCGCGCCAGCGGCCGCGTTGGCCGATTCGACGGAGAAGGCGGCTTGGCGGGTTGAACAAGACAATTCTATCCCGTTCAACACGCCGAGGCGCCGCACACACGTTCAATCCTTGGCGGCGCGAGCGCCGAGCGAATTGAAAGGAGACTGTTGGGCAGGAGAGCCGACGCCTCCTGCCCTTCCCTCGCCTACTGCCCCGTGCCAAGTGCCAAGTGCCCGTGCCCAGTGCCGGATGCCTCGCGCCTCTCCTACTCGAACGTATGCACGACCAACGGGCTGATGGCGCACTCGTTCTGGACGACGGCCTGGAAGAGGATGGTCTGGTTGCGGGCGACGGGCGGGACGGTGCGGGTGATGGTGGCGACGCCGTTGCCGTCGGCGACGGCCGTGCCGATGACCGTCGGGCTGTCGAGTTGGAGGGCGTTCTGCTGAAGGTCGCAGCCGGGGATGCGCTCCCCGCCGCCGTGGCGGGAGTAGAGGAAGGTCACTCGCGCGCCGGGGGTGGCGTTGTGAACGGTGATGGTGTTGGCCACGCCGGCACTGCCGGGAGATGGGGGCTCCATCTCCATCGTGGGCCGCACAGGAGTAAGCAGCACGGCGAAGCGATCGATCGTCCCTCGAATGTAAGCGGTCGCGCTGATCTGCCCGGCGTCATTGATGTGGCCTCGATCTAGTCGCCAGTTCTCACGGGCCTGCGGTGGGACGAGTTCCTTGAGCAATCGCATGGGTTGGCCCGACTCGCGGATGAACATCTCGCGCGTACCAAGGGAGTCCCCGATGGCACCGATCACTTGTCCGGCATTGTTGATGTCCTGTCCCCAGCTGTTGGTTCGATTGCCGAACTGAGACGAGTGGATGTCGATGATCTGCCCCTCGATCCAAACGACGGCATGGGCGCTCCCATTCTGTGCAGTGGACGTGCCGACAATCTGACCGAGGTCGTTGATGGCTTCGGCGTCACTTCCTCGACCGGACAGTGAGCCCAAATCGATCGGCTCCAGGTCGATCCAGAGAGTTCCCTTGGCTTCAAAACGCTCGTCGACACTCGTGCCGATGATCCTCCCCGACTCGGCAATCGACTCAGCCTGGCCGGCATACGACCCCTTCCTGATTGCGGGCAGCGCCGTCATAACGCCATCCTGCCACAAGAACCCGCGATCGGCGAAGTTGTTCGGCTCGTACTCAGAGTCGCCGACGATCTGGCCCTGATTGTTGATGGCGCGGGCGACGCTCGTTTCGCCTCCCAGCGTGCCGAGGTCGATCATCTCGCCGTCGCGCCAGAGAAAGGCACGGCCGACGAAGATGCTTCCGCCCGGCTCGAATCCCGACGAGCCCACAATCTCGCCAAGTTCGTTGATGTCGCCCGCGCCTGCAAGGTCGCCGCCGAGCGTCCCGAGGTCGATCACGCCGCCGCCTCGCGGCCAGAGCACGGCGCGGGGCCACCAGATGCTCTTCGTCGGAGCGCTGCCGACCACATCGCCAAAGGCGTTGGAAGCACCCGCCCCATCGGACTTGAGCGATTCGTTCTGCGAGGGCAGTCTCATCAGCGCGTACCGGTAGTCCTGAGCGGATGCGGTGGAATAGAACGTGAACGAGAGAACGAGCGGAATTACGACGCGCATTGGGGACATTGGAATCTTCCTCACAGGGAATGGGTAAGACGTCTGGAGCGGCTCTCGCCGCTCCAGACGCAGACGTTCGTGTCACTGACCGCCGCAGCCGGGGCAGACCACGTCCTCATCGCACCCGTACGCGTGGGGGGCGAAGTTGGAGATGCGGTAGGTCGCGCCGTGGGTCTCGAGGGCGCTCTTGAGGGGCGTGTAGCGGTTCACATAGTTGCCTGACTCGAAGAGGGCTTGAACATTGCGAACCCGCACAGCGCGAAGCCCCTCGACGAGGAAGCGGCTCGGGAACTCCTCGGATCCCGTGTCCCACTGGAGGGTGGACCAGCACAGGCCGACGAAACCGGCATCGTTGAACTCGGCGAAGAGGTCGTCGATGCGGAAGCCGGGATCCTGCTGCCATTGAGTGCCGAAATGTCGAGATTCCAGCTCCCATCGATCAATGAAGTCCTCCCATGACTCTCCCGTCGGCGGGTTGGTGGTGCCCCAGAAGAACATGTTGTGGATGTCAAAGTTGGAAAAACCTTCAACAGGTTCCTCGGTCCACCATGCATCACCAGCGTGCCCCTCCCTCGGAAAATCCGCCATCGCGCCGACCTCAGTCGAGATGCGCCAGTTGGGGACATCCCATGGCGCGCCCGTCTCGTCCACAAGCCGCTGGATGGCTTCCAGCGCCGGCTGCACCTGATTGTAATGCACATGCATCGAGAAGTAGGCCTGGTTGGCATTGCACCACTCGGCGACCTCCGTGGTCAGGTAACGGCCGGCGTTGTTCGTGCCGTAGCCGCTATGCATGTTGTTGTCGCTGATCCCGGCGCTGGTCATGCGCAGCGGCCGGCCCGCCAGCGCCGAGCCCTCCAGCGCCGCCCAGAGCATCTCCTCCTGCCAGGTCAGGACCTTCTGCACCGCCTCTTCGCGGCAGTGCGTCGAGCCGTTGGGCTGAGGCAGTTCGCTCCACGAGCGCAACGCGCCCTCCCAGGTGCATCCGCTCCCCTCGAGGTCGTTGCCGCGGAACACGTAACTCCGCGCTCCACCGAAAGACTCGTTGCCGAACTGAAGGTAGTCGATGCAGCGCGCGAAGCGGAAGGCGAAGAGGCGCAGGTCATCCAGCGCCGCCTGCTTCTCCTCCGGCGCTTCCGGATCGGGAAGGGCTTCGCTCTCGCCGAACGTCGCCGTCCCCATCATCGAGTGAACGCGAATGAGAATCTCGGAGGTCAGATCCTCGTCGGCCCGATCGACGCCGGTGCCCCAGCGCGTCACGGCCGTGTGGAACTTCTCGCAGGCCTCGCAATCGATCTGGGGATTGACGATGTCCAGAATCCAGTCCTCGTCGGCGATCGACTCGGGCCGCTCCTCGATCCCCATCGGCCCGAGATTGGCGCCGAGGCGTACGAGTTGCGCCGGGTCGATTGCTCCCTCCGGATCTTCCGCCGCCCGGGGCGAATGCAGGCCGACGCGCATCACCTCGGCCGCATCCAGCAGCCAGTTGCCGTCCGTGTCGAGGTCGGTGTGACCTTCGCGCTTGCCTTCGAGAATTTCCCGGTAGTCCGGAGTCCCGTTGTTGTCCACGTCGTAGGGGATGATGAGGCACGGTTGCGGATTGCCCGTGCCGCCGGCGAGATAACTGCCGCCGATCCACCCGTTGTCGTTGATCGCCCACGCGGCGTGCAGCACATCGCTGCCGCCCGGCATGAGCGTCAGGTCGTCGAGGAGGTCGGAGTCATCGACGCCGCTGCGCTTGCTCCAGATCGCCACGCCGCTGGCATCCTCGCGCGTGATGGCCATTTCGCCGGAGGCGTTGATCGCGGTGACGGCGGCGCTGGCGCCGACCTCGAAGGGTTCGACGGTGTAGACGCCGGGAATGACGAAGGTCCACAGCGCGGCGATCTTCTCTTCCTCATCGGTGTCGGCCACCCAGCCGCCGATGTGGCCGGCGGAGTTGATGCACAGCGCGCTGCTGTAGTCGTAGCCGGAGGGGTTGATGTCGGTGGTCGTGTTCGAGACCCACGAGTAGGCGTGCGACTTGCCGCTGACCATGTGCCAGCCGACCACCTTGCCGCCGGCATTGACGCCTTGCGCGGCGCTGTAGGTCGTGTAGGCGGGGTTCCATTCGTTCTCCCCTTCGATGACGAAGGAGAAGGGCTCGTCGGCGTTCTTGTAGTACCCGACGACACGCTCGTCGGCGTTGATCCCCTGCGCAGCGCTGGGCGTCTCGCTGTCGTAGTAGAAGGCGATGAAGTCGCCATCCACTTCCCACGAGGCGGCGCGGTCGATCGCTTCGGGCGTGTAGTAGAGCGACCCGACGATGATGGGCGGATCGGCGTCGCTGATCGCGTAGGCCTTGCCCGAGTCAGTGTCAGTCGCGAAGTCGAGGATGCTCACCGCGTTGGCGGGATCGGTGCTGATCAAGGCCGGATCGAAGACGAAGGGGCGCGCCTTGCCCGAACTCTGGTGGTGCATCCAGCCGACCGCCTGGTTGCTGTTGTTGAGGCCGAGGACTTCGCCGTGCGTGTAGCCGCTGGGCAACGGGATGCGCACCATCACGAAGGGCTTGAAGATCGGCGTCGTCATCGACTCGATCTCTTCCTCCGTCTCGGCGGTCGCGGCCTCCGCGCGCTCAGACGCGAGTGCGGCTTCAGAGATGATCGCGGCGGGAGTTGAAACGCCTGCCGCCGCGGACCCGATTCCCGGTCCGGCCCACCTTCCTTCGGACGCGATGGCGTGCGCGTGCCACATGGTCTCTCCCGCCGCGGCCAGCAGGATTGTACTGGCGGCGAGCAGAGCGATGCCGGAACTTCGTCCGCCGACTCTCGAATTCTCCCTTGACTTTGACATGGAGGCGAGCACGCCCACAACGCAAGGAACGCCGCGATCGACATCCACAAGATGCCGGCGCCATCCACCGCATCCCGCCCCGGCCCGACTTGAGCCGGAGCGCATATCACCACCGGGTTGGCGCACCATCCATGTGACCTTGGCAGCCAGGCGGCGAGGTCATCCTGACGCTTCACCGCCCCCCAATCCACCGCGTGCCACGGCGAACCCGGCGCTGCTCGACAACAATGTACCTCCCAACTCCGAAGAGTGCAAGCGATATTCCGGTAATGTGGAGCAGAAAATGAAAAAGCGGAAACGGCGTGGCGGCGCCTGCCCGATCCGGACGCAGTTGCCCGAGCGAATCCGGGGGGCGGCGCCCTTCGGCGAGGCTCAG
>WYBR01000039.1 GCA_011525805.1 Vicinamibacteraceae bacterium
GCCGCGCCCGTGAGGAAGCGGGTTCTTCCTACCCGTTCCTCGCGCATAGAGACCCGCTCCTTCACAGTCGCGGCTCGTCCGAGCCAACCCGCGACACCATCCCCGCGCGCTTCGAACTCGTCGATGCAACAACCTACTGCTTCGCCCTCGACGGCTCGGTCGATCCGGCGCGCCCGCTCATCATTGATCCGGATGTGGAGTGGATGAGGTATCTCGGCGGCACGGGCGAAGAAGACGGAACGGGCGTGGCCGTTGCACCCAACGGCGACGTGGCGGCGACCGGATGGACGTGGTCGGAGCAGTTCGAAGGGCAGACAAACAGGAATCATGGGCAGACGGATGCTTTCGTCGCGGTGACCGACTCCGCGGGATCACTGCGGTGGATGACTTTCGTCGGCGGCAGCAGTGGGGACTCCGGGAGCGGTGTCGCATTCAACGCCCAAGGGTCTATCACCATGGTGGGAGATACTTCATCGCCCGACTTCGCTGAGCACATCAACGATCTTCATGGCAGCAGCGACCTGTTTCTGGCCAGACTGAGTTCATCGGGAGTGATCGAGCGCTCGTCGTACGTCGGGGGCAGCGCGGCAGATGGCACCTACTCTCCTCCCGCGATCGACGCCCAGGGACACGTGCTCGTCGCGGGGGTAACGGAATCCAACGACCTCGAAGGTGCGCGAAACTCGCTCCACGACGGTCCTTGGGACTCGTTTGTAACCCGGATCGACGCTCAGATGCAGATTCAGTGGTCTGTCTACCTCGGCGGCGAGGGCGGCGATTCCGTGGCCGATCTTGCAGTGGATGCCGATGGATGCGCTTTGGTCGCTGGTGTGACGGGTTCGGACGACTTTGAGGGCCGCATCAACGCGTGGCGCGGCTCGCTCGATGCTTTCGTTGTCAAGATCGATTCGGCGGGTTCTCTCCAGTGGATGATCTACCTCGGCGGGTCCGCGGATGAGGATGGCAATGGCATCGCAGTTGAGCCCGGCGGCAACATCGTCGTCTGCGGCTACACACTCTCATCGGACTTTGATGGCGCCGCCAACGCTCCGCTGGGCTACGAAGACGCGTACGTTGCCTGGCTCAAACCGAACGGCGCCGTCGTTCACAGTGTCTATCTCGGCGGCACGCAGGGTGACTACGCGTATGACCTCGCCGTAGACGATGATGGAAATGCCATCATTACCGGCGAGACCAACTCGAGCGACTTCGTCGGACGCCGAAACGAGATCTCCGACGGTCTCGCGATTCTGCTGAGCGTGAATCAGCTTGGATACGTGAACTGGATGAAGTACTTCGGCGGGAGCAGCCAGGACTGGGGGTCCGGTGTGGCGGTCGGCTCCGACAGCGCGATCTATGTTGCGGGTGGCGCACGGTCTGACGATTTCGTCGGCAGGCTCAATCGCTACGGCGGCGGCAATGACGCGTTCGTGCTGCGGTTCGCTGTACCGGAGCCGCGCCTCGTTCTCCGGCCGTCATGTCCATCCGGTGGGCCGATCACGGTGGAGTGGTCGGGGGCGACACCGGATGGGGGAGTTGCGTTGTTGTATGCAAGGGAATCGGGAACCTACTCGGTGCCCCCGAATCGGCCTTGCGCAGGTGTGCAGATTAGTCTTGGTGCACCCGGAATCCATCTTGTCTTTCAAGGGCTTTCGGGCCCCGACGGCTCGCGCACACTCAATGCCAGCGCCGGACCCGGCGCCTGCGGCGGCTACCTTCAACTGCTCGACCTCGCCACCTGCTCCACGAGCAACGTCGCGCGGATCGAGTGAGCCTGGGGCGGGCGCGGGATCGGCCCCGGATCGGCGCAGGACCGGCGCCCGGGGTCGCGCCTGGTTGAATGATCGGTCCAACCGCCGCGTCACTTCCGCTCGATCGGCACCGGCGGGGCGCCCGGCTCCTGCGCCGCTTCCTGCTGCTTGAGCGCGCGGTAGGCTTCGAGCCCTGCCGGAGGCGGAAAGGCCTCGTCGAGTTCCATCGGCAGGCCGCTTCGCATCAGCGCCTCGTCCAGGGCGCTGACGATCAGGTCGTAGGTCTTGAGTTTGAAGTCGTTGTCCGCCCGCTCCCAGATGGCCAGGCGCTCCTCCATCGTCGAGATGCCGTCGGTCATCGCCATCTGGAAGGCCTGGACGAACATCTTGTCCCACTCGAACGAAAGGCGGCCGTCGTCGGGGGTGACGGCCGTCGTCGGGTTTCCGATTTCGCGGTAGAAGTAGTCGTAGATGGCCCGGGCCATCCGCACGTTGGCGTTGTAGGTCTTCTGATCGCCGCGCCCCAGGCCGCGGCGGAACGCGGTCGTGAGCAGGGCGATCACGTCGTTGGTCGCGACGTGGATCGACGACCACCGGTCGCCGGTTTCGAGCAGGATGAACTCCTCGAGGGCGTGTGTGAAGCGATCGGGCTTGTCCCACTGCTGGAACTTCGGGTCCGTCCGCAGGCGGTCGTAGACCTCCTGGGCCTTCTCGTATTCGCCGAACATGTAGTACTCGCGCACCGCGTCGATGAGGAAGTTGCGGTAGCCGTCGATGAAGGTGACGGGATCCTCGATGATCTGATTCTTGATGAGCCGCTCGCTCATGAGGACGTAGACGTTCTCGTAGAAGGGAACGAAGCGGAGGTCGGGGCCGAAGGTGAGTTCCTTGGTTAGGAAGTCGTAGTAGACGCGGCCAGCGCGTTTGAGCGCCTGTTCGGAGTGGAAGAGGATGCGGTCGGTGTTGATGCGGTCGAAGTCGTGCTGGTCGCGTCGGCTCAGCCCGCGCTCGACGCCGACGGCCGCCCAGTAGAGCGAGTGGGAGGCGGGGGAGCGCCAGTCGAGCGGGCCGAAGTCGCGGCTGAACTTGGCCATGTAGGCGGGGTCCATGTTGTAGTGGTCGAGCAGGAGGCGTTTGCGCGCGTGGGCGAGGACGATCGGCCAGGCGTCGGCGTAGCGCTCTTCGGCGAGCAGCGGCCGCAGCGCGAGCACGGGCGCGTAGAGTTCCCGCGCTTCGGGCGTGAGCTCGCTCTCACTCGCGTCGAGGCGCTCGAGCAGGCCGGTGCGCCTCGCCAGCGTGCTGGACGTCAGCGCGCGGATGGTCTCGACGGTGCGCAGCAGGAATTCGTCGAGGTCGAACCCGGCGGCCTGGAGCGCGGCGGAGAGGTCGGCCGCGGCCGGCTGCATCTCGACCACCCGGTCCCACCGCTCCGGGGCGTCGGCGATCTGCTGAATCCACGCGAGGCGCTCCGCCTGCCCGTAGGGCGGCTCGCCGAGGATCCCCTGCCACTCATCGGCCAGCTGCTGCTTGTAGAACTTGTTGGCGTCGTCGGTGAAGCCTTCGATCTTGTGGAGAAAGAACCACGCCAGTTCGCGGTAGAGCATCATCTCGCTGGGGTTGTAGCGGATGCCGTGGTTGCGCAGCAGTTGGATGCCGTCGCGCACCCATTGCCAGCGCTCGGTGCGGGTGTGGGTGGCGACGGAGATGTTGTAGGCCATGTTCCACGCCTGGAACTGCCAGACGGAGGCGTAGCGCGGCTGGAGTTGGGTGATCCAGCGGCTGAGGTGGTAGGCCTCGAAGAACTTGCCGTCCTCCTTGAGTTTGTCGGCGCGGATCCAGAGGTAGTTGGCGATCATGCCGCGCACCACGCCGATGCTCTGCGCGACGACGACCGCGGCCGGAGCGCCGGCGGCCGCTTCGTCGGTGTATTTCAGTTGCGCATCGCTCGCCGAGGCGTTGATCGCCGGCATGAGCCACCCCGCGCTCGTGAGCGAGGCGATCAGCACCAGGGCTGCCACGGCTTGAATCCATCGGTCGCGCGTCATTGCCGCCTCCCGCTCCTCACGCGTGCCCCGAGTAGATCGCCACCTGCCGGTTGCGGAACACGACCCACCCGAGCAGCGCCGTCAGCCCCGTCCAGAGGACGGAGATCCACAGAACCGTCTGGCTCACGAGTGTCCACGAGATGTGCCGACCCTCGATGAGGCTCTGCGTCGGCCGGATGGTCCCGTACTGCCGCAGGAGCCACTGGATGCCCGACGCGATCTGGTAGACGACGGTATTCACATACAGCCGCTCTTTCGTTACGGGATCGACCTTGTCGAAGTTCTCGAGGGAGGCGGCGAGGAAGGGGGCGGACTCGGCCCCGAAGAAGATGGTGAACGCGAGCAGGCAGGCGACGGGGAAACTGGCGAACGTCGCCGCCGCGATCCCCAGCATCGCGAGGAAGCCGAGTTTGAGCCAGACGATGAGCATCGCCCGGAAGTAGTTCCACTCGAACGTGTCCACCTTGTACATGAGTTCGAGGCCGTCCCACGGGATCGTGATCGTCTCCGGGTGCGCCTGCTCCGTGCGCGGGTCGCCGTTCACGAAGTAGATCACGAGGCTGTTGTCGTCGCGGACGAATCCCGCGGGAATGAGCATCGTCTGCGTCTGCACGAGCACCGCCCGCTGCGCGATCATCGCCCGGTCGGGGATGATGACGGTGATGGGCAACTGCACGTCGGGCATGTTCTCGCCGGAGTTGAGTTTGAAGCGGAGCGTGAGCGCGTTGCGCGGGAAGTAGTTGATGAGGATCGTCTGCCCCTCGACCATCGGCGTGGCGGTCTGCTTCTGGATCTCGGCCGGGGCGAGGTAGACCAGCGTCTCGTCCTCGGTGAAGCCGAGTCGGAAGTTCTCATCCGCGAGGTAGGAGACGCGGCCGTCGGCGCTGGTGATTCGGAGATCGACGAGGGACTGGATGCGGTCGGGCAGGACGATCGGCTCGCCGTCAAAGCGCACCGTCGCCCTGACGCGCCGCGAGATCGGCCGGACGTTGCGGAACTCGTACTCCCGGTACTCGCCCGGAGGGATGGAGAGGCGCTCGGACTGGAGGCGGCTGAGCATCTCGTTGCCCTGCGTGGCGACGTACTGCGCGGCGTCGAGGTCGTCGATGCGCCCATCGTTGTTGAGGTCGCGGCGGACCGATTCGTTGCGCCACTGCTCCGCCGCGAGGCGCAGCGCTTCCTGGCGAAAGTCCTCCGCCCTCGGCCGCACGCCCACGCGGGCGGTGAGCACCTGCTCGGAGACGGCGAGTTCGTCGTAGGCGTCGGTGGCCGGCTGGGTGCGGAGGTACTGGGTGAACCAGAAGGTCGCCCCGCCGGTCATCAGCAGCAGCACCGCGTTGAGGACGATCAGGCCCAGCCACTTGCCCAGAAGGTACTGGAAGCGGCCGAGAGGTTTGCTGGCGATCTGGAAGATCTGCTTGTCGCGCTGCTCGAAGGCGACCGTCGCGGTGGAGAGGAAGACGGTCAGGACGGCGAGGAGGGCGTAACTCACCCCCGTGCCGTAACTGAGAAACGTCTGGAGGCGGTACTGGAGGCGCTCGTGCTCGTCAAGTTGCGTGGCGAGCAGGGGAATGTAGATGATGAGCAGGACGATGAAGACGAGCGCGAGTTTCATCCGCACTGCTTCGTCGAGCAGGAGGCGGGCGACGGCGATAGGCCCGAGAGGCGCCGAAAGCAGCACCCGCGCCGTCTGGATGAGCAGCAGGAAGAGCACGAGCAGCGTGCCGATTCCGAGGATGATCTGCGCCCAGAGGTCGTGCCCGGAGGCGTTGAGGAGCATCCACAGCGGAACGGCGACCGCCTGGATCGCGAGGGCTGAGATCGTCATGCCCAGCCACACGACGCCGACGACGGCGAGCAGGGCGATCACGGTGCTGCTCGCGAGATTCTCGCGCAGGGCCTCGGGCAGCCACGTCGCCGCGTCGCGCGACTCGAGCGCGGCCAGCACGCCGACGGCGATGAGTCCGACGGCGGTCGCGGCGATCTTGAACGCGAGCAACTGCTGGAGCCGGTTGAGCCGCGACGCGGCGGCGGAGAGCCGGGCGCTGAGCGTCGCGCGGCGCGTCTCGGCAACATCCTGCTGGTTGAGGGCGGTGATGGGCACGGTGGATCACTCACTCCGCCGGCCGCGATCCGCGTCCGACGGGCGCGGCGGCTCCTTCGAGCCAAGCAGCGATTCGAGAACCGATCGATCGACCTCCTCCTGCGCTTTCGTCGGCGCGGCCGGCTGCGAGCCGGGCTGATCCGACCACGGCAGAGGCTCTTCGCGGACGAGCGAGTCGAGAAGGCTCTGATCGGGCTGGTCGCGGGGCGGGGCGGAGGGCGCTGCGGGCCCGGGCCGTGCGGCTGCCGTGGCGGACGGCTCACGCATCAGGCCGGCGATCACGTCCTCGCCGCTCGGCTCTTCCTCGGGGCCGACGCCGCGGAGGAAGGCCGCGGTCGGGCCGCCGCGCCCGGCGCCCGAGGTGCTGATCCGCTCCGCCTGGGCCCGCTCGACGATCGACATGAAGAGCGACTCGAGGCTCTGCCGCGCCGGCGCGACGCGCACGATTCGCTTGCCCTGGCGCTCTTCGATGAAGCGGGCGACCGCCTCCGCCTGCTGCTCGTCGAGCGCGTCGGTTTCGATGATGGTGCGGTCGGAGGCGGTGAGCAATTGATCGCGCGTGCCTTCGGCGCGCTTCTTGCCGCCATAGAGGATCGTCATCGAATCGCAGACGTCCTCGACCTCGGAGAGCAGGTGCGAACTGAGGAGGATTGTCTTCCCGCGCTTGCCGAGGTCGAGGATGAGGTCCTTGACCTGCCGGATGCCGATCGGGTCGAGGCCGGACGTCGGCTCGTCGAGGATGAGGAACTCGGGGTCGTTGATGAGGGCCTGGGCGATGCCGACGCGGCGCTGCATTCCCTTGGAGAACTGGCCGACGGGCCGGTGGGCGACCGCGTCGAGCCCGACCATGCGCAGCAGTTCCTCGGTGCGCCGATTGCGGATGGCGCGCGGGTAGCCGAAGAGTTTGGCGTAGAAATTGAGCGTCTCGCGCGAGTTGAGGAACTGGTAGAGGTAGGACTCCTCAGGCAGGTAGCCGATGCGCTTTTTGACGGCGATGTCGGAGGGGGGCTTGCCGAAGACGGTGAGCCGGCCGGAGGTCTTGTGCAGCAGGCCGAGGAGCATCTTGATCGTCGTGCTCTTGCCCGAGCCGTTGGGACCGATGAGGCCGAAGATCTGCCCCGGCTCGATGCGCAGGTCGAGGTTGTCCACGGCGCGGACCTGAGCGCGCATCCAGAAATCGGAGAAGACCTTGGTGAGGCCCTGCGCGAGGACGACGGGCGTGCGGGTGGTGGTGTCGGCGGGTCTCACAATCTGGCCTCCGCACTTCTCGGGTGCTGCGGCGCGGCGGGCGCCTATTCAAGCCCGCTTCGTGCCTGGCCGGAGAACTTCTCGCGCTGCAGGCGGCGCGCCCGCTCCGGGTCGGGATTGAGGTCGATGATCAGGACTTTCGTGCCCGGCGCGATGCTGAACCACTCGTGGTTGCGCTTGGCCACGCGGCTCATCGTCTCGGCCCAGAGCAGGCTCGCCGTGAGCGTCGGGTTGCTCTCGAAACTGTCGATCCACGCGTTGAAGCGCTCGACGTCGTTGCGGAAGGAGGCGACGAGTTCGCCGCGGTCGCTGCGCGCCTTGCCGATGATCGACGCCACGGCTCCGCCGACGGCGTCTCCGGAGAGGATGGCGTCGATTTCGGCCCGCTTGGCCTCGGCGTCGGCGGCCCTGGCCGCGTCGGTGCGCGCCAGCGCCTGCAACTGCTCGTACTCCCCGATCAGAGCGCGCAATGGTTGATGGGCCGGACCGGCGACGGCGTTGAGCCGCTCGCTCGCCGCACGCTCCGCCTCGACCTTCGCCTGCGCCGCCTGCACGTGCGCCTGGTTGACGCTCTCGTAACTCGCCTGGGCGGGGATCGGCGGGTAGGCCTGGTAGGAGGCGCCCGTGATCAGGATGCCGCAGTCGATTCGGTCGAGAAACTCCTGCGCATATTGCTTGACCTTCGTCGTCAGCCGGTCGCGCGACTGCATGATGTCGTCGAGCGTCGTCTGCGCTGCGCCGAGGACCACGGCCCGCTCGACGGCGCTGCCCACCAGCGAAGGGACCATGGTCAGCGGAACCGTCTCCTGATTGAGCCGCGCATCGACGATCTGGTACTGCACCGTCCACTGCGTGTGCGCGAGGTTGTGATCGGCAGTGATGACCGAGCCGTCCTTGCCCGGCACGAGCGAGAACTTGTCCATCTCCGTGAGCGTGCGGAACTCGCGCCGCTTCTGCTCTTCGCTCAGTTGGGGCCAGAACTCCTCGCTCAGCGCGATCTCCTGCTGCGAACTGGGGACGAGGAGCATGTCGCCGATGGGCGGGGGCCAGACGAAATAGCCGCCTGCCTCGAGCGGCTCGGCGTCCTGCATGCGCCCGAAGAGGAACCGCAAGCCGCGCGACTGCTCGGGCACCTGCTGCAATCCCGAGAAGAAGTACATCGCCACGAGCACCGCCATCACGACCTGGAGCGCGATGAACGCGATGCGCAGCGCGCTGGCGAGCGAGCGGTTCGCGGGATCGAACTCGTCGTCGCCTCCGGGCGTCTCGAAGCGCGCCGGCGGCCGCGGGCCGGTGCCGCCGGGCGCCGCGGGGCTCGAGGGTGGCGTCAGGTTGATGAGGTCGTCAGCCATGCGTCATTCCTGCCCCTCGCTCGCGCTGGCCGCGCCCGTCGCGCCCTGCGGCCCGGTGAGCAGGTCGAAGGGCCACTGCGTCGCTTCGAGAATGACCTTGGTGTCCTTGCTGATGATCGCCTCGAGGGCCTGGAGTTTCTGGAGGAAGATCGCGAACTTCTCATTCCGCGCCAGGCTCGCGGCGTACTTCGCGGCCTCCTGGTTGCCCTCCGAGCGGATCGCTTCGGCCCGCACGCCCGCGAAGGACTCGATCGCGGCGGCGTCGCTCTCCGCCCGCGCGGTGATCCGCGCCGCTTCGGCCGCGCCCGCCGCCGACGTCTCCGTCGCGATCGCCTCGCGCGTCTTCTTCATGCGCTCGAAGACCGCCTTGCTCGTGTTCTCGGGGAGGATGAAGCGGCTGATGCCCAGCGCGACCGGCTCGATGCCGTACTCATCCAGCACGCCTTTCGACTCGTCCGTCGGGCTGGCGAGCAGTTCCATGATCCGCGCCTCAACCTGCGCGAGTCGGCTGGGCTCCTCCGAGCCGAGCGCCGCCTCTTCGAGCAGGTCGTGGAAGTTAAACTCAGAAAAGACGCCCATCGCCGAGCGCAGGCGTTCGTTAAGCCGCCGGTCCGCCGTCTGCTCCGACACGATCACGCGAAAGAAGGTCCTCGGCTCCTTGATCCGCCAGGCGAGGAAGAGTTGCGCGATGACGAGTTGGCTGTCCTTGGTCATCACGTTCTCGAGCCGCGTCTCGAGCACGCGCACGCGCGAGTCGTAGTGCTTGACGGACTGGATGGGGTAGGGCCACTTGAAGTGCAGGCCGGGCTCCGCCACGACGCCGCTGATCTTGCGGAACGTCGTCACGATCGCCGTCTGGTTGAACCGCACCTGGTAGGTGCAGGTGAACAGCAGGAGCGTCACCCCGACGATCACGGCAATGATGTAGAGAGCGATTCGATTCATTCAGGTCGAGCCTTTCCCGTCGAGTTCGTGCGCCGGCGGCGTCAGTTCTTCAGGGCCTCGTTGGCGGCGTCGGTGACGGCGCCGATGTTCGTGAGGTTGATCATGGTCGGATCCTGCTTGAGGTCGATGTTGGTGCGGATCTCGACGCCCGGGGGCACGATGATGAGTTGCCGGCCCGCGAGCGCGCGGCGCATCGCGGCGAGGTACTCCTTGGCCTGGTAGAAACTCGGCGCCGCGAGGTAGGGGAGCGAACTGCTGCCATGGCGGATCGAAGCCGCAAGTTGGCCGTTCTGCGCCGTCCACCGGTCCGCCCGCGCCTGGAGGATCTTCCGCGCCGCCTCGCCTCCGGCCGCGAGCACGGCCCGCTCCACCCTCAGCGCCTGCTCGACCCGCGCCGGGTCCGAGTCGTTCATCGCGTTGAGTCTCTCGATCTCCGCCGCGATCGAACGCGCCAGCGCCGCCGAGCCCGCCGCCTTTGAGAGGCGCTCCGTCGCCAGCCGCCTCGCCTCCTGCACCAGCGACTGGCTCATCTCCTGCGCCGAGAGAACTTCCTGGTAACTCGCCGCCACGTCCGTCGGCGGATGGATGCCCGCCACCCCGACAAAGACGATCTCTATCCCCGCGTTCCACTTGTCCAGGTCCTGTTGGATGAGGCGGCGCAGATCGTCGGAGAGGCGCGATCGCTCCGGCCCGAGCACCTGGTCGATCGAGAGCGAGGCGAGATGCCGATTGACCGCGCGCGTGGCGATGTGGCGGATCAGGCGCTCGCGCTGGTCCCAGCCCCCGCTGACGAAGTCGATGTAATTGAGCAGTTCGGGCCGGCCGCCGGCGTCCACGCCTTCCTTGACGCGGAACTGGACGGGCACTTCGGCGTTGACGACCGCGATGCTGCGGGCCAGCGTGCTCGACGCGTCGCCGTTCGAGTCGCCGGTTCGGGCGAGGCGGTCCGGGCCGACGATGATGAGTTCTTCCTTGCCTAGCGCGTGCGTGTTGTCCCAGAGGATGGGGGTGTCTTCCGTGTCCTTGGTAGAATCGGCGGCCGCCTCCGTGCCGACGAGCACCTGGTGAATCTCGGCCACGGGATAGCGCGCCACGCGCTCCCACGGCCACTTGAGAATCGGGCCCGAGGAGAAGACCTCGCCGCCGCGCGCCAGGCGCCCGAAGGACATCACAATCCCCTGCTCGTTGGGCTGAACGATCGCCACGCAGTTGAGCAGGACGATGAGAAGCGCCATGAACCCCGCCAGCGGGACGATCTGCCGGCTGAGCAACTGGTAGAACCACGTCGACGTGACCGAGAAGCCGAACTGGTAGTTAATCGCGTCGTTGATCGACTTGACGACCGACTCCGGCGCGGCGAGCAGGCCGAGGATGCGCGAGTCGAACGCGGGCTGGGGGTATTCGCCGGGCTTTCGCGGCGTGTAAAGATTGAGGATGAAGGCGACGCCGATCTCCAGCCCCAGCGCCATCATGTAGATCGGCAGGGCGTGGCCGAGGAACTCGAGCACCGCCGCGTTCCCGTTCACTCGGAATCCGTATCCGACCGCCAGGGCGCCGTTGACGAGCGCGGCCCCGACCGTTACCGTCGCCCCCGCCCGCAGAAGGCGCCAGGCCGGCTGGCGGCTCATCCCCCCGAGAAACCACGAGACGACGAAGCACACCAGCGCGATCGCGGCCGTGATCCCGATCCCGTAGCCCGCGGACGTCACCGCCGCGACGCGCACGCCCGGCGCCTGCGACGACGCCGACATCGGGTCGAGCGTTCGCCCCTCGATCACGCCTCGCTGCCAGAGGCCCAGCCCGATGTAGAGGAGCGCGATGGCGAGGCTGATCGACGGCACGAGCAGCCGGTGCATCCACTTGAGGCGGCTGCCGTGCAAGGCCGTTTCGTTCTCGTCGAACTCGAAGATGCTCCCCGCGGCGTCGGCCCGCGAGCGAAGTTGCTCGTGCTCGAGGGCTTCCAGGCGTTCGAGGCGGTGCTGGTGGAAGAGCAGGACGAGGATGACCCAGATCGGCAGGCCGCACACCATCGAATAGGCGGCGACGCGCGTGGCGTCGTCCCCCACGACGTAGCCGAGCACGAAGACGACGCAGGTGAGCACGAGGTGGAAGATCGACGCGAATATGGCGGCCGTCGCCGCACGCCGATATGTCTCGTGGTTGATCCTCATGGTCTGGCGCAGCCCTCGATCCCGCGTGACAGGGAGGGGGCGGGACCCCCCGACGAAAGAACGTACGATACCCGAAGCCCGCAATTCAAGCAAACTTCTTCGGCGCGCTGGAGAAGCGAGAGAGCGTCCGCCCGGCCGGTCCCCCGGCCGGTGAACGACGCCGGATTCCGTCTCAACTCTCGCCTACGACGCAGGCGCGAATACGGTTCGCACCGGAATTGAGGATTTCTCGATTCCCATCAAACCCGCCTAGGATAGCCGACGTACCGATTCATCGGGGCGGTCGCGGCCGCCGCCCGCTCTGCGACGACCGGAAGGCTCATGCTCGAACAGTTCCTCGCCATCGCCCGCAACACCTTCGTCGAGAGCATCCGCCAGCCGATCTACCTCGTGATGATCGCGGTGGGCATTCTCGCCCTGCTCATCACGCCGGGGCTGAGCACCTTCACGCTCTCGGATGACAATCTGTTCATGGTGGACATGGGGCTGGCGACGATCTTCCTTTGCGGGCTGGTCATCGCCGCCTTCGTCGCCACCAGCGTCGTCACACGGGAAATCGAAAACAAGACGGTGCTGGCGCTGGTCTCCAAGCCCGTCGGCCGGCCGGTCTTCGTGGTCGGCAAGTACGTCGGCGTGGCTGCGGCCCTGCTCGTCGCGGCCGTCATTCTCTCCTGCGCGTTTCTGCTCATCAAACGCTATGGGGTTATGCAGACGGCCCGCGATACGGGCGACCCGGTCGTCCTGACCTTCGGCCTTCTGGCCGTCTTCGTCTCCGTCGGCGTCGGGCTGTGGTGCAATTTCTTCTACGGCTGGGTCTTCACCAGCACCGCCGTCGGCTCGCTGTTTCCCTTGTCGCTGCTCGCCTGGCTGGCCGTGCTCCTGTTCGACCGGGAGTGGAACGTGCAGTTGCTCAAGGCGAGCGAAGAGACGTACAACGCCAGTTTCCTCTCGCCCAGCCTTCAGCCGGAAGTGCTCATGGCCTTGGCCGGGGTGCTGCTCGCCCTGCTCGTCGTCGCGTCCGTCGCGCTGGCGGCCTCGACGCGCCTCAGCCAGGTCATGACCGTCGTGGTCTGCCTCGTCGTCTTCGTGATCGGCCTGCTCACCGACACCCTCTTCGGCCGCCGCGCGTTCGAGTCCAACGCCCGAGGCCGCATCGTCGAGATCAACGTCATCGACGACCACGACGACGACTTCAGCGACGACGGCGACGCCTACCACGTCATCTTCGATCGCGGCATCGACCTCGCCGACGGGATGGAGGTCTATCTCTCCTCCGACAACGTCGGGTTCGGCCTGCTCGGACCCGGCAAGGCGCGGCTCGAAAACGTCTCCTACTCCAGCGCTCGGCTGGTGAGAGTCGGCGCCGAGCCGATGGAGCGCCCGCCGCAGGTGGACGACTACATCATCGACGGCCCGCAGCGCATTCACGCGCCCTGGCGGATCGTCTGGTCCATCCCGCCCAACCTCCAGGCCCTCTCCTTCAGCGACGCCCTGAGCCAGGAGCACTTCATCCCGCCGAGGCACCTCGGCCTTGTGGCGCTCTACAGCGCCCTGTACATCTCCGGCATGATCGCCCTCGCGGTGATGCTCTTCCAGACGCGCGAAGTCGGCTGATCGGGCGTCTCAGTCGTCGGCGGAGATGACGTTGGGCCCCTTGCCGGCCTTCTTCTCGTAAAAGCCCCCGCCCGCCCGCTCGTACTTCGTGAAGCCGAGCCGGTCGAGGTTCTCATTGCTGATCCGCTTCGCCTCAGCCCGGTCGGTGTGCTTGAGGGGGATGTTGGCGGCCTGGATGACCCGACGCACCGGCTCGCCCGTCTCCGGGTGGCGCGAGAGGGGCGGCTCGCTCATCTTCTGGAAGACCTCGAAGGTCTCCCCTTCGGCGCCGTCCTCGCGTACGACCTGGTAGACGTAGGTGGGCATGGGGGACTCGTTTCCGGCGGCGGGCCGCGCGGACCGGAAGTGTATCTTCGCCGGCCGGGCCCGTGATGTTGTCGCGGCCGCGAGGGCGCTTCGGGACCGGGCCGCTCGCATCGTTTGGCCGGGGGAGCGACCCCGGTTTTGCAGTTCGAGTTCGCGCGGCGGCGGGGCCTTTCGCGGCCGGGTGATATCATCCCCGCTCATGCCCGCCAAGGTCCCGCGCATCAACGCCTTCAACCTCCGCCCCGGCCGGATCATCGGCGGCAAGTACCTCGTCGAGTCGCGCCTGGGCAGCGGGTGGGAGGGGGAGGTCTACAAAGTCGTCGAGCGCCGCACCGGCATTCACCGCGCCGCCAAACTGTTCTTCCCGCACCGCAACGTCCACGACCGGGCCGTCACCTTCTACGCCAAGAAACTCGAGCGGCTGAGCAAGTGCTCGATCGTCATCCAGTATCACCACTCCGAAGTGCTCCGTCACCGCGACCTTCCGATCACCTGCCTGATCAGCGAGTACGTGGATGGGATTCTCCTGCACGACTTCGTCGCCCGGTTCCGCGGCGGGCGCATGCCGGCGTTCGAGGCGCTGCACCTGATCTACGCGCTCGCGCGGGGTCTGGAAGACGTGCACAACCTGCGCGAGTACCACGGCGATCTGCATGACGGCAACGTCATGGTCCGGCGACGCGGGATCTTCTTCGAGGTGAAGATCGTCGACTTCTTCCACTGGGGCCGGCCGACGCCGACGCACTTCCGCGAAGACGTGCAAAACCTCGCCCGCCTGCTGTACGACGCCGTCGGCGGCCGGGCGCACTACCGCAGGCAGCCCGCGGAGATCAAGGCCATCTGCCGAGGCCTGCGCAACGACCTCATCGGCCGCGCCTTCCCGACCGCGCGGCACCTGCGCGAGTTCCTCGAGACCTTCGTCTGGCGCTCCTGAGCGCCGCCGAAGCGCTACTGAAGCGTCAGGCGGATGACCGCGCGATTCATGAGGAACACGCGCTGGTCGCCTTCAAGATTCGGCAGCGCCTCGACGCTGAGCATCACGCCGTCGTTGGTCCACGGCCGCTCGTGCCAGTCGAGCACCTGCTCGAGGAGGTCGTTGCTGTGGCCGAAACTCAGCGGCGTGCCCATCGGCATCGGCACGCCCATCTGCTGCGATCCGAGCGGATTGGGGATGATGTGCGGCGCTACGTCCACCCGGCCAAGCACGCGGCCGCCGTTGAGCGCGTTGACGATGTCCGACCAGCGCGTCGAGCCGGAAGACGACCACGCTTCCGTCATCGGGTGGATGGCGATCACCCCAGTGTCCGTCTCAGTGGCGTCGCCTGAATCCCGCGCGAAGCCGAACGCGATCTGGGCCCGAACGATGTCGCTGACGTCTTTGCCGGGGGGGAGCAGGTTCTCCAGGCGGTCGACCGCGAAGCGAGCAAGGATTCGCGACTCAACCTCTCCCGGATCGCCGGGGGCCAGATGTCCGAGCGTGAGCGTGGCCGTGCCCTGCCGGTCCCGCGAGTCGATCCACATGACGTCGTCGAGGGGGATGTCCACCTGGTTCGAGGCGCGCACGTTCATCGCGATGGGCCAGTGGTTCACGATCTCGTCACGCAGGGCGTTGTAGCGCGCGCGCTCCGATCCGCTCATGCCGAGGCGGACAAGGTCGCGCTGTTCCGGCGGATCGTTCTGGAGGTCGTAGAACTGATCGGAATTCAGGGGTGCGAGCATCGCCCCGCCTCCCCGCGCGATGATCTTGTAGCGCCCGTCCGTAATGGAGACCTGCGCCTGGGTCGGGTCGTCGGGATGACCGCGGCCCGACACGCTGAACTCGCGCACGGGACCGCTGCGCGAGTAGCCGATGAGGTCGGCGAAACTCCGGCTGTCGCGGAGCGCTGCGCCGCGGTCGCCCGCGTCGACGTCGCCGACGTCGGCCAGCGTCTCGAAGAGATCGACGGCGCTGACGAGCCGAGACTCAATGCGTCCGTCCGACGGCACGTTCTCGCCGAACACGAACATGGGCACTCGAATGCCCGCCTCGAAGAGCGATCCCTTCGCCCGATCGCCGAACGTGGAGACCTGGCGCGGCGTGCCGTTGTCGCCGAGGAAGACGACGATTGTGTCGCTGTTGCGCCGGTAATTCCCGTTGCTGTCCACGACTCCCAGGCTGTTCAGCAGCCGGAACAGTTCGGTGTCGAGCGATTCGACAACTGCGCGGTACCGGTTGCGCGGATTGTCATTGCCCGGGCCGTAGTAGTTTTCGCCGCTGGGCAGGAGGTCGGAATGGACCTTCCACCACTTGAAGTTCTGCGGGCTGCCGTCCCCCTGCCGTTCATGCGCATCAAGCGTCCAGAAAAACAGGGCGTACGGGTCGGTGCGGTTGGGCCGGTTCTCTACGGCGTCGATCGCCAGGTCCACCGTCAGGCTGATGTGCTCGTCACCCACCTGCAGCGGATCATCGAGCGGCAGCGTGTCGCGGTAGTCGTGGAAGACGTCGAATCCCTGGTCGCCCGGCATGACGCCCGCCGCGTCGTCCCAGCCGAGGTGCCACTTATCGATGAGAATCGTGTGATAGCCGCGCGCCTGGAGGGCTTCGCCGATCGTCCGCTCGTCGTTGTGGAGCGACAGCAGTTCGCGCTGGGGCGAAGATGTCTGCGGCCAGAGCACGCCGCCGACGCCCGTGCGCAGGGCCTCGCGCCCGCTCATCATCGCGGCGCGCGTCGGTGAGCAGACCGGGTAGACGCGAGCATTGGTGAAGGACCGTCCGGCCGAGGCCCACTGCGCCAGGTTGGGAGTGTGGCAGTTGAGTTCGTTGGGCCAGGCCGCCCCCTCGATCGCCTCGGTGCCGATGTCGTCGGCAAGGATGAAGATGATGTTGGGATGGTCCGCCAGCGCAGGCCAAGCCAGTGCCGCCGTAAGCAGCCCCGCGATCAGGCCGCCCTTCGGCGCCTCCGGCAACCGAGTCCTTCTCCGCAACGCGATTCCTGAGTTCATGTCGGTTTCCCCACTGAGATACACGTACTGGCGCCTGATGTGGGTCAAAGTATCCGCTCTTTCAACGAAAAAGAAATCCGCGTGAACAAAAATACCGAGATTTTTCAGCAGTCGCACGGCGGCGCCGCCCCAGGCCGCTCAGCCCCGGGCACGGCGGATGCCCTGCCCCTTGTGTCCTGGGCTCGCCCAACGTCCGATGGGAGCCCGGCCTTCGGTGTCTCCTTCGCGGCGAGGCACGATCGGCATTCCCCAGTTTCACATGGTGCCGCCCCACACGCCTCATCTACTCCACCGACATCCGCGCTCCCCTCGAGGTTTGCGTCGATCTCGCGCGCGACATCGATTTCCACCAGCGAAGCATGGCCGCGACCGGCGAGCGAGCCGTGGCCGGCCGCACCTCCGGCCTGATCGGCCCTCACGAGCAAGTCACGTGGGAGGCGCACCACCTCCGCCGGCGCCGGCGCCTGACGGTCCGCATAATCGCCTTCGACCCACCGCCGAGGCCGAGCGGCTGGCGGCGTGCTGAACGCAGATGACCGCATCAAGCACGCCGGGGGCGACTGTCAGATCGGCAGGGCGGCAGCCGGCCCCGGCCAGTTTGCGCGAACGGCCTCACCGTCGAGGTGCGCAAATCAATGTTTTGCAGTAACTTAGCCAACAGGCACCTGGCGCGCCGCTTGCAACCATCTCATGGAGGCTCGGCCGGGGAGGGGATCGCGTCTCCGCGAAGGACACCCTGATGAGAATGGACCGTTTCACCACGCTCGCCCAGCAGGTGCTCGCGGACGCCCAGCAACTGGCCACGGGCATGCAGCACGCCGAGTTGCGACCGCTGCACCTCTTGGCCGCGATGCTCGACGGCACCGGCCAGGCGGGGCCATCCGTCGCGCACTCCATTCTCGAACGCACCGCCGCCGACCCCGATCGCATTGCCTCCATCGCCCGCAGCGAACTCAAGCGCCTGCCGACGGTGTCGGGCGCCCAGCCCTCCGCCGCCTCCGACACCGTCGCCGTGCTCAACAAGGCTGACGCTGAAGCGAAGGCGCTAAGCGACTCCTACGTCTCAACCGAGCACCTGCTCCTCGCGCTCGCCGACGTGAAGTCCGACGCCAAGGAAGTGCTTTCCGTCAACGGCGTGAAGCGCGATGACGTGCTCAAGGCCATCAAGCAGATGCGCGAAGCCTCGGGCGTCTCCAACGTCCACGACCCCGGCGCGGAGAGTCAGTACGAAGCCCTCAAGAAGTACGCGATCGATCTCAACGAGAAGGCACAGGAAGGCCGGCTTGACCCCGTCATCGGGCGTGACGACGAGATCCGCCGCTGCATGCAGGTGCTCAGCCGCCGCACCAAGAACAACCCCGTCCTCATCGGCGAGCCGGGCGTGGGCAAGACCGCGATCGCCGAAGGGCTCGCCCAGCGGATCGTCAACGGCGACTGCCCGGCCTCGCTCAAGCAGTCGCGCATCGTGGCGCTTGATGTCGGCGCCCTGCTCGCGGGGGCGAAGTACCGCGGCGAGTTTGAGGAGCGCCTCAAGGCGGTCTTGCGCGAGGTGGCCGCGAGCAAGGGGCAGATCATCCTCTTCATTGATGAACTGCACACGATCGTCGGCGCCGGCGCGGCCGAAGGCGCCGTCTCGGCCGGCAACATGCTCAAGCCCGCGCTGGCGCGCGGCGAACTGCGCTGCATCGGCGCCACGACCCTCGATGAGTATCGCAAGCACGTCGAGAAGGACGCGGCCTTCGAGCGGCGCTTCCAGCCCGTCTACGTCGGCGAGCCGAGCCTCGAAGACACCATCGCCATTCTCCGCGGCCTCAAGTCGCGCTACGAGGCGCACCACGGCGTGCGCATCACCGATCCCGCGCTCATCTCGACCGCCACGCTCAGCCACCGCTACATCGCCGACCGCTTCCTCCCCGACAAGGCCATCGATTTGCTCGACGAGGCCTCCGCCCGCCTGCGCATCGAGAACGACTCCATGCCCAGCGAACTCGACGAACTCCGCCGCGAGATCATGCGCCTCGAAATCGAGCGCGAGGCCCTCAAGCAGGAGTCTGACGACGCCTCGCGCAAGCAACTCGACGCCGTGCTCAAGCAACTCGCCGAACTCAACGAGAAGAGCAGCGGCCTCTTCGCCCAGTGGCAGGCCCAGAAGAAGGAACTCGACACCGTCAAGGAGATGAAGGAGAAGATCGAGGCCAAGCGCACCGAACTCGAGCAGGCGCAGCGCCTCGGCGACCTCGAGCGCGCCGCGCGCATCCAGTACGGCGAACTGCGCGACCTCGAGAAGAACGTCGATCTCGCCGAGGCTGAACTCCGCAAACGCCAGGAATCCGGCTCGATGATGGTCAGCGAAGAGGTCACGCCCGAGCACATCGCCGAGATCGTCAGCAAGTGGACCGGCATTCCCGTCTCGAAACTCGTGCAGGGCGAGAAGGAAAAACTCGTCCATATGGAGGAGTATCTCGGCCGGCGCATGGTCGGGCAGGACGAAGCCGTTCGCGCCGTGAGCGACGCCGTGCGCCGCAGCCGCGCGGGTCTGGGCGATCCCAGGCGCCCCATCGGCTCGTTCCTCTTCCTCGGCCCGACGGGCGTGGGCAAGACGGAGTTGTGCAAGGTCCTCGCTGAGTATCTGTTTGACACCGAAGACGCCATGGTGCGCATCGACATGAGCGAGTTCATGGAGAAGCACTCCGTGGCGCGGCTCATTGGCGCGCCGCCCGGCTACGTCGGTTATGAAGAAGGCGGGCGACTGACCGAGGCCGTACGCCGCCGGCCTTACAGCGTCATCCTCCTCGACGAGATCGAGAAGGCGCACCCCGACGTGTACAACGTCCTGCTCCAGGTGCTCGACGATGGCCGCCTGACTGACGGCCAGGGCCGCACCGTCGACTTCAAGAACTCCATCGTCGTCATGACGAGCAACATCGGCAGCCAGCGCCTCCAGGAACTCGCCGCCCGTGAAGCGCCCGAGTGGGAGATCGAGGCGACCGTCAAGGATGAACTCAAGCGGGCCCTGCGCCCCGAACTGCTCAACCGCATCGACGAGACGATCGTCTTCCATCAACTCACCAAGGAAGAGATCAAGCGGATCGTCGGCCTCCAGGTGGACCTCCTGCGCCGGCGCCTCGCCGAGCGCGAGATCAATGTTGAACTGACCGACGCGGCGGTGGAGGCGATTGCCGATCTGGGTTACGACCCCGTCTACGGCGCGAGGCCGCTCAAACGTGTGATCCAGCAGCAGATCGAGAACGGCCTGGCATCCCGCATGTTGGCGGGCGAGTTCGGGGTCGGAGATCGGGTCGAGGTGGATTACGCGGGGCGGTCGTTCGTGTTTCGGCGCCGCGGCGGGTAGCGTTCGGCCGAACCCCGCCCTGATGCGGGCCATGCGGGGGCGGAGTTGGCGGGGCTGCCGCTTCCCGCTTTTTCCCAATTCTGCGGGCCGCTGCGAGAATTCCGGAATACTCGCGCGCCCGATCTGGTATACTCGACGAGGCTCGAGGTTCAGCCCGAAGGAGGCGGTTATGGCTCGCAGTGGGTGTCAGCACGCGGCTGTTCGGGCCGTTGTCGTCGTCATCGCAGTCTTGCTCAGCGGGTCCGAGGCGTGGGCGCAGCGCATCCTTCGCGTGCCTTCGGAGTACCCGACCATCCAGGCCGGCATCGATGCCGCTGAGGCCAGTGACACGGTGCTCGTGGCGCCGGGGGATTACGCAGGGCCGGGCAATGTTGACCTGGACTTCCTCGGCAAGGCGATCATCGTGCGCGGCGATCACGGATTCGTGCGGATCAATGATTCGGCGGGCGGAAACGTGGCCGTTCGCTTTCAGTCCGGCGAGCCGTCGCAGGCGGTGTTCGAGGGGTTCATCATTCAGTTCGACAACGGCGCCGGAATCGTCGTGACGGCGAGCCACCCCACGATCCGCAACTGCTCGGTCACCGCCGAGCAGGCGTCCCCGTTGTCAATGACCGACAGCGATGCGGTGCTGACCGATCTCATTTTCCGCGGACGGCGCGCGGACCTTCAAGTCGTCGGCGGCGCCCCCACATTCGAACGCGTGGCGATCAGCGGCGCAAGCCTGGCGATGCGGAGCACGACGGTCACGCTTGCGGACTGCAGCGCTTCCGACAACACGAGCGGACTCGCGTACACGGGCGGTGGGATGTCGTTCCGCGACGCGACCGCCACGGTGACACGATGCACGATCAGGGGCAATCGGACGTTCGGCGATGAAGGGTACCAATCGTTCGGCGGCGGCGTCTACGTCGAGGACAGCGTCGTTCGATTCGACCGATGCCTGATCTCAGAGAACCACGCCTTCGGCCACCTCCAGTTGGTCCACGGCGAAGGCGGCGGCGTCTACGTGCTCAACTCCGAGACACAGTTTGAGGCCTGCGAGTTTGTCGGCAACATTGCCGACACGCACGGAGGCGGCGTCTTCGTCGCGGGCGGCCGCGCCTCATTCACTGCATGCACCTTCAGATCCAACGCAGCGTGGATTGGCGGCGGCGGCGCGTATGGCAGCGGCGAGTTTCAGGATTGCACCTTCCTGAGCAATTGGGGTCAGGAGTTGGGCGGCGGCGCAGCCTCGGAGCAGGCCGACTATCAGCGCTGCGCTTTCATCTCGAACTCCTCGAACCAGTACATCTATGAAGACAACGGCGGCGGGGGGCTGTGGAGCCTCGACGGCCCGACAATCGTGATCGACTCATTGTTTGCCCGAAACGGCGCCGGTGGAGAAGACGCTCGCGGAGGCGGCATGCGCGCCCAGCCAACCGATGTCATTCGAGGATGTACCTTTGTTTCCAACTACGCGCAGGTCGACGGCGGAGGCATCAGTTTCCAGGGCCAGTCGGCGACTGTGGCCAACTCCATCATCCGCGACAATCGCAATGCCTCCGGCGACAACCAGATTCATGGCGCCGCAAGCGTGACCTGGTCCAACATCGACGGCGGCTACCCCGGCGAAGGCAACATCGACGCCGACCCGCGCTTCGTCGATCCCGCCAACGGCGACTACCGCCTCGGCGACGGCTCGCCGTGTATCGACGCCGGCAGCAATTCGCTCGTCCCGCCTGAATCCGAGTTCGACCTCGACGGCAATCCTCGCTTTGTGAACGACC
>WYBR01000040.1 GCA_011525805.1 Vicinamibacteraceae bacterium
GCCGGCGCCTCAGCCGGCGCGGGAGAGCCACGATGGCGTATGACCTCGATCGCAGCGACGCCGAGAGATTCTCCCTCCTGATGCGCTCCGGCCACGGGCTGATCGTGATGGAGACGCACGAAGAGCGGCGGGGGGTGCGCCTGGTCATGGAGGCCGCCGCGTCGATCGAGCAGCGCTGCTGGGCCTGGTCGCTGGTGCGCGGCCTCGTGCCGCTCGACCGGCGCGAAGGGCAAATGGCCTCGGGGACGAACGATCCGACCGCGGCGCTGCTTCACCTCATCTCGCTCACGGACCGCTGGGTGGCGATCATGGCCGACCTCCAGCGGCACCTGGATGATCCCAAGGTCATCCGCGCCGCCCGCGAAGCCGCCGAGCAGGCGCACCGCAACGGGAGCACGCTCGTGCTGCTCGGTCCGGCGATGGAACTGCCGGCCGAACTCCAGCGTCTCGCGTTTCCCTTTCCCCTCACCCTTCCCGACACCGCTTTCTTTGAGAAACTCGTCAAGCGCGTCTACCGCGAAGTCCTCGCCGACAACCAGCAGATCGAGCATGAACTCAAGCGCGAAGACTTCACGCGCCTCACCGAATCGCTCATCGGCCTCACCGAGATCGAGGCGGAGCGCATCATCCGCCAGGTCATCCTCGAGGACGGCCGCCTCGATGCGCGCGACGTCGATCGCGTCCGCAACGCGAAGCGGGCCACGATCGCCTCGCACGGGCAACTCGAAGTGCTGCCCGTCGCGGACAATCTCGATTCGCTCGGCGGGCACGATCGGCTCAAGGACTGGCTGCGCAAGCGCCGGGCGGCAATGTCGAGCAAGGGGCGCGAGTTCGGCATCGAGCCGCCGCGCGGCGTGCTGCTCCTCGGCGTGCCGGGCTGCGGCAAGAGCTTCTGCGCGCGCCTCGTCGCCGGCGAGTGGCGAAGGCCGCTGCTGCGCCTGGACGTCGGCGGCCTCTACAACCGCTTCATCGGCAACACCGAGCACAACCTCCGTGAGGCGCTGCGACAGGCCGACAGCATGGCCCCCTGCGTCCTGTGGATCGACGAGATCGAGAAGGCCTTCGCCAGCGAAGGCGGCGGCGACGCCGACGGCGGCGTCAGCCAGCGCCTCTTCGGCACCATGCTCACCTGGATGAACGATCGGCGCAGCGACGTCTTCATTATCGCCACCGCCAACCAGGTGCATCGCCTGCCGACCGAACTGCTGCGCAAGGGCCGCTTCGATGAGATCTTCTTCATCGACCTGCCGCCTCCTGAAGCGAGGCAGCGGATCTTCGAGATTCACCTCTCCAAGCGCGGCCGGATGCCGCAGGCGTTCGACATTGAAACGCTCGCGGCGCTGACGGAGGGCTTCAGCGGCGCGGAGATCGAGCAACTCATCGTCGATGCGCTCCACGGCGCGTTCAGCGCCAACGAGCAACTCGCGACGCACCACGTCGTCGAGGCCGTCGGACGGACCAAACCGATGGCGGTGACGATGGCCGAACGCATCGCCTCGATGCGCCAGTGGGCGGAATCTCGCTGCACCATGTCGCACGGGGATTGAGGGGGGCATCAAGGGGTTGAGGGACCGAGTGGTCGTTTAGCCGCGACCCGGAGGCTCTGCGCAGGGGAGCGAGCCGGCAGAAGTTCGCCGGTCGGATGGAATGTTGCGGAGCCGCAAGCGGCACTCACATCCGCATCACCCGATCGATCAGCCAGGCGGCGAACATCGGCTTGGAAAGCCGCCCCGGCGAATCCCGCCTTCCGTCCGCGCGCATCAGAAATCCGTCGATCTCATCGGCGTCCATCGTTTCGAGAGGGTTGGCGACGATGGCGTCGAGTTCTTTGCGCTTCAACTTTTCGCCGGCGGCGTGGGCGAGCGATGCGGCGGGTTCGAGGGCGAAGCCGATCACCTTCTGCCCGGGCGTGCGGCGAGCCGCGCAGGCGGCGACGAGATCGGGAGTCGCCTCCATCTGGATGGTCAGCCCTTCGGCGTCGCGACGGAGTTTGCCCGCGGCCGCGGGCTGCTTCGGTCGGTAGTCCGCGACCGCCGCAGCCATGATGAGCACCTGCGCCTGCGCCGGCCAGAGATCGGCGAGCAGCGCTTCGAGATCGGCGCAGGAACGAAACGGTTCGATGCGCATGCGATCGGGCAGAACGGGCGGCGCGACGGTGTTGGGCCCGAGCGCAAGGATGACATCCAGTCCGACGGCGTGAGCGGCCCGCGCCAACTCCACGCCCAACCGCCCGGACGAGCGATTGCCGATGAAGCGGACCGCGTCGATCGGCTCGTAGGTGGGCCCCGCGGTGATGAGCACGGTGGCGGGCGTGGGCAGGCTGGGCATGGGAGACTCTATGCCGCCGTCGCTGGGGCCGGGCCGCGCGGCCGGAGTGGACGCGGCGGCGGCGGGCGACTACGAATCCCGCTGGTGGAAATGAAAAACCCTGCAGCGGTGGTGGGGGCCACTGCAGGGCGGGTGTCGGGGGGCCGAAGATCCCGGAGGATGGGACGCCCCTCCAACGGTGAAGAAATCCGGGGATGCGGCGCGAGGCGGTCGGGCCTCGCGGAGATCGACTCCGCCATCGAGGTCGCTCTCCGCGACCGGTTCTGAGTCACTCCCTGCTCAGGCCGGCAAACGGTTCGGGGTCCATCCACTCGCCGTCGGACAGTTCTGGCCTCCTTTCAGCCGCATCCCGGTTTCCGGCCGGCGAATCCCTGGCGCTGCCGCGCCGCATCGCCGGCCGTACGTCGCTGCGCACTGCTCGCTCAACTGCATCCCATGCTGTTGCCGCAGTTCATGCACTTGTAACAGGTTCCGTTGCGCACCGTCAGCGCGCCGCACACGTCGCACACCGGCGCGTCGCCCATCAGCTCGCCCATCGCCCGGTCGAGAACGGTCCGCGACCGCGTGCGCGTCTCGGTCATGGTGATGGAGGTGTGCTCCCGATCGACGACGGCGCCGAGGCGAGGCTCCTCGCCGTTGCGGGCCGGCTCCCCGTGGCGCGGGCCGTGCGCGGGGGATGGAGGCGCCTCGCGCACGACGACCTCGGCGACTGGCCGCGGCGCCGGAGCGATGTCATCCCCGCCGCGCTGCGGCGCCGCCTGGCTGCGATAGCCGGAGATGAACTGGATGCCCATCCAGCGGAAGATGTAATCGACGAGGCTCTTGGCGAAGGGGATGTCGGCATTGGTCGTCATCCCCGCCGGCTCGAAGCGCTGGTGGGTGAACTTCCCCACGAGGCTCTCGAGCGGCACGCCATACTGCAGCGCCACGCTGATCGCCGTGCCCAGCGAGTCCATCAGCCCGCCGATCGTCGAGCCTTCCTTGCTCATGGTGAGGAAGAGTTCGCCGGGCATGCCGTCGTCGTAGAGGCCGACGGTGAGATACCCCTCGTGCCCGGCCACGTTGAACTTGTGCGTCAGGCTGCGTCGCGTGTCGGCGAGGCGCCGGCGCAGCGGCCGCTCGACGATGCGCTCGACGATCTTCTCGACGGTGCGCACACTGTCCCCGTCAGGGGCCGCAGCAATCGCCGCGACTGCGGAAACGTCTTGGGCAACCTCTTTTTTTGCGGATTCGAGGTCCATTTCATCCTCCTCGCCATCATCCATCGCCTCGACGGCGGCGTCGCTCTTGGTGTTCAGCGGCTGGCTGAGTTTGCACCCGTCGCGGTACAGGGCGTTGGCCTTGAGGCCCAGTTCCCAACTCAGCCGGTAGCACGCGGCGATGTCCTCTGCCGTCGCGTCCTTAGGCAGGTTGATCGTCTTGCTGATCGCGCCGGAAATGAAGGGCTGGCTCGCGGCCATCATCCGGATGTGCCCCTGCGGCGCGATGAATCGCGTGCCCTTCTTTCCGCAGGGGTTGGCGCAGTCGAAGACGGGCAGGTGCACATCCTTGAGGTGCGGCGCCCCCTCGACCGTCTGCGTGCCGCAGATCGTCTCGTTGAGCGATTCGATCTGCGCGGCGCTCAGTCCAATCTCGCGCAGGAGGCTGAAGGAGGAGTTGCCGCGGGCCTTCTCGACGTCCACGCCGAGTTGCCGCAGCAAGTCTTCGCGGATCGACCAGGCGCTGAAGGCAAAGCCGATCTCAAAGACCGAGCCGAGTTGGGCTTCAACGGCGTCGAGATCGTCCTCGGTGAAGCCCTTCCTGCCGAGGAACTCCTTAAACGTGCCGCCCTCAGACCCCGGCATCGGAACATTCAGGCTCAGCGACCCCATCACGTAGCGGATGATGTCGCGCACCTGCTGCTCGCGGTAGCCCAGGGTCTCGAGGGCGGGTCGGAGCGAGTTGTTGGCGATCTTGAAGTAGCCCCCGCCGGCGAGTTTCTTGAACTTTACCAGTGCGAAGTCCGGCTCGACGCCGGTCGTGTCGCAGTCCATGAGCAGGCCGATCGTCCCCGTCGGGGCGATGACCGTCACCTGCGCGTTGCGATAGCCGTGCTTCTCGCCGAGGTGCAGCGCCTCGTCCCACGCCCGCATGGCGCGGGCGAGCAGGTTGCCGGCGCTGGCGAAGCGGTCGCCGGCTCGCCGCGTCGCGCTGTGGTCGATGGGCACGGGCGCGATGCGCAGGCTCTCGTACTGCCCGCTGCCGCGGCCGACGCCGTGCGCCGCCCGGCGGTGATTGCGCATGACGCGGAGCATCGGCTCGCGGTTCTTCGCGAAGCCGGGGAACGGGCCGAGTTGACCCGCCATCTCCGCGCTCACCGCGTACGAGCGGCCGGTGAGGACCGCCGTCAGGCAGCCGCACAGGGCCCGCGCCTCTTCGCTGTCATAAGGAATGCCCGCCTGCATGAGCATGGCGCCGATGTTGGCAAAGCCCAATCCCAGCGTGCGGAAGTCGTAACTGAGCCGCGCGATCTCCTCGCTCGGGAACGCGGCCATGAGGACGCTGATCTCCAGCACGATCGTCCAGAGTCGGATGGCGTGCTCATAACCTTCGACGTCGAAAGTTGCGCTCTTCGCGTCGTAGAAGCGCAGGAGGTTGATCGATGCGAGGTTGCACGCCGTGTTATCGAGGAACATGTATTCGGAGCACGGGTTGCTTGCGTTGATGCGCCCGCTGTTCGGACAAGTGTGCCAGGCGTTGATCGTCGAGTCAAACTGCACGCCGGGGTCGGCACAGCGCCAGGCTGCGTAGCAGATCTCATCCCACAACTTCTGCGACTCGATCGAGTGATGCACATCGCCCGTCGTGCGCTGATAGAGGTTCCACGGCTCGCCCTTGTCCAGCGCATCGAAGAATGCATCGGGGATGCGCACCGAGTTGTTGCTATTCTGCCCGCTGACGGTGTAGTACGCCTCGCCGTTGAAGTCGTAATCGAGTTTCAGGCCCAGGTCCGCGGCGATCTGCTGCTGGTCCTTGGGCAGCGTCTTGAGCCCTTCGACCATCGCGGCGACCTTGAGTTCCTCGCGCACCTTCCAGTTGACGAAGGCCTCGATGTCGGGGTGGTCGAGGTCGAGGCAGACCATCTTGGCGGCGCGGCGGGTGGTGCCGCCGCTCTTGATCGCCGCCGCGGCGCGGTCGCCGATCTTGAGCCAGGACATGAGTCCGCTGCTCGTACCGCCGCCGCTGAGGGGCTCGCCCTCGCCGCGCAGGCTGGAGAAGTTGGTGCCCGTGCCCGAGCCGTACTTGAACAGCCGCGCCTCGCGCACCCACAGGTCCATGATCCCGCCGGAGTTGACGAGGTCATCGCTCACGCTCTGAATAAAGCACGCGTGCGGCTGAGGGTGGGTGTAGGCGTCGTCGGCGAGTTTCACTTCGCCGGTGTTGGGATCGACGATGAAGTGCCCCTGCGCCGGGCCGGTGATGCCGTAGGCCCAGTTCAGGCCGGTGTTGAACCACTGCGGGCTGTTGGGCGCGGCCATCTGGTGGAGCATCATGTGGCAGAGTTCGTCGTAGAACGCCTGGGCGTCCTCGGCCGTGTCGAAGTAGCCGTGCGTCTCCCCCCAGTGCCGCCAGCACCCGGCGAGGCGGTGAATGACCTGCCGCGCAGACTTCTCGGGGCCGGTCGTCTGCTCTGACGAGCCGCGCCCGTGAGGAAGCGGGTTGCTTGCGCTCGACGAGCCGCGCCCGTGAGGAAGCGGGTTGCCTCGCTCATCCTCCGCCGCGCCTCCGAAAGAACCCGCTCCCTCACGGTCGCGGCTCGTATCCGCATCCTGCGGCACGCCCGCCTTGCGGAAGTACTTGCTCACCATGATGTCGGTCGCCAGTTGCGACCACGACTCGGGAACCTCGGCGTCCTTCATCTCGAAGACGACGGACCCGTCGGAGTTGCTGATGCGCGAAGTCCTCTTGGACCACTTGACGGTCGAGAAGACGTCGGTGCCTGCTTTGGTGAATCGTCGGTTGATCTTCATGGGGCCTTCCGTGCTGCCTGCGTGCGGACAAACGTCGGTTGACAATGGACTTTTATTTGGATTCCTTGTTCGTGACCATGCCAATCACTGGGATCCTTAGTAGGCTCAACGTGCAGACCTGTAATTAGGTCGCGTGAGCAAGAATACATGAGGAATGGGGGAATCACGAAAGTCGGATTCAAAAACAGAATCGACAACGCCCTTTGCAGGATTGGTGATTCTCAATCTGACGCTTCGCTCTAGTGTCTTTCGAAAGGGAACCGCTGGCGCGATTCGGGTTCGCTCTCGATCGAAAAACGTCCCTCGCCTTGCTGTTGCGTAGATAGCATCATCGATGTGGGCGGCAGTATCGAAGTCTCGGAATCTGAACGGAACAACTTGCAGCAGCAAGAAGCTCTGATCAGTCACGTCAGCCAATCGTCGGATGGCGGCCGTTCTGCTTACGCGAAATGTCTTACAGATCGAGTGAAGGGATGCCATCATATTGTTCGGATCGAACTGCGATCGCACGGGTTCCATTGGCATGAGAAGCTCGGCTGCAATCAGACTCGCAAGTCGCTCTTCCACTTTGGTTTCGCTACGACTGGTTGACAAGCCGCGGAATAATCGTCCCGCAATGGGTTCAAGAAGTTCCTCTTGCAGCACCCAGTGGCCAAGTTCATGTGCGAGCGTGAACCTCTCTCTTGTCCTGTTGAGAGTTGATCGAAGTACAATGCATGCAGCACCAGATGCGTCACGCTCGATCATCCCTTCAAATGCGCAGTCATTGCGATGCTCAATGGAAATGCCTTTAGCCTTCGCCATTGCAAGCAAATTAGTCGCTCCGGCAGCCTCCGTGCGTACACACGCGTGCTTTCGTACGGCTCGAGCGCACGCGTCGAGCTCATCGTTCGCGTTCTGAGATTGAACGAATCGCTCTGCGAGAGATTGCATCGGGTGTGGTAGAGTCATGGATGTTCGAAGTATCCGCTCTTTAGAAGCCGATGGTACACGTGGCCCATGTCAGTGATGGTTCGTGGCAGCCCTGTCCTTGCCGCGATTGCCATGGTGCTGCCGGGTCTCTGGGATCGCGCGAGCCCCATGACATGCTCAAGAAAGGGCTGACGGTGGCTCCATGGGAACTTGTCGTCACTGAGGATGAACTCCCAAGCGAGCTTTCGAAGTGAAAGGCGTTGCTCGTCCGAGTTGGCGGGATGAACGAGAGAGGGTCCGCTCAAGAGCCAATCCGCGCCAAGGCCGAAGAAGGTCATGAACTGGTGCAGGATGATGGAGTTCTTCTGAAAGCCGTATGTCCCTTCCTCGATAGCCGTTCGCAGCTTGGTCGGCTCGATACCAGTTCTGGCGCACACCTCACCGAACCCCACACCAGCATCTTGAAGAAGTGCATTGACTTTCGCACGAAAGTCCTCATTCCACGAACTGAGCTCACTGCCGTTGCCTTCATCAAACGTCATGATTACGATCAACCTCCGCCACAACACCTGAAGAGGAATTGTGGCAAAAGATGGACTTGGCGCGCCGTGGCAAGGCATCGTCGCTCGACGATCGCGATACCCTCGCGCCGCTCTGAACATCGGGCCACCGTAGCACCGAATTGAATGTCATCACCCACGCCCTGCATGAGATTCTCCTTCTCTTTCAGTCTTGAGGAATGTGAGTCACTCGATTGCTCTGCTTGCGTCATCAAGTTCCAGGTGTGTTGCTGTTTGCCGTGCTTTCGATCTCCATTGACTACGGGACGTGAACCTTGACTCACCCATTCACTAGTCATGTGGGAAGATAACTTCGTAGTAGCGCCGATGTGCATTCTACACCATCGTCGATTCTTTGCCGCCTACTTCGTGCGACAGTTCGATCGCGTCTGCGAGAGGGCGGATCCGGCCGCCGACTTGGCTGCAGCTGTTGACTTCGGGTTCCTGAGAGCCCTCGACGCTCTCGATGCGACACGACACGATGTTTGCTTGCGGTTCCTTGACATGTCTTACTCCTTGTCAATGCGTGTTAGACTGGGCTAGCGGAACGCGGCTCGATTGATGTGGTTGCTGAGTTGCCGCACTAGTCGACTTTCGGCAGCGTCAGCCCGCCCTGGTCCTGGTACTTGCCGCTCTTGTCGGCGTAACTGCGTTCGCAGACTTCATCGGCCTTGAGGAAGATCATCTGGGCGATGCCTTCGTTGGCGTAGACCTTGGCGGGCAGGGGGGTGGTGTTGGAAATTTCCAGCGTCACCTTGCCGCGCCACTCGGGCTCGAGGGGCGTGACGTTGACGATCAGGCCGCAGCGGGCGTAGGTGCTCTTGCCCACGCAGATGACGAGGATGTCGCGCGGGATGCTGAACCACTCGACCGTCTCGGCGAGGCAGAAGGAGTTGGGCGGGATGATGATGTGGTCCCGGCCCGTCTGCTTCGTGTCGACCGTGACGAAGAAGTCATCGGTGAAGCGCTTGGGATCGACGATCGCCTGGCCGCCGTGGGGCGTGACGTTGGTGAAGATCTTGAAGACGGCGCCGACGCGGACGTCGTAGCCGTAGGAGGAGACGCCGTAGGAGACGGTTCCGGGGCGTTTGATGTTGTCCTCGAAAGGGCGGATCTCGATGAGTCGGCGGATCTGTGCGTCTGAGAGTACGGGCATGTTCGCCTCGGGTTTTCTTTCAGGGGGCGTGACATCGCGGCCGCGGAGTGCGGCCTGGGTGGACCGGCTCCGCCGGGCGGTGCGACGCCATCCTGACGTTAGGTAAATGTCAGCCATCCGTCAACGTCGGGGGAGATCGGGCGAGCCAGTCCCACCGGCTCGCGGGTTCCCTCGCCGTCCGCAACGGCCATCGGATAGGATACCGCTAGATGTAGTGGCTTCAACACCCTGACCATCAAAATGTCGTATTTTTCTCAGATTTTTTTCCCAGCGAGAGGAACCGGCGACCTAACCGCCCATCTGACAGTCGGTTGCGCGCTCGTGGGTCGATCGGCCGTCGGGCGGTCCGATGCGGACGTATTGTGGATAGATTGGCGGCTGGTGTCATTTGCGCTACGAGAATGGGGGAGCGGGTACGACATATGGGGGTGGTCGCGCCGAGGGCGGGCGTGGATGCACCGACGCATCAGAGCGTCGAGGGGCCGCGGGATGGGACGTTTAGCCGCGACCCGCAGGCTCTGCGCAGGGGAGCGCGGCGCGTGCGGCGCGGCGAACCGCCTGCGCACCGCCGTCCGCATCGCCTCGACCCCTTTTCACTTGCGGCTTTGGCCGCATTCGACCCGGCGGGTGCGCTTCGCAATGATTGCCCGGCCCGCCGATCCCGTCGGGCGGGCGGAGCAATCGAAAGGGACTCATGGCGAACCTGTTTCTGATCCAGGCCATCACCGAGGCGTTGCGCCAGGAGATGGAGGCGGATGCCGATGTCATTCTCCTCGGCGAAGACATCGGAGTGAACGGCGGCGTCTTTCGCGCCACCGACGGGCTTTTCAAGGAGTTCGGCCCGACGCGCGTGGTCGATACGCCCCTGGCGGAGTCGGGCATCATCGGCACCGCGATCGGTCTGGCGATGGCGGGGCTCAAACCCGTGCCGGAAATCCAGTTCGAAGGATTCCTCGGCCCGGCCTACGACCAGATCGTCTCCCACGCCGCGAGGTTCCGCACGCGCACCCGCGGCCGCTTCACGGTCCCGTTGACGATCCGCGTGCCGGTGGGCGGGGGCATTCACGCGCCCGAACTGCACAGCGACTCGCCGGAGGCGGTCTACGTCCACACGCCGGGGATCAAGGTCGTGATGCCTTCAAGCGCTTACGACGCCAAGGGGCTTCTCATCGCGGCGATCCGCGATCCCGACCCTGTCATCTTCTTCGAGCCCAAGCGCATCTACCGGGCGTTCCGCGAGGAAGTGCCCGACGAGCCGTATACGGTGCCGATCGGCGAGGCGAAGGTGATTGAAGAAGGCTCGGACGTGACGGTGATCTCGTGGGGGGCGTCGGTGGTGCAGTGCATCAACGCGCTCGACGCGGTTGAGGCGTCGGTGGAACTGATCGACCTGCGCACGCTCTATCCTCTTGACGTGGAGGCGATCCGGAGTTCAGTGAGCAAGACGGGGCGGTGCGTGGTCGTGCACGAGGCGCCGCGGACGGCGGGGCTGGGCGCGGAGATCGCCACGCTGGTGCAGGAGTACTGCTTTGAGTATCTCGAGGCGCCGGTGCAGCGCGTTACGGGGTTCGACACGGTGATGCCGTACTACAAACTCGAACTGGAGTACCTGCCCGATGCGCCGCGTATCGTCGAAGCGATCGAGCAGATCCTGGCCTACTGATTCGTCGGCACCGCCGCGAGGCGGCCGCTGACGCGAGAGAGCGAGAGGCGCATGAGCGAGACGGTTGACTTCATCCTGCCCGACCTCGGCGAAGGTGTTCACGAAGCGGAGATCATCTCCTGGAAGGTGAACGTCGGCGACAAGGTCGAAGAGATGCAGGTGCTGGCGGAGATGGAGACGGACAAGGCGCTGGTCGAAGTGCCCAGCCCCTTTGCCGGCAAGGTCGTCGCGCTGCACGGCGAGGTCGGGCAGATTGCGCACGTTGGAGAGCCGATCGTCACTTTCACCGGCGCGACGCAGAGCGGGCGGGCGGTCAAAGGCTCGGCGGGGGCGGCGGCTCAGAAGAGAGAGGATGCGCATGCCGCGAAGCCGCAGGCGGCGTCGGCTGCGAAGGTGTCGCCGCCGACTCGGACAGCCGCGGAAGAGGATCGTGAGGATGCGGGCACCGTCGTCGGCTCGATGGAAGGGCTGCCGACGCTCGGCGGAGGCGGGAAGGTCATGGCGACGCCGGCGGTCCGTCGCCTGGCGCGCGAGATGGGCATCGACATCAACACGCTCACCGGCACGGGCCGCGGCGGGCGCGTGACGGCGTCAGACGTCGAGCGCGCGGGCAAGAGTCCTGCGGCCGCTCCGGCGGGCAAGAGCGTTCGCGAATCCGCGAGCGGCACGGCGCTGCGCGCCGTCAGCCAGCCGATCTCGTATCCGCCCGTGCAGGTCGACGCCTCGGGCACGGCGCAGACGATCCCCTTCACCGGCATCCGCCGCAAGATCGCCGAGGCGCTCGATCGTTCGATCAAGACGGCGGTGCACTTCGTGGTGATGGACACGGCCGACGTGACGGCGCTTGATCGCGTGCGCCGCCAGCAGGCGCACGCCTCGGGCGAGAAGGTGAGTTTCCTGCCCTTCATCATCCAGGCGATGTGCCGGGCGCTCAAGCAGTTCCCGCAACTGAACGCGGTCGTCGATGATGAGAAGAAGGAGATCTACGTCAAGGGCGTGATCAACATGGGCGTGGCGGTGGACACGGACCACGGGCTGATGGTGCCGGTGGTGCCCGGGGCCGATCGCCTCGGCATCCTGCCGCTGGGCCGCGCCATCGACGAACTGGCGCAGAAGTGCAAGACCCGCACCATCGGCCTCGATCAACTCAAGGGTGGAACGATCACGATCAGCAACGTGGGCAGTTACGGCGGAGCATTCGCCACGCCGATCATCAACTACCCGGAGGTGGCGATCCTCGCGGCCGGCCGGGCCCGCGAGTCGGTCATGGCCCGCAACGGCGGGATCTTCGTGGGCCGGGAGATGCCGCTGAGCCTCTCGTGCGATCACCGGGTGGTCGATGGCGCGTACGGGGCGAGGATGCTCAACGCCGTGGTGCAGTTCCTCGAGAATCCGGAGATTCTGCTCGAACCGGCGGGGCGGTGAACGTCCGGCGTCAGTGTTGCTTCGTCTCGCACAGGTACAGCGCGTTGCCGTCCGGGTCTCCGAAGAAGGCGAGGCGGACGGGATCGTCGTTCACGATCGGGCCGTGGAACCTCACGCCGCGCGACTTGAGCGTCGCGACGACCTCGTCGAGCGGCTCATTGACTTCGAAACCGATGGAGATGGAGCCGCGCGCGCCGGGCGGGGGCGTGTGCGGGTTGCCGTGGTGGGGGTGGAGTCCGATGGCGAAGCCGCCGCCCGCGTCGACCTCCGCCCACTCGTTGCCGACGCGGCGCACGAGCCTCAGGCCGAGCAACTCGGTGTAGAAGCGCACGGCCCGATCCATGTCGGAGACGTAGACGGTTGCAATTCCGGTGCGAAGCATCGCGGTCCTCCCTCGTCGGGCGGCGATCGACGCCGACGGTCCATTGTATTGGGGAGAACGCGGGCGCGGGCCCGCGACCGGGCGTCTAGATTGCCTTGCCGCTGAAGGCGACAAGAGCGCGCATGTAGTTGACGCGTTCGAACGCCTCGGGGTTGGGGCAATTCTCGCGCGAGAGGCTTCCCTTCATCTGCTGGACGCTGGAGTAGTCCTTGGCGATGAGCCACTCGCGCAGGCCGCGTTCGAGGTGCGTGAAGTGCTCCGGGCCGTGGCGGTACAGGGCGGAAGCGAGCATCGCGGCGTCGGCGCCGACGAGCAGGAGTTTGACGAGGTCTTCAACGCGGTGAATGCCGCTCGTGGCGGCGAGGTAGGCGCCGAGGCGGCCGCGAAGCATGGCGATCCACGTCATGCTCAGCCGCGACTCCCACGACTCGCTCAGCGCGAGGTTCGGGAAGAAGTCAAGCGTTTCGAGATCGATGTCAGGCTGGATGTAGCGGTTGAAGATCGTCAGGCCGTCGGCGCCGACGTCCACGAGGCGACGCGCGAAGTGGCCGAAGGAGGTGAAGTACGGGCCGACCTTGACGGCCAGGGGAAGGCGAACGGCCTTGCGCACGGCGGCGACGAGATCGAGATAGCGCCGCTCGACCTCCTCGCCGCTGTGGCGAGGATCGCTCGGGACGAAGTAGACGTTGAGTTCCAGGGCGTCCACGCCGGCGTCCTCAATGAGTTTGGCGAAGTGGATCCATCCGCCGACGGTCATGCCGTTGAGGCTGCCGATGAGCGGCATGCGCACCGTCTGCCGCGCCAGGCGCAGGCGGCGGAGGTACTCCGTCGGACCGACGTTGTAGTCCTCGAGTTCGGGAAAGTAGGAGAGGGACTCGGCATAGGACTCCGTGCCGTATTCGTACAGCCCGAAGACCTGCTGCTGCTGGTACTCGATCTGCTCCTCGAAGAGGGAGGGGAAGACGGCTGCTGCGGCGCCGGCGTCCTCGAGGCGGCCGAGGAATTCCGCGTCCTGGTTGAGCGGGCAGGCCGCCGCCACCAGCGGATTGCGGAGCGTCAGGCCGAGATAGCGCGTGCTCAGGTCCACGTTCATGAGGGCACCCCTTCTCCTGTCTCGGGTTCGCGGAGGTGGCGCGTGACGCCCACCATCTGCTCGTAGAAGCGCCAGCGCGCGTCGATGTCCGCCTGGGCCTGCTCGAAGAGGCGTGCGGCTTCGGCGGGATTCGAGCGCGCCAGCATCGCGAATCGCGCTTCCTTTTCGGCGAAGGTCTTGAAGGGCGCGGTCGGCTTGCGGCTGTCGAGGCGCAGCGGGTGCAGATCGTCGTGGGCGTGGCGCGGGTCGTAGCGGTAGAGCGGCCAGTAGCCGGTGTTCACAGCGTCCTTCTGGTGCGTCATGGCGGTGGACATGTCGATGCCGTGGGCGATGCAGTGGCTGTAGGCGATGATGAGCGAGACGCCCGGATAGGACTCCGCCTCGCGCAGGGCGTTGAGCGTCTGCTGGGGGTGGGCGCCCATGGCGATCTGGGCGACGTACACGTTGCCGTAGGACATCGCCAGCAGCCCGAGATCCTTCTTGCACGAGTGTTTGCCGCCGGAGGCAAACTTGGCGACGGCGCCGCGCGGCGTGGACTTGGACGCTTGGCCGCCGGTGTTCGAGTAGACCTCGGTGTCGAGGACGAGCAGGTTGACGTTGACGCCCGACGCGAGGATGTGATCGACGCCGCCGAAGCCGATGTCGTACGCCCAGCCGTCGCCCCCGACGATCCAGACGCTGCGCGGCACGAACTGGTCGGCGAGAGCCAGCAGCCGAATGGCTTCAGGCGATCCGTCCTCGCGCAGGCGCTGCTTGAGGACGGCGACGCGATCGCGCTGGTGAGCGATCGTGACTTCGTCGGTGGCGGTCGAGAAGATCAGCGAGGAGACGAAGTCTTCTCCGAAGCGATCGGTGAATCGGCGCAGCAGTTCACACGCCAGCAGGTGCTTCTGCTCGACGCCGAGGCGGATGCCCAGGCCGAATTCCGCGTTGTCCTCGAAGAGGGAGTTGCACCACGCGGGTCCGCGGCCGTCGGCATTGCAGGTCCAGGGCGTAGTCGGGAGGTTGCCGCCGTAGATCGACGAACATCCCGTCGCGTTGGCGATGAGCAGCCGGTCGCCGAAGAGTTGCGTGAGGAGTTTGAGGTAGGGCGTCTCGCCGCAGCCGGCGCAGGCGCCGGAGAACTCAAAGAGCGGCTCGGCGAGTTGCGAGCCTTTGAGCGTGTCCAGCTTGATTACGCGCCGATCCAGTTCCGCGACGCGGAGGAAGAACTCAAAGTTGTCGCGCTCCTGATCGAGGTGCTCGTCTTTGGGTGTCATGTTGATCGCCTTGTGTTTGGCGACCTCCTTGCTTCGGACCGGGCAGACGTCCACGCAGATGCCGCAGCCGGTGCAGTCCTCGGGCGCGACCTGGATCGTGAAGCGGTACCCGGGATGCTCCTTGCTCTTCCACTCGCGCGACTCGAAGGTCGCCGGCGCCTTCTCGAGGGCCGATTCGGGGAAGGCCTTGCTGCGGATCGCGGCGTGCGGGCATACGAGCGGGCACAGGCCGCACTGCGTGCACAGGTCCGCGTCCCAGATGGGAATCTCCTGCGCGATGCTGCGCTTCTCGTAGCGCGTCGTGCCGGTGAGGAAGGTCCCGTCAACGGGCAGGGCGCTGACGGGCAGCAGGTCGCCCTTGCCGGCGATCATCATCGACGTGACGCGCTGGACGAAGTCCGGCGCGGCGCTGGGGATCGGCGGCAGGCGGTGGTGCGACGAGTCCGCCCGCGCCGGGGTTTTCACTTCGCGCAACATTTCGAGCGAACGGTCGACGGCCGCGATGTTGCGGTCGATGATGCTCTGGCCCATCTTCGTGTACGTCTTGCGGATCAGGTCCTTGATGTGCGCCACGGCCTGCTCGCGCGGCAGGACGCCGGAGAGGGCGAAGAAGCACGGCTGCATGACGGTGTTGATGCGGTTGCCCAGGCCGACCTCGCGCGCCACCGCCGTCGCGTCCACCACCCACAGGCGCAGGCGCTTCTCGATGATCGTCTCCTGCACCTCGCGCGGCAGGTGGTCCCACACCTGCGTTTCGTCGAACGGGCTGTTGAGCAGCACCGTCGCGCCTCGCTCCGCCAGTTCGAGCACGTCGATGCGCTCGAGGAAGTGGAACTGGTGGCACGCGATGAAGGATGCGCGCTGGATGAGATAGGTCGACTCGATGGGCCGCGGACCGAAGCGCAGGTGCGAGACCGTCACCGACCCGGCCTTGCGCGAGTCGTAGACGAAGTAGCCCTGGGCGGCGAGGCCGGCGTTCTCGCCGATGATCTTCACGCTGTTCTTGTTGGCGCCGACGGTGCCGTCGCTGCCGAGTCCGTAGAAGACGGCCCGAACCGTGTCGGACTGCTCCGTGATGAAGTCGGGATCCCACTTGAGGCTCAGGTGGGTGACGTCATCGACAATGCCGACGGTGAAGCGGCGTCTTGGATGGTCCCGCGCCAGTTCGTCGAACACCGCCGCCGCCATCGCCGGGGTGAACTCCTTGGACGAGAGGCCGTAACGGCCGCCGATGATCGTGAGGCGCTGCGGGCCGCTCCAGTGCTCCTGGATCGCCGCCACCACGTCGAGAAACAGCGGCTCGCCCACCGCGCCCGGCTCCTTGGTGCGATCGAGCACGGCCAGGCGCTGGACCGTCGCGGGAAGGGCGGCGGCGAAGGCGGCGGCGTCAAAGGGGCGATACAACCGGACCTTCACCAGGCCGGCTTTCGCGCCCTTCGCGTTCAGCGCCGCGACCGCTTCCTCCACGGCCCCGACGCCCGAGCCCATGATGACGATGACGCGCGTCGCGGCGGGATCGCCGACGTACTCAAAGAGGTCGTAGCGCCGGCCCGTCCGGTCGGCAAACTCCTTCATGGTCTCGCGGATGATCCCGGGCGCGCGGTCGTAGAAGAGATTGCACGCCTCGCGGGCCTGGAAGAAGACGTCGGGGTTCTGCGCCGTGCCGCGCAGCACCGGCCGGTCGGGGTCGAGCGAGCGCTCGCGGTGTTCGCGGATGAGTTGCTCGTCGAGCATGGCGCGAACGGTTTCGTCGTCGATGCTGACGATGCGGTTGACTTCGTGCGAAGTGCGGAAGCCGTCGAAGAAGTGGAGGAACGGGACGCGGGACCGGAGCGTGGCGCTGTGGGCGATGAGGGACAGGTCCTGCGCCTCCTGGACCGAGGAGGAGCAGAGCATCGCCCAGCCGGTGGAGCGGGCGGACATGACGTCGCTGTGGTCGCCGAAGATGGAGAGGGCGTGGGTGGCGAGAGTGCGCGCGGCGATGTGGAAGACGGTGGGGGTGAGTTCGCCGGCGATCTTGAACATGTTGGGGATCATGAGCAGCAGGCCCTGCGACGCCGTAAACGTCGTGCACAGCGCGCCGGCCTGAAGCGAGCCGTGCACCGCCCCCGCCGCGCCGCCTTCGCTCTGCATCTCGATGACGCGAGGCGTTACGCCGAGGACATTGGGAGCATCGCGCGCGGCCCAGGCGTCGGCGAGTTCGCCCATCGGCGAGGCGGGGGTGATCGGATAGATCGCGATCACTTCGCTGCAGCGATAAGCGATGGAGGCGCAGGCTTCGTTTCCGTCAACCGTGATGTACGAGGTGTTCATGGAGGGATCCTGTGGCGGCGCCGACTTGTCGCTCAGCGTCGGATCAGTCGGCCGCTCAATCAAGATGGTTGCCTCCATAGCGGTTTCGATCATGCCACTTATCCCGAAACGGGGTGCTTTCCCCGTCCCGTACGCAGGCCGCCACACCCCCTTCCCGCGTCCGCGAAACGACTACACTGCCCCGGGCGGCCGGGTTCCGAAGCGAGCGCCGCCGGTGATACCCGGGCGAGGAGCAGGCGAATGGCGGCGGTCCAGTGGAAGTGGCGAGTCCTGCGGGCAGGGGCGTTCCGCCTCGACGGGGGAACCATGTTCGGGATCATCCCGCGAGTCCTCTGGCAGAGGCTCGCTCTGCCCGACGATCTCAACCGCATCCGCCTCCAGACCAACTGCCTTCTCCTCGACGACGGGCAGCGCAAGGTGCTCATCGAAACTGGATACGGCAACAAGTTTGACGCGAAGAACCGCGGAATCTTCGCCCTTGAAGACCGGTGGATCGGCCAGGCGCTCGAGGAGGCCGGCGTGGATCGCGGCGACATCGACGCCGTGGTCGTCACGCACCTGCACTTCGATCACGCCGGCGGCCTGACGTTTGCGCCCGCTCCGGGCGCAGACCTGCAACCGACCCTCCCCAACGCGAAGGTCTACGTGCAGAAGACCGAGTGGGAGGATGCGCTGGCCAACAAGTCGACGATGACGCGGACGTACCTTCGCGAGAATCTTGAGCCGGTCGCTGATCGAGTCGTGCTCCTCGAGGGCGCGTGCGAAGCGCTGGCGGGGATCCGGGTGATGCCCACGCCGGGGCACACGTGGGGTCAGCAGGGGATCATCTTCGAGGATGCCGAGGGAACGGTGATTTTCCCCGGCGACGTCATGCCCACCGCGAGCCACGTCGGGGCGGCGTACAACATGGCGTACGATGTCCTGCCCTACGAAAACGTCTTTACCAAGCGCCGCCTGCTGGAGCAGTGCGCGGCGAAGGGCTGGCGGCTCGTTATCGACCACGAACCGGGCGAGGCGGTGCGGCGCGTGATACCCAGCGCCGAGCGGCGCGGCCAGTTTGATCTCAACGCGATCCAAGCCGGTGCGGGCAACACCTGAATCGGGCCGGCGTCCCCAAGCCCTGGCCCGTCGAAGCGTTGCGGAAACCGGCTCCCGCCTATCCTCGTTTCCTGCGGCCGAGTGTCGGCGGCGTCTGAATCGGGCGAGCCACGATGAAACTGAAGTGGTCCAGAGCCATTGCCTACTTGACGCGCGGGCTGGTCAGCGTGCTGGCGCTGGTCGTGGGGGTTTCGGTCTTCAACCTGCTCGTCCGGACGCGCCCTCCCGTGACGCGCGACGAGGAGGGGACAACGGATCGGGTGGTTGAAGTCGTCATAGCGCAGCGCGTCTCGACGGCGCGACTGTGGGAGGGGTTCGGCGTCGCCGAGGCGCGCCACCTGGCCGAGGTCGCCGCCGAGGTCAGCGCCGTCGTCCGGCGGCGGCCCGCCGAGATCGAACCAGGCCGGGCCGTCACGCGCGGTCAGGTGCTCGTTGAACTCGACGACCACGACTTTGTGCAGGAGCATCTCATCGCGCGGCAGAACATGGCGCGCTTCGAAGCCCAACTCAAAGTCCTGGACGCCGAGGAGCGCAACTGGACCGACCAGTTGACCCTGGCGCGCGAGGAGTCGGATGTGGCCCGACTGGAACTGGAGAAGGCGGTCGAAGCCCTCGACCGGGGTGCCGGAAGCCCCATCGAAGTCGATCGCCGCCGCCGCGAGCACAGCGCGGCGCTGCGCACCCTCCGGACGATCGAGGAAGCGGTGGAGAAGGTTCCGGCCCGCCGCGCGGATCTCGAAGCGTCGCTGCACCTCGAGCAGGGGCGCGCCGCGATTGCCGAGCGCAACGTGCAGCGCTGCGTCGTTACAAGCCCGCTCGACGGCGTGCTTCAGGATGTGCGCCTGCAGGAGGGCGAGCGCGTGGCGCCCGGCGCCGTCGTCGCACGCATCGTCAACCTGAGCCTGATCCGCGTGCCTCTCCGACTGCCGCAGTCGGCCCAGGCCTCCGTGCGTCCGGGCGACGCGGTCGAACTCCGCTCGGAGACGATCGGCTGGTGTTGGACCGGGCTGGTCGAGAGCCTTGCGCCCGAGGCGGACGCCTCGACGCGCACGCTGACCGCGTTCGTTGAAGTGTCACAAGATCCGCAGGGGGAGTCGCTGCTGCTCCCGGGGCGGTTTCTTCGCGCCGTGGTCTCGGCGTCGCCGGTGGAGCGGCTCGTCGTGCCTCGCTCGGCGATGATCGATGACCGGGTGATGGTGGAGGAGGGGGGGATCGTCGCGCCGCGGCTCGTCGTGGCGGAGTACCACGTCAGGCGCCTGTGGCCGGAGATGCACCCCACCGAGCAGGAGTGGATCGTGCTGGGAGAGGCGTCGAACCTGCGCGCGGGCGATCGCGTGATTCTCTCGAATCCCGAGGAACTCCGCGCTGGCGAGCATGTGGTCTCCGCCGTGAACGAGGGTGGTTCGATCCCGGGCCGCGCGGCCGGCGGTCGGGTCGGCGGACCCTGAGGCAGCGGCACCCATGACCCACCCCGACCTCCAGGGCCTGCCCGATCGACTCACCCTCACGACCTTTGGCGTGCGGCAGCCGGTCCCCGCCAATCTCCTTTACATCGCGATCATGATCCTCGGCCTGCTCTACGGGACGACGCTGCGGCGCGAGTTCTTTCCCGAGGTGCGGCCGAACCTTGCCTCCATCACCGCCGTCTATCCCGGCGCCAGTCCGCAGGAGATCGAGGAAGGCCTGGTCCTGAAGATCGAGGACAAGGTCGCCGAACTCGACGAGGTCGTCGAGATCCGCAGCACGATCGTGGAGGGGATCGGCACCGTCGTGGTCGAGTTTCGCCGCGACATTGACGACGTCGACGAGGCGGTGCGCACCGTCGAATCGGCGCTCAACACCCTCACCGACCTCCCCGAGGAGGCCGAGCGCATCCGCACGACCAAATTCGATCCGAAACTCCAGGTGATCCAGATTGGCCTGACCGGCGAGGCGCCCGAGGCCGAACTGAAGCGCGCCATCCGCGAGATCAAGGACGATCTCCGCTCGCTGCCGGGCATGGGCAACATCGTCCTCGGCGGCATCCGCGCCGACGAGATCAGCGTCAAAGTCCGCCCCGAGGCGCTGCTCAAGTACGGCCTGAGCCTGCCGGACGTCTCCGACCGCGTGCGAGAATGGATGAAGGAAGTGCCCGGCGGAACGGTGCGCACCGACTCGCAGAACATCCGCGTGCGCACGCTGGGGATCGCGGAGCGGGCCCGAGCGATCCGCGACATCGTCGTGAAGGGCGATGCGGCCGGCTCGCTCGTTCGCCTCGGGGAGATTGCGACGATCGCCGAGGAGTTCGAGGACGTTGAGATCCGCACCCGCCTCAACGGCAAACCGGTGGCGACGCTGACGGCGTTCAACGTCGGGGAGGGCGATGCCGTTGAGGTGGCGGAGATGGTCCGGGCGTACGTTGCCGGCCGCCGAGGCGAGCCGATGGCCGACCTTCGCCTCGCGGACCGCTGGAACGCGTCGATGAACGCGATGAGCCGGCGCGGCTACGAGGCGCAGTTGGCCGAGCACGATCGCCGCGCCGCGGCGGGCGGCGCCCCCGGCGCGCCCCCCGCCCCGCCGGCGCCCGCTCGCAGCGCGCGGATGCAGGCCTGGGAACTCGGCGCGGCGCGAACCACGCCGCTTCCCGGCGAACTCGTGCTCTTCAGCGACCTCGCCCGCTTCATCGAGGGCCGCCTCGACCTGCTCACGCGCAACGCCAAGTGGGGGGCGATGCTCGTCTTTCTCTCTCTGCTCGTGTTCCTCAATCTGCGCGTCGCGCTGTGGGTCATGCTCGGGCTGATTCTCGCCGTCCTCGGCACGCTGGCGTTCATGGCCGCGATCGGCGTAACGCTCAACCTCCTGACGATGTTCGGGCTGATCATTGTGCTCGGCCTGCTCACGGACGACGCGATCGTCGTGGCCGAGAACATCACGGCGCGATTTGAGAAGGGCGAGCCGGCGCTTGTCGCGGCGGTGCGCGGCACGGGCGAAGTCGCCTGGCCCGTCGTCGCCACCGTGACCACCACGATCGCCGCCTTCCTGCCCTTGGCCATGATCGAAGGGCAGATCGGCGACTTCCTCGGCGCCCTGCCCATCGTCGTCGCCTGCGCCCTGAGCGTCTCGCTGCTCGAGGCGATCATCATCCTCCCCGCGCACATGGGCCACAGCCTGGCGCGGGTGCAGCAGCGGCCCAGGCCCTGGCTCGGCGCCCGCCTCCTGCGCGCCTTCGAGGCCAAGCGCAACGCCTTCCTCTTCGAGCGGGTCGTCCCTGCTTTCGGCGCTGTCCTCGACTGGTCGATCACCCACCGCTACATCACCGTCAGTTCATCCATCGCGGTCTGGATCATCTCGATCGGGATGGTCGTCGGCGGCCGCGTGGACTTCACCTTCTTCGAAGGCACCGACAGCGAGACCTTCGTGGTAGACCTGGCGATGCCCGTGGGCACGTCGATCGAGAAGACCGACGCGGTCGTGCGGCGCATCGAGGCGGCCTGCGCCGCGCAGCCGGAGGCCAGGATCGTCACCGTCCTCGCGGGCCAGCGCGTGGACCTCAACGACTACAGCCCGCTTTCGCCGCAAACCCACGTCGCGCAGTTGTTCGTCGAGTTGACTCCGGTGGAGCAGCGGGAGCGCACGAGCCAACAGATCATCACCGCGGTTCGGCGCGAGGTGGGGCAGGTGGCTGGCGTGGATTCATTGCGGTACCAGGAGGTGCAGGGCGGCCCGGGCGGCCCGTCGATCAACCTCGTCGCCACCGGGCAGGACGAGCGGAAGATTCGATCGGCCGTCGAGGAGATCAAGTCGGCGCTGGCCGGGTTTGCCGGCGTGGTGGACATCAGCGACGACGCCGACAGCGGTCAGCGCGAACTGCAGATCCGTCTGCGCGACGGGAGCGCGACGCTCGGGCTGACTCCCGAGTTCACCGCCCGGCAGGTGCGCGGGTATCTCTTCGGCCTCGAGCCGCACACGTTCTCGATCAACGAGGAGGATGTGGATGTTCGCGTGATGCTCGACGACGCCGCGCGCCGCAGTCTCGCCGAACTTGAGCGGCAGTACGTCTTCACTCCCGACGGCCGGGCCGTGCCGCTCGTCGAGGTCGCCGAACTGGACGAAGGATCGAGTTATGCGACAATCCGCCGGCTCGATCGCCGCCGCGCCGTCACCGTCCTCGCCGACGTCGAGCCCGCGGTGAACAACCCTGAGCGCGTGGTCGCGGCGATGATGCCGGTCCTCGCCGGGATCGAGGCGCGCTACCCCGGCGTGAAGATCGAAGCGCGGGGGCGGCAACTCGAAACGAACCGGTCGCTGGCGGGGATCAAGTACGGCTTCCTGCTCGCGTGCGTGATGATCTACGTCATCCTCGCGTGGCTCTTCGGCAGTTACTTCCAGCCCCTGGCGGTCATGCTCGCCATTCCGTTCTCGATGATCGGCATGATCTGGGGCCACTGGCTGCTGGGCTTCAAGATGATGATCCTCTCGCTCATCGGTTTCGTCGCGCTGACGGGCATCGTCGTGAACGACTCGCTCATCTACATCGAGTTCTACAACGAACTGAAGCGCGGGGGTATGGAGACGCGCGAAGCGCTGATCGAGGCGGGGCGGCGGCGCCTGCGGCCGATCTTCCTCACCACCATGACGACGGTGCTGGGCCTCTCGCCGCTCATGCTCGAGCAGTCCTTCCAGGCGCGGTTCCTCATTCCCATGGCCATCACGATCAGTTGCGGCCTGATCAGCGCGACGGCCGTGGTGCTCATGGTCTTGCCGAGCATCATGCTCGTGGGGCACGACGTTGCCGGAGTCGTCCGGTGGCTGTGGTTCGGCGGGCGAATCCCGATCGAAACCCTATCGGCGGGGTCGTCGAAGGCGGCGTGAGCCGCCCGAGGGGGCCTTCCGTCCAGAAAAAGTGAGAGAAATGCAATTTTTTCACGCCGAAGACTGGCGAAGCCGCTTCAGCCCTGTATATTCATGGTTGCTGAGAAAGGTAAGGGTCCACCCCCCGCGAGGTGGACCGGGACGGACTGACCCGGCCAGTGTCAGTCAAATGGGCTCGGTGGGATTCGAACCCACACTCCCCGCAATGGGGACGCGGATTTTAAGTCCGCTGCGTCTGCCGATTCCGCCACAAGCCCAGTCGCTCCGGCATTGTACCGTCCGCCTGCCCGCAAACCCGCACCACCCTTGCCACGAATGGGGAACCGTTTCGGCATGTTCGGCGTATTGAGTGTTACCGCTCGGACGACTGCTCTCTCCGGAGAGTGGTTCCGCGCCCCGCAACGGGAACGCGGCCAGGCCGAGCCCTCGCCGACCCAGCCACGCGGCGAGATGAGTGCGACACGCCGGACGAGCGAACTTCGCGCCCCTCGCCTCCGACACGCCGCGCCCGCCACTTGCGACGCAGATCGCATTCGGCTACTGTACGACCGCTGCCGCGGCGCCGGACCGCGCGAGGCGGCAACGAAGGGCAAGGACCTTGAACTCCCTCTGGGCGAGAATCTTGAACGCAACGGTGCGCCGCGCGGCGCGCCCGCGGGGAGTCTGCCACCAACCCACCCACCTCCGCCTTCGGACGCCGTTCGAAGGGGAACCCAGATCGTCGATCCGCCTCGGGTTGCAATGACCCGGACCGGAGCGGTTCGCGTATCGCATGGCTCTTGAAGAAGGAATGGCGAGATGAAACAGCGCAAGACCCGTCGCCCGTTCGCACGCCCCACCCGTCGTGCCTCCGCCGCCGCCGCGGCGCCGGTGTTCCAGCCCCTTGAGCCGCGCAAGTTGCTCACGACGCTCTACGCGAATCCCGATCCCGACCTGGCGCAGACGGACATCTTCGCCGGCTGGGTCGCCATGCCCGCGTGGTACGCGGGACAGACGCTTGACGCGTCTTCGGTCGAGGATCGCTCGGTCCGCCTCGTCATCCGCCTGATTGACAGCAACCCGTTCTCGACGGCGAGCGTGACGATTCTCGACCTCGCGGGGCACCCGCTCTTCCCCTGGATCGGGCAGGTCGATGATGGCGGCGGCCTGACGACGGACATCACCGTCTCGACCGGGCCCGGAGACGATGGCTTCTGGGGTTCGGACGACGATCCGGAAGCCGATGTTTTCGGCCTCGACGGCGGGTACAACCCCGGCTGGCGCGTGGCGACCGATTCGAACGGGGCGTTCATTCCCGGCGTGTGGATTGCCGACAACCTCTTCCACCCGGTTCGCCAGTTGGACTGGCTTGAAGACGAAGACCCGCCGGTCTGGGACATCGAGAATTTCCCCGAAGAGTTCACCCTCGTCATTCCGGAAACCGGCTACTGGCACCCGGGCAATGACGGCGAGTATGAGACCGACGATGACGTTCGAGTGCCGCTGGTCTTCGGCGTTCCCGGGGCGGGTACGGACGACCGCCGGCTCGGTACGGCCGACGATGCGTGGGTGAATCTGGTCGCCCCGAATGCGTTCGAAGCGCCCGACACAGAGGACTTTGAGCCTCACCTCGTGGATCGCGCCGCTCCCGGGGCGCTCGCGGACGACGGCATCGCCGACTTCAACAACGGCATCGGCCGCATCATCCTGCGCAACACCTCGATCACAACCCGCCTGGTCTTTTACCTCGTCGACGACTTCGAGGACATGACGCAGATCACCGCTCCCTTCTCGGAGCCTGACTCCGATCGCATCGGCGTGGCGATGAACTCGGACGGATCCGTCTACCAGGCGCCGGGCCAGGGTTCGATCATGATCGGCAACCCGACCAACGCCGACTGGTCGGTGGCCAACTCCCAGTCTCCGGGCTTCCTGCCGCCCGGCTTCCAGACGTATGACCGGTCGAGCGAGGGCATCATCTTCGAGGATCCATCGCTCAACGAGACGATGGGCCGCATCTTCGTCGACGGGGCGATCTTCGGCCTCAGCCGATTCCCGGGCGCGCTCGAGGGCGTTCACGCCGGGTTCTTCGGCGGCAAACTGATCGTGGACGGCGACCTCGACGGCATGGTCATCGTCGGTCACGCCGGCTACATCGAAGTGGACGGCACGCCGACTGACACCCGCGCCGGCGTAACGGTCGGCCGCGTGTTCGGCTCCTTCGTGACCGGCGGAAACAACTCGACGTTCGTGCTGGTGCAGGGCGACTTTGCGCCGGATTCGATCGTGGACAAGCCCTTCCTCCGCTCCGACAAGGTCGTCCTCGAGTACGAGCGCGACATTCATCTCGGAGTCGAAGAAGATTACGAGGCCGCCTTCGCCGCGGGCAATCAGACCTACATCCTCGACGCCGAGGGCGAGACGCCGGTCTATCTGCTCAACGACACGTTTGGAACGGCCCAGTACATCGGCCGAGAGACCGCCTACACGGTGGTGGCGGGCGTCCTGGGTGCGCGGCCGACGGACGACGAGCACGAGCGGGGAACCGGCGGCGACTACTACGACTACTACTCGATCGCGGTCGAGCGCGGCCGCACGCTGCGCGTCCAGATGCCGCTCATCACCCTCGTGACGATCCAGGACGCGGAAGGCAACATCCTCGCGTCGCGGGGCACGGACGGGACCATCGGCGACATTTTCTTCACTCCGAACCAGTCGGGTGTGGTGTACATCGTCATCGAGAACACCCAGAACTACGTCAACCAGGGCTATGGCATGACGGTGTCCAATGGCGCCGCCGCCACCCTCGGCGAAGTTCGCTCCATGGCGAGCCTGACCTACCGCTTCATTGACGGCAGCGCGATCACGACGCAGGTCGGCAGCATCGGATCAATCCGCGTCGGGCAGGACCGCGGTCCGGACAGCGACGGCGGCGCGCCCTTCATCGGAAGCGTGCTCATTCAGTCCGGCCGACACATCTGGAACATCACGTCCGGCGGGTTCATCGGCGGGACGGTCAACGATCAGAACCAGCGGATCGGCGCCGGCATGCTCATCACAGCCCAGGGCGACATCGCGGAGATTCTCGCCGGCTATGGCCGCGACCTGGTGCAGGGCGGGGGCGAAGGCTACCACGGCGGGTCATTCGGCGCCGTCGCGATTCGCGCCGCCGGCGACATCGGGGTACTTCGTGCCAAGGCCCGCGGCGACGTTCTCACCGAACTTGAGCGCATCTACGGCGACTTCGGCGGCATTCTCAACGAGGCCGGCCAGGACGTCTTCTTCACCGACATTCAGGCCGGCGGCTCCATCGGCGTCATCAGCGCCGAGAACCGCATCCTCGAAGACCCGGATCCGAGCCGCGGTGTGCGTATCGCCGTCGGAGCGGGCGAGTACGTCGACCTCCTCGAGGCCGGCGCCATGCCCGTCGCCAACTACGACCTCGAGGCCGCGGTCGGCGACGCGGGCGTGACGGGCGGGCAGGCGATCATCAACACCGGCCTGGGCGGCAACGTGCGGTTCTTCCGCGCGCCTTACATCTGGGGCAACGGCGTCGATGACAACACGCTTCTCGTGCTCTCCGGCCAGTCGCTGACCCTCATCGACGACTCCGGCGCCATCTTCACCGTGCGCGTCACCGGCGCGGGCTCCATCGCGGCCGTCCGCACCCACGCGGTGCAGAGTTCCGTGGGCGTGGCGACGGCGCGGATCACCGCCAACCTCGGCAATGCCGGACGCCTCATCATCACGAACAACTCGGGCAACGTCGAGATCGGCGACGTGATCGTCTCCGGTGCGCCCAACGGCCGCGTCACGTTCGACGGCACCGGCCGCACCGACGTTTATCTCGTTCGCGCCTTCGGCGGCATCAACGTCATCGAGAACCGCACCATCGGCGACATCGTCGCCATCGACACCGACGGCGTGAACCAGGTCCGGCTGAGCGGCAACCTCGGCCGCACCTTCACCTCGACCGGCGTCGGCCCGAGGCTCCTGCTCGGTCCCGCGTACGGGATCGTCCTCGGATCCGAGTCGGCGGTGGGCGAGACGCTTCAATATGACTCGGGGACTCTGGGCAGCGGCGGCGATCCGTACCTCGCCGGAGCCCCCTTCAACCAGTGGCTCAACGGCCTGGCTGTTCGCACGGCGGGGGGGTTTGCCAACCTGGCCCTCGTCCGCGTCGAAGGCACGATCGTCGACGTCTACTCCGAATTGAACATCACTCGCATCACCGCCAATTCGGACAACAGCACGCCCTTCGGCGACTTCCACGGCATCGAAGGGACGGTCTTCACGCCCGGCTTCCTCAGCCGCATCGATCTCGGCGACGGCCTCGTCGATTCGCTCTCCGGCCCGTTCATCGACGGGCTGATCGCGGTCGGCGAGACGCTCAGCCGCGTCGAAATCCGCGGCGAGGGGCACAACATCCTCGGCACGATCCTCGCCCGCGGCACCACGACGGGGCTGGGAATCTCCCGCATAAACGTCAACCAGGGCGCGGAGATCATCGGCGCCCACATCTCGACGAACCACCTCGACAGTTTCTTCCTCAGTCCGAACCCGGATTCGGGCGACACGGGCAGCAGCCCGATCTCCGACATCACGCGCATCACGGTCAACGGCGGCAGCGTGATCAACAGCACCATCGCCGGGTTCAACGTCAACCAGGTCAACATCAAGAACGGCCTGTGGGACTCGAACCGCCTCCGCGCGGACAGCAACCTCAACATCGTCCGGGCCGACGAGTTCATCTTCCGCTACGCGGCGGAGGACGGCGTGAACCTCATCACCGTCGCCCGGAACTTCAACCGGCTCGAGACCCAGGGGCGTCGCGGCGACATGACCGACCTGACGGTGGACGTCATCGGCGACATGAACAACCTCCGAGCCAACTCGCTCGTCCGCGTGAGCATCGACGTCGACGAGACGCTGCGCACGGTGGACGCCCGCGACCGCATGGTCTCCTCGCTCTTCCGCGCCGGCACGGTGTCGAACTTCAACGCGATGAACGACATCACGCGCGTCTCCTTCACCGCGGCGGGGCCGGTCAACACCTTCCGCTCCCGCAACGGTTCGATCACGCGCCTTGACTTCACGATCGACGGACCGGACGGCCGGCTCAACACGCTCGACGCCCGCACTTCGATCACCGGTGACATCCGCGTCTCCGGCGAGATCAAGAAGATCCAGACGCGCGAAGGCGACATCATCGGGACGATCGAGACCTTCTCGGGAGACGGCATCATCCGCCGCCTCCAGTCCGGCCGCGACCTCATCCTCGACCTCGACGCCGACAACGACGTCGACCAGATCACCGTCGGCCGCAACTTCAGCGGCCTGGACGACGAGGCCCTCAAGTTCCGCGGCAACTTCCGCAACCTGGACGTCCGCAACGGCACGTTCGACGGCCGCATTATCGTCGAAGGCTCGATTACGGGCAACTTCACCCTCGGCGCCTTCGCCGCCGGCAGCGAAATCGTCTCGCGCGGCAGCATCACGGGCATCGACATCGACAGCGACGTCGACGGGCGGATCCTCAGTTACACCGAGGGCATCCGTCGCCTCGACATTGAGGGCAACTTCTCCGGCAGCATCGCCGCGCGCAATGGCACGATCGACAATCTTACGATCTCCGGCAACGTCGCCGGCACGATCCACGCCGACGAGGGCATCCGCGCGCTGACCATCCGGACCGCGGCGGGCCTGGGCGGCGGCAGCGGCAACCTCACCGGCGCCATCACCACCGACGTCAACATCGACCGCCTCGACATCGCCGGCAACGTGGACGGCGGGCGCATCATGGCCCTCATCGACCTGCGCAGCGTCCTCGTGCGCGGCAGCGTCAACAACGCCATCATCGGCGCGGGCGAGGATGTGACCCGCCTTGACGTTGACGGCAGCGTCGACACCTCCTTCATCATCGCCGGCCTCGATTCGCTCGGCGACGACAACGCGCTGGGCGGCCAGGCGACCAACGCCGACACCTTCTCGAGCGGAGACGTCGTCGCGGTCAACATCCGCGGCGGAGTCAACAACGCCGTCATCGCCGCGGGCGTGCGCTCCGGCTCGGACGGCTACGCCACGCCGGACGCCACGACGGACCTCGCGCCCGGCCTGAGCAACGTGAGCAACGTGCGCGTCGATGGCGCGGCTTCGGGAACGAACCGCATCATCGCCGACACGACGATCGGAACGATCTTCGTGGACGGCACTCAGCGAACCATTGGCGCCCCCGGCGCCAACATGGTTCTCGTCGAACTCGATCCCGCTCCGCTGAACAACGGCGGGACCACCTTCACCGAGGCCGCGGCCGTCGTCTTCACCGACTCCGACGGCGACCAGATCACCCTCTCGATGCGCGGACCGGGCGAGGGCATGTACCTGCTCTCCGGCGGAGGCAGCGGCAACCTCAGCGGCCTGGTCTTCAACGGCACCGCCTCCAACACCAACGTGGACATCAAGGTCACCGCCGCGACCGGCAACGGCCGCGTCGATCTCGACAACGTCCACATCCAGTTCGCCGACGACGCCGACCTCGGCAACCTGACCGTCGAGGGCAACATCGACGGCTCCGATGCGATCACCATCGACGGCACCGTCAACACGATCACGCTGCGAACGGTGAACACGAGCGGCACGATCGCCGTCGGCGGGGAGGCGCGCCGCGTGGTGGTAGACGGCGTCACCGCCGGCTCGTTCCTCATCACCCGATTCACGACGCTTGACGTGCTCACCGGCGGCTTCGGCGGGTCGATCTTCAGCGAAGTCGTCGGAACCGTCAACGTCCGCAACGGCGTGCTCAGCGGCGTCATCTGGGGACGCGACTCGATCGGCACGATCAACAACAACTCGACCGGCGCCGTCATGGACCGCGCTTCAATCTCCACGCGAGGCGCGATCCAGGCGATCAACGCCGCCACCGTCCGCAACGTCACCCTCATTTCCGCGGGCGACGTGATCTTCAATGTGAATCTCTCCGGCGACCTGATCGAGTCGGAGATTCACGCGGGACTCTCGCTCGGATCCGACGGCCGCTACGGCGGGACCGGGTCTGCGGCCGACCTCCTCACGGGCGGCACCATCGAAAGCGCCCGCATCCAGGGCTCGTTCGTCCGCAGCGCCATGACGGCGGGCGTGACGCGCGGCAAGGATCAGTTCTACGGCACGGCGGACGACCTCGGTTCGCAGGGCTTCGGCATCCTCCGCCGCGTCGAGATCATGGGCTCGGTCATCGGCTCCAACTTCAACAGCCAGAGTTACGGGTTCAGCGGCAGCAGCCTTGTCGATTCTGTTCGCGTCGGCGGGCAGGACTTCACCCAGCAGGGCAACGTCCGCCGCACCCAGGTGAACGCCACTCCGCTGCCGCTCTTCGTCGAGCGGTTGCACACGCGGCTCGAGGCCGAGACCTTCTACATCGATATCTTCTTCAATGAAGACGTCGATGTCTCCACGATTCTGCTTGACCCGAACAATCCGCAGGCGGAGTCGGCGATCTCCTTCGAGAATCCCATCGATCCGAACGGCGTGATTCCCACGCCCAATGATTCGTACGACATCCTCTACGACCGCGCCGAGCGCCGCGCGACCGTCCGCTTCACCCGCGCCTTCTCGCGCGAGAACCCGGGCATCTACACGCTCGTGATCGACGGCGAGGCGATCCGCTCGGTGACGAACATCGGCCTCGACGCCAATCGAGACGGCGTGGTCGGCGACGACTACATGCAGAACTTCATCATCGGCGACGCGGGCGACCGCACCGAGGCGGGAACCTGGGATCCCGACAACGACCCCAACACCAACAACAATGTGGACTTTGCAGGAGCGACCCGGCTCGACCTGCTCATGGACGATCTGGTGAACGGCGCCGGCACCAAGAACCACCGCGTCAGTTTCATCGGCCAGATCGGCGATCACCCCGACACCGAGTCGTTCTTCTTCCCGCAGAAGTTCGACATGGATGTCTTCGTGATCTCGCTGGCCGCGGGCGATGTCTTCCAGGCCTCGCTCACGCCCTTCCTCCCCGGCTCGCCTTTCGTCGGGTCGCTCACGCTCCGCGACGACACCGGACAGATCGTCGTCAACGAGACCACGCTCAACGCGGGCTTCGTCGAGACCAACGGCGGAGTCTACTACCTGACCATCGGCGGCACGGCGATCACCGGCACGGCGCCTCCGGGCACCGCCGACATTATCGACATCTCCAACAATACGGGCATGTTCACCCTGCCCATCCCCGTCCTGCCCATCAATCCCAACGACGTCGCCAACGACATCGGCAACTACGAACTGAACCTGCTGATCTTCAACGACGGCAACACCGGCTTCAGCATCGCCGACGAGACTGAACTCCTCGACGGGCAGCCGTTGACCTTCGAGGGCTTCCTCGGCTTCGACAACAACGGCATCGTCTCAGAGCCGCTCTCCGACGCCGACGTCTTCGACATCAGCCGCGTCCGCCTCGCGGACAACACGCTGCTGACGCAACTCGAGGAGGGCATGACGGTCACCGTCACCCTCCGCCTCTCGCAGGTGGGCGGCAACCTGGGCAGCCGCTACGAAGTCGGCCTGTTCCAGACGACGGAGACGATCGGCATCAGCGACGGGCTGCTCATGGGCGCGCCCGGGTACGACTTCGCGCCCGGCGCCGGCGGCACCGCCTCCGACCAGACCTTCTCCTTCCAGATCCCCGAGGCCGGTACCTACGCCATCATGGTCCAGGGCAGCCTGATGTCCAACTACGAGTTGATCATAACGGTCGACACCGGAACGCAAGGCGACCGCCTCGACGCCCCCTACGTGCAGAACATTCTGATCGAACTCGATGGCGGCTTCGCCCACTGGTTCGGCGTCGAGGGCTCAACGCTCGACGAGTTCAACGTCGAGATCCTCGGCTTCGGCGGCTTCGAGGCCCAGATCATCTCCACCATCATCGACGAGGTCACGCAGGACTTCGAGGATGCGGGCATCACCGTCGAGGTCAGCACCAACCCCGCTGACTTCGTCGGCGAGGACTTCACGACCGTCTTCCTCACGTCGTCGCTCGCGGCTCCTGGCCTGCTCGGCATCGCGCAGACGCTCGATCCGCAGAACCAGAGCAAGAACGACGAGGCGATCGTCTTCGTGCAGGGCTTCGCGGGCTTCTTCGCTCCGGGGCAGGTCACGGACCTGGCCCTCGCGCTCGCCCACACCATCAGCCACGAAGTCGGCCACACCCTCGGCCTGCGGCACGTCCGCTCGCCCGGCCTCGGCCCGTTCGCCATGATGGATGGCGCCGCCGATCCGTACTACGACTACGCATGGCTCGGCGACCTCAACGATCCCTACGGGTCGGCCTACCGCCTCGGCGATGGGTGGTTCTTCGGCATCGAGAACGAACGCCATCTCCTCAACCTGATCTTCGACACCGAGGCCTGAGGCGCCCGGCGTCGCGAGACCGAAGTTCGCGCATCCCCACGACAGGCCGGCCCGGCAACGGGTCGGCCTGTTTCATGTCTGCCGGGCTGACGGGCGACTCGCAGGCGCCGCGCCTCGCGCCGATTCGCCTATGCCTCGATCGCGTCGGCGAAGCCAGCGAAGTCGAAGTCCTTCTCGGTGACTCCCCCCGCGTCGTGCGTGCTGAGCGTGAGCGTGACGCGGTTCCACCGGATGAGGATATCGGGATGGTGATGCACCCGCTCGGCCCGCTGCGCCACCTGGTTCACGAATGCCATCGCCTGGGCAAAGTCCTTGAACTGGAACGTTCGGCTGATGCCGTCGCCCATGACGGACCACTCCGGCGTCGCCTTGATCCGCTCCGCGATTTCCGCGGGCGAGAGTCTGGTCATGGGGCTGCTCCTATCGTCGCGGGGCCTTCATCATCTTGGATGCGAATCACGACATGTCAAGCCGCGTCACGCGCCTCGCTCCCTCGCCGACCGGCGCCCTGCATCTGGGCAATCTGCGCACGTTTCTCATCAACTGGGCGCTGGCTCGCCGCGGCGGATGGCGGATCATCATGCGCATCGAAGACCTCGACAGCCCGCGCGTCAAGCCCGGCGCCGCCGACGAACTCCTTGACACCCTCCGATGGGTCGACCTCGACTGGGACGGCCCGGTCCTCGTGCAAAGTCAGGAGATGGAGCCTTGCCGCGAGGCCATGCGCTCGCTCGCCGGTCGCGGGCTGGTCTACCCCTGCGAACTCTCGCGCACCGAGATTGAGGCGGCCGCGTCGGCGCCGCACGGGCGCGAAGGTGAACTTCGCTTTCCTTCCTCGCTGCGACCGGCGGCGCGCCCCGGAGGATTCGCCGACGATCGGACGAATTGGCGCTTCGTCGTGCCTGATCGCATCGTCGAGTTCGAGGACGGGTTCGCGGGGCGGATCGCGCGCCGCCCCGCGATCGAGTGCGGCGACTTCGTCGTCTGGACGAAGCGCGGCCAGGCGGCGTACCAACTCGCCGTCGTCGTCGACGATGCCCGGCAGGGCGTGACGGACGTCATTCGCGGCGATGACCTGGTTGACTCCGCGGCGCGGCAGATCCTCCTGATCGAGGCGCTGCAACTCAGCCCGCAGCCGCGGTACGTGCACGTGCCGCTGGTCGTCGGTCCGGACGGCCGCCGCCTCGCCAAGCGCCACGGCGACACACGGGTGGCCCAGTACCGCGCCCTCGGCGCCGCGCCCGAGCGCCTCATCGGGCTGATGGGATTCTGGTCGGGCGTGATTCCGCGCCGCGCTTTGCTTTCCATCTCCGAGTTCCGCGACGCCTTCGACCTGGCTACCCTTCCACGCGGCCCGATTACGTTCACAAGCGAGGATGACCAGTGGCTGAGGCAGCGATGAGAGCTCACTACCTGCTCGTGTACCTGTTCGCCGCGGCGGCGCTGATGCTTGCCGGCTGCGACAAGGACACCTCGGGAACGTATCCCGTCAAGATCGCCGGCGAGTGGTTCACCCTCGAAACCGCGATCTCGCAGGCCGAGCAGGCGCGTGGCCTGGGCGGCCGCGAGTCGATCGCCGCCGACGGCGGGATGATCTTTGTCTTCGACCGCGACGAAGAGCGTAATTTCTGGATGCTCGACTGCCTCGTGGACATCGACATCCTCTACCTCGACTGGCAGGGGTTCATCGTTTCCGCCCACACCATGAAGGCGCAGCCTGCCCGCCGGCCGGACGAATCGGAGACGGCGTATCACGAGCGCCTGCGGGCGGACTCGTATCCGAGCCGGGGCCGGTGCCGCTACGTCATCGAGTTGCGGGCGGGTCGGATCGCGGAACTCGGCCTGCGCAAGGGGCAGAAGATCGACCTGGACCTTGAGCGGCTCAAGGCGCTGGCCCGAAGCGCCGATGATCGCTGAGGGCGTGGCCCATCTGGCGGACCCCGGCTGCGCCAGCCGCGCGGTCCGATCATGGCGATCCATCACCTCCATCTCGTGGGCTTCGACGCCGATGCCGACCTCCTCGCGCGGTGGTGTGCGGCGCTGCCCGCGTGCTGGCCGGGCGAGTCGCGCCTGGCCGTCGAGGCGTTGAGCGTCGACCAGGCCGTCGCCGCGCTGGACGGCCGGCGAGTCGACGCGTGTCTCTACTTCGTTTCTTCGCCGACGCTTTCCGCCGCCGCATACCAGTTGCTCGACGCCCTCGACGAGCAGCGCCTCCCGACGATCATCCTTACGCGCGACCGGCGGTTCCTCAGCGCCCACGTCTCACCCGAGCAGGCCCTCGTCTGCGACCTCACCGAGCCGATCGAGCGTGTCGCCCTCCGCCTTGAAACGCTGCTCCAGCGGCAGCGGACGGTGGAGCGCTGCGTCGAGGAACTTCGCGTCGCGCGGCGATGCCAGACCGGCCTGCAGAGCGAAGTCTCGCGCATCCACGACGAGATGCAACTCGCCTCGATGATCCAGCGCGAGTTCCTTCCCCGCTCGCTGCCCGCGCTCGATGATGTGCGCTTCGGCGTGTTCTACCGCCCCGCCGGATACGTGAGCGGCGACATGTACGACATCCGCCGCCTCGATGAGCACACCATCGGCTTTTTCCTCGCCGACGCGGTCGGGCACGGCGTGCCCGCGGCGCTGCTCACGATGGTCATCTCGCGCTGCCTCACGCTCAAGGTGGTCGGCGAAGTCGATTACCGAATCGTCCCGCCCGGCGAGGTGCTCGGGCGACTCAACGAAGAAATGCTCCGCCTTCAGAGCGCCGGCGGGCGATTCGCCACGGCCGTCTACGGCGTCATTGACACCCGCACCCACAAGGTCACCATCGCCGGTGCCGGACATCCGCCGCCGCGCCTCATTCAGGAAGACGGTGAGTCGCTCGGGCTCGAAACCGACGGCGGGCTCCTCGGCGTCTTCCCGGACGCCGCCTTCAGCGAGATCTCCTTCACCCTCCGCGCCGGCGAGCGACTCGTTCTCTTCACCGACGGCTTCGAGACGGCCTTCCCCGACGAATCGACCGCGCGCCGGCAGCGCCGCCTGCCCACCGATCGCTATCTCGACTGCCTCTCTCGCATCTGCGGCGCCCACGCGATGGTCGACGAGAGCATCGCGCAACTCGGCGTCCTCGTGGATGACCAGTCCGGCTCGCTGCACCAGATCGACGATCTCACCGCGATCATCGTCCAGTCCGACGCCCCGGCGGGCTGCGTCAGCGTCGCCGCCCCCGCCTCCGTCCGCACTGGCCGCAGCGCCGACCTCGCGGCATAAGGTCGTGTCGCTCGGACTCCTCTGCCGCGTGTGAACTCTGCCGCTCCCGCCCCCTCTGGCCGCATTCGCCGTTGGCCATGCCGGTCTTCTCTTGCACTTCGCCCCGCCGTCCTGTACACTTGCGTCATGGCGGCGAAAACCATCGCGGGGACGAAGGCAGTCGCGAAGGAGTGCATATGACCGGACCGACCGCACGAGGCACGATCGTCGCCGACACGCCCGTCGAACTTGCCGCCCCCTGGTGGACGCGGCGCAAGGTTCTGATCACCTGCGTCACCACCAGCGACCCCGGCGGCGTCGTCTACGTCGGCGGACCGAGTGTGAGCGCCGACGACGGCTACCCCCTCCGCGCCCGCGACCGACTCCGCCTCGACCTCGCCCCCGACGCCGCACTCTTCGCGGTCGTGTCCACCGGCACCGCCGACGTGCGCGTTCTGGAGACGAGCGAATGATGGGGCTGAGTACGGATTTCGGAGTGGGGAATCAGCGTCCTACCTCGAATTACTGGAAGCCGGTGACGGTCACGCCCGTGGGAGTGCTCACACTTGCGGGCCAATCCGTGGGAGCATGGAATAAACTGGGGCAGTCGCTCGCCAGTTCACCTTCGCCTCCGATACTCGACTCGAAGCAGCCAGAGCAGGCCCCAGGTCATCAAGCCGTTTCGCACGAGACCAAGTGGCGACTTGTCGCCGCCGAGGATTGCGTTGCGAACAGCGCCGAAACAGCCGCAGGAAGGCGCCGAAGGGTCGAGCCACAGGCGAACAAGCACGAAAGAGAACACAATCAGCGCGACCAGTGAAATCCAAAGGGCAACTCGACGACCGACATCAAGCAGCAGGCTCCATCCAAGGGCAGATTCGAGAATGGCCAGCAGGACAGCGAGTACGATAGCGAAGGACATCGAACTGCCCAGCACGTACTGAATGGCGACTGATGTAAACGTAAAGTCCCACGTCTTCCCGGCCGCAGCGGCGAGAAATACGGCGCCCAACGTGAGCATGACGCCGCGGGCGGCGAAGCCCTGTCTGCGAACATCGTGCGCGATCGCACCGGTACGCTCGGAGAAGTCAGAGCTCCGCAACACTTGAAGCGCTCCCGGCAGGGCGATTGGACACAAAGAGGTGCTCCACAATCCACCGCGAATCAACAGCGTCCCAGAAGAGCACAATGATCAGGGGGCTGCGCTCCCGATTCGCAAACTCCCCGACGAGTCCGACCGTGGCGATCTCCACCTTGCCGAAGCGCGCAATGATGTCCTGTCGACTGTGCCGGAATCGCCACCAAGGGCGACCCATCTTGATGGTGCCGCTCTGCCACATCTCGACACCAACAATCGAGTCGGATCCGCGCGGCGGCGCGTCGCCGGGCCATGTCGCTTCATCATCGGGATCGCGTCCGAGGGTGCTGAACTGAATCACCGCGCCGTCCACTCCCTCGGCGATGGCGATCAGGCGGTTTGTCCCATTGGCGTGGCGCCGGCTTTCGATCCAGAGTGTGTCGAAGATATCCGTCGTATCCGAATCTGGCGGAAGGTCGGCTCCGAAGTACCATTGCCAGGCGAGCGCGGGCCCGTCAGGACGATTGGCCAATTCTTCAAGCGCCTGCAGTTCCGCACCGTACGACTCTCGCCATGCGCGGTACGCCGTTGGCGAGTCGGAGGAAAAGGACCAATACAGAAACTCCGACACCGTGTCGAGCAATTCCGTTGATTTCCGCGGGTCCGCCGAGGACTCAACCCAGGCGCGGGAGAGTGTGGACCTGATGACATCGGACGGACCGAGCGGCGACATCCCAACGCGCTCGAACGCCTTCGCGGAGGCTCGCCGTTCCGCCGCGAGGGCATCGGCACGATCCAACCACCTCATGCGGCCGACCACAATCAACGGAATGAGGACCGCGCACGCCGACAGAACCAGCACATAGACCTGAATTCGTGTATGGCGCATGACACCTCACGGCGGCGGAAGGAGAGGCGACGAACTTCAGCAGCCCCTCGCTGATGTTGACCCATGTCGGAGATTCTGGCCGCAGGCATGGTCTAGTCACCAACTCCATCGGGGCACGGCCCTCCATTAATCGCAATGCAACCGTCGACAGAACAGTAGCATCCAAGCACGCCGTTGAAGGTGCAACAGCAGCCAATAGGCTTCGTGACCGGGCAGGTGCGCGGTGGAAACAAGGAGCAGTAGCCGTCGCAAGTGACGCCCTCCGACGGATTGAGTCGCGCCCAGGCCGACACGGCGATCGCTGACAGCATCGCACAGGCCGCCATTCCGGTACACACGGAGTCTGAAAGGGTTCGCTTCATGTTAGGCATCCTTCGAGCGAGAGTCAAGGTGGAGTCGACGTACGACGCTTGACAGCGTCCCCCCCCCCCCCGTACGATGTCAAGTCCAGTTGTCGAAAAGTTGATTGGACCACTTTGCCTGGGTGGCCGAGGATTAGGGCTGATGCCAAGGCGCATGCGGCAACCTCAAGCGTTCACGATGATCGAACTGCTCGTCGTGATTTCGATCATCTGGCTTCTCGTTTCGATCCTGCTGCCCTCGCTTGCGGCGGCGCGCCACTCTACACGCTACGTTCAGGCGGCGAGCGTGATGCGACAGATGTACATGTCTGTGGCATTGTACGTGAGGTGGCCCACGAATGGCGGACACAGGGAGTCGTCGGCATAATGGTCGACAGAAAGGACTCCCTGCCATGGCCAATCCTCGTTACTCCGAACAGTTCAAGCGTGAGGCGGTGCGTCTCGTGACCGAAGAGGGCTACTCGGCCAAGAAGGCCGGCGAGGCCGTCGGCGTCTGTCACACCACGATCCGGGCCTGGGTCGATCGCTGGGGCGATGAGTCGCCCCGGCGCACGAAGTTCGCCTCCGAGCGGGATGAACTCGAGCATCTGCGGTCAGAGAATCGACGCCTGCGCCTGGAACGCGACATCCTAAAAAAAGCGACCGCTTTCTTCGCGAAGGAGCAGACCTCGTGAGACGCTACCAGTTCATCGATCAACACCGCGAGCGGTATCCGCTGGCGACTCTGACGCAGACGCTTGAGGTCTCGCGCAGCGGCTTTTACGAGTGGCGGGAGCGGCCGGTTTCCGACCGGGCCCGGCGTCGCGAGGGTCTGGCCCAACGGGTGCAGGACGTGTTCGCTGAGCACGATGGCATCTACGGCAGCCGGAAGATCGCCAGGGAACTCATCGAACGCCAGGTGCAGGTCTGCCGCAACACCGTGGCGGCGCTGATGCGCACGAGGAACCTGCACTCCAAGGCGCAGCGGCGAAGATCGTTCACGGTGACGACGGATTCGAATCACCTCGAGCCGATCGCGCCCAATGTGCTCGATCGTGACTTTACGGCGACGGGACCGAACGAGAAGTGGGTGGCGGACATCACCTACGTGGCCACGGACGAGGGCTGGGCGTACCTGGCGGCGGTGATGGACCTGTACTCGCGGCGGATCGTCGGCTGGGCGGTCAGCGATTCCTTGGAAACCTCCCTGGTGCTCGAGGCGCTCGATCGCGCGATCGAAACCCGGCGGCCGGCGCGTGGCGCCTTGACGCATCACTCCGATCGCGGCTGCCAGTACGCCAGTTCCGACCATCGCGCCCGGCTGGCGGAGCAGGGCATCACCTGCAGCATGAGTCGCCGCGGCGACTGCTGGGACAACGCGTGCATGGAGCGGTTCATGAACTCGTACAAGAACGAATGGGCGAATCACCGCCGCTATGAGACCGTGAAGGAGGTCCATCACAGCACATTCGAGTACATCGAGATCTTCTACAATCGGAAGCGTCGCCACCAGACGCTTGGCTATCTCTCCCCGATCGCGTTCGAAGAGAAACATCGCTCAATGAACGCCGCCTGAAACCTCGACCCTGTGTCCGCCATTCGTGGGCCACCTCAACGGAAGCGACTCACATGGCGCGTTTCCCTACTTTGCGACTCCTCGAGACCCTTTCGGTCCCGTGGTCGTCAACGGAGTCGACCTGCGCCGGGCGCAAGGACGCTACTACGCGCCTCAGGCTTCCTACTGGCCGTCGCTTTTGCGTCGGTACATCTCAGGTCGTCCGCAGCTTCCCCAACGCGATGCGATGATTCCGGTCGGCGAGCGATTCGGCCTTTCGCCGGATCGAAACGATGAGGTGCTTTTCACCAGGTTTGAACTCTCCTACACCGTGTTCTCAGCGCCGGAGGAGTGGTACGCCGACGAGACTCCGCGGATTCGTTCTTACTACCGGGGAACGAACTGGGACGAGATAAGGTGCCCTTCCCAGAAAGGTCTCCTCGTCGATGTCCATTGGCTCTCAAGGGAAGTCCTGCGAACTGGGATCCCGACGCTCTCGTTCACGATGGCCGATGGGGCGACCGACCGGATGCGATGGGAAGACATGAAAGACGACCTGGTGTACCGTCGCGGAGCCGTGACCAACATGCCGGTGATGAACACCCGCTATGGCCTTCATGGGCGTGACCGATAGCCACACTCAACCCAAGCGATTGTCCGCGCATTCGCCTACCGCCCGACCTCGAAGCGCTGGAAGCCGGTGACGGTGACGCCCTTGGGCAGCACGTCCTTCACGCTCTGCTTGCCTTCCGGGTCCTTCACGTACTTCTGGTTGAGAAGCGTGACTTCCTGGAGGAACTTGCGGATCTTGCCCTCGACCATTTTCTCGGCGATCTCGGGCGGCTTGCCGGACTCGATCGCTTCAGCCTTGGCCAATTCGCGGTGCTTGTTGACGAGGTCGGCGGGGATGTCCTTGTCGGAGACGCCCTGCGGCGTGGGGACGTGGCTGACGATGTGCATGCAGATCCCCTTGGCCGTTTCCGCATCGACTTCGCCGGAGAAGGTGATGACCGCGGCCTTCTGGTTGTCGAAGTGGAGGTAGGCGCCAACGCACGGGGCCTCGAGTTTCAGGCCGCGCTTGAAGACCGTGTTCTCGCCCGTCGTGATGCGGATGTTGTCCACGAGCGACGTGATGCGGTCATTGGCCTTGACTTCACCGGCGGCGCTCTTGAGCGCGATGGCGGCGATTTCGTTGGCGGCCTTCTCGACCATCTCGTTGCGCGCGGTGAAGTCCGTCTCGACGTTGACCTCGACGATGGCGACGGCCTTGCGATCGGGGCTGGTGGCGACGGCGAGTCGTCCCTGGGCCATGGCCCGGCCGGCGCGCCCGTCCATCTTGCCCTTGAGTTTGGCGCGGAGCCACTCGACGGCTTTCTCCATGTCGCCGCCGTTCTCAGTCAGGGCCTCCTTGCAGTCCATCATCCCGAGGCCGGTCCGCTGGCGCAGGGCCATCACGTCTTTGGCGCTGATCGTTGCTGACATTCCATCATCCCTTCTGGTGCTTGCGGGTCGGGCGGGTCGCCGGGTGAGTCGATCGGCGGCTCAGCGCCCGGGTTTTTCTGAGATTGCTCAGCCCTCGCGGTGCGGGAGCGAGCGAGTGGAGCGAACGCGGTCGAACTCCGGCCCGATCAGTTCGACCCCTGATTGGGTCCGACGGGCGCCGCGGCTTCGGCGCCGGGCTCGGCCTGTTCCTCGGGTCCGGCGGCGACGGGCTCGTCCTTGAGGAACATGGCGCGTCGGCTGCGGCGCGGGGTGGCGGCGGCGCCCTCGGCCGGCGCGCTGCGCGTCTCGTCCTCCGCCTGCTGGGCGACGACGCGCTGGTTCTTGCCCTCGACCACCGCGGCGCACAACTCGCGGATGATGACGTCAATGGATCGCATCGAGTCGTCGTTGCCGGGAATGGGAATGTCGGCGAGGTCGGGATCGCCGTCGGTGTCGATGAGGCAGATTGTGGGGATGCCGAGTTTCTTCGCCTCCATGATGGCGTTCATCTCGCGCTTGACGTCGATGACGACCATGGCGCCGGGCAACTTGCCCATGTTGCGGATGCCTTCGAGGTTGCGGAGGATCTTCTTGCGCTCGCGGCGCAACTGGCTCTCCATTTTTTTGGAGTAGTTGACGATCTCGCCGCTTTCCTCGATTCGTTCGAGTTCTTCGAGGCGCTTGAGGCGCGAGCGGATGGTGCGAAAGTTGGTGAGCGTGCCGCCGAGCCAGCGTTCGATGACCCAGTGCATCTTGACGTCGCCGACGCGCTCGCGGATGACGTCGCGCGCCTGGCGTTTGGTGCCGACGAAGCAGACGTCCTTGCCGGAGGCGACGGTCTTGGCGATGTACTTCTTGGCGAGCAGGAGGCCCTTGACGGTCTCCTTGATATCGATGATGTGGATGTTGTTGCGCTTGCCGTAGATGTACGGCTGCATGCGCGGGTTCCAGTTGGAACTGCGCTGGCCGAAGTGGATGCCCGCTTCGATGAGGTCGCTCACGAGCGACTTGGAGGTGGTCTGGGCCATGATTCCGATGCTCCTTTCGAGCACAGCGACACCGGCGGGGGAGCAGTCAGCGCCGCGGCCCGATCCATCCGGGCGACGCAGCGAATCCCCCGCGACAAGGGCGCTTGCGGGTGGACAAATGCGGTCTGATTCTGCGAGAGAATGAAGACCCGTACGTTTCAAGGCTCCGGCGCTGACGCGGCGGCCGCGGACCGAACACGTCCCACACCGCGCGGGAGCCCCTGATCGCTGACCTCGATCAAGATGAAACTCTAGCCCTTCCGGGCGAGCGGTTCAATCGCTCGGGCGGGCCGGTCAGGGCGTTTGGATGGCGTCGCGGGGCGGGAAACCGCACAAAAACGCCCTCATCGCCCCCGATCACTCCTCCAGGCGGCGGCGGTGCAGAATCGGCATGAGGTCGAAATAGGGCCGGATGATCTCCGACTCGGAGCGGGCGAACTCGACGTAGGAGCCGTCGAAGAAGACCCGCCCTTCGTGAAGCATGACCACTCTCGGCTCGAGGCGGTGGAGCAGGTCCTTGTCGTGGGTGATGATGACCGTGGTGCGCGGGATGCGGCGACCCGTCGGCCGCTGGTGTGTGTCGTAGATGAGGCGGTGAATCTGCGCGGCGTGGGTCGGGTCCAGGCCGGTGGTCGGCTCGTCGTAGAACATGAGGATCGGGTCCATCGAAAGCGCCCGGGCGACGGCGACGCGCTTGGCCATGCCCCCGGAGAGTTCATCCCGGTCCTTGTTCAGGAGCGAGTCAATGTCTTTAAAGCCGACCGATTTGAGCGATTCGACGGCGATCGGCCGGATCTGTCCGTCCGTCAGTCCCTTCACTTCTCGAAACCACAGCGCGATGTTCTCGAAGACCGAGCCGGAGAAGAGGGCGTTGCGCTGGAAGACCACCGCCCAGTGCGTCCGGAGGCGGTCCATGTCGTCTTCGGAGAGGTCGGCGATGTCAACGAGGGCGTGGTCGGGCCGCTCGTGATCGGCGATGAGAACGCGGCCCTGATCCGGGAGCAACTGGCGCAGGATGTGCTTGAGCAGGACGGTCTTGCCGCAGCCCGATCCACCGACGATGGCCGTGAGATCGCCGCGGTTGATTTGGAGCGTGACGCCGGTGAGAACCGCGTGCTCGTTGAAAGACTTGTGCACGTCTTCGACGAGGATTTCCGTCGCGGCGGGCGGCATGGCCGGGGATCATACCGGCGCCGATTCGACGGCTCCCGAAGCGCCTCAGGCGGACTCCAGCGCCTGCTGGTAGCGGCGAATGACGTTGGCGCGCGTGATCAACCCGAGCGGCCGACCCTGGGACTGGGACATCATGCACAGCCCGGCCACGTCGGACCCTGCGAACTTCTCCATTACGGTGTCGAGCGTTTCCTCCGGATCGACCGTGGGCAGGTCGGTGCGAAGGAGTTCGGCGACGAGCAGCAGCGGGATCGCCTCGCGATCGACCAGCGCCGTGCGGAGGTCCTCGCCGGTGACCATGCCGAGGTAGCGTCCGTGTTCATCGACCACGACGAAGTCCGGCGCGGTGCGCGGCATGTGCATCGAGATCAGTTTCGAGAGAGGATCGGAGGCGTAGATGGGCTCATCGGGCAGGGGCGTGAGCGGGACGGCGCGCGCCTGCACGCGCCGCATGACCGTCATGTCGCGCCCGCCGCCGACGAGCACGCCCGACTGGCGCAGTTTCATCGTATAGATGGAGTCGCCCATCCACAGATGGGATCCGATGGCGGCGATGATGGAGGCGAGCATCGCGGGCAGCAGGACGCGCGGCTCGCGCGTCAGTTCGTAGAGCAGCAGGATGCCGGTGAAGGGGGCAAAGGTCGTGCCGGCGATGACCGCCGCCATGCCGACGAGCGCGTAGGAGGCCGGCGTCGCCCCCTGCGGCAGGAGTGAGAGGCGCTCCAGGAGCAGTCCGAAGGCCGCCCCGGAGGTCGCGCCGACGTAGAGCGAAGGCGCAAAAACCCCGCCGGAACCGCCGGAGCCGAGCGTCAGGCACGTGGCGCCGGCCTTGAAGAGCGTCAGCAGCACGAGCACGGAGACCAGCAGCGGCGTCCCATCGCCGCGGAGTTCGACCTCGGCTGCCTGGCCGAGGGCCTCGGCCGGCGCCGCCGCGAAGGTGCCCGGCTCAATGAGACGGACGATCGTCTGGTAGCCGTTGCCGAAGAAAGGCGGGACCTTCTGCTCGGTCCCGTAGCCACGCATGAGCAGCACCCAGGCGATCCCCGCCAGCCCCAGCAGGCCCGCGCCGAATGCCGGGAGGATGATGCGGCTGATTCGCACCCGGTCGAACCGCTCCTCCGTCCAGTGCAGCAGGCGCGTGAAGCCAACACTGACGAGGACGCAGACGAATCCGAGCAGGATGTAACTGGGCAGTTCGAACGCGGAGAACTCGTAGCCCTGCAGGCCGACGGCGAAGATGGCGTCGTTCTTGTGCAGGAGCACCTGGGTCATGGCGGTTGAGAAGACGCTGGCGATGACGATGGGGGCGAGGATGCGCAGCGAGAAGTCGCGCAGCATGACTTCGAGGACGAAGAAGACGCCGGCGATCGGGGCGTTGAACACCGAGGCGATGCCCGCCGCCGCGCCGCAACCCACCAGGGTGCTGAGTTCGACGCGGTTCGTCCTCGCGGCCTGCCCGAAGACCGAGCCGGAGGTGGCGCCGATCTGGACGATCGGTCCCTCGACGCCGCCCGAGCCCCCCGAGCCGACCGTGGCGATGGAGGCGACGATCTTGACCGCACCGACGCGCCAGGGAATCCGGCCGCCACGTCGCGCGATCGCGTCGATGACCTGCGGCACGCCGTGCCCGCGAGCATCCTGCGCCAGAAAGTGCACGAGCAGGCCGGTGAGAAGCGCCCCGACCATCGGCAACACGGGCAGGAGATAGATCGGCCAGGCCGCCTGCGCGCCGCGGCTGCCCTCTTCCGTCAGGTGCAGCGCCTTGGCAAAGGCGACCGCGCCGCACGCCGTCACCGTCCCGATGATCGCCCCGTAGATGATGAGGATCCAGTCGCGTCCGAGGCCGAGGTCCGCCTGGCGGATGCGGCTGCTCGCCATTCTCAGGAGTGAAGCGACCATGGGCAGGGTGTGCGTCGGGTGGGCAGGCGTGTCCGCGGCAGCGGGGGACGCTCCCGGGACGCGCGGGGCCGTGAACGAATCAAGCCCCGGAGGCTCCGGGGCTTGTGAAAGAGCGGGTGATGAGATTCGAACTCACGACATTCACGTTGGCAACGTGACGCTCTACCACTGAGCTACACCCGCGCGGTGTGCGGATTCTACCGCCTCATCGGGTTTTGACAAGTGGCCCTTGACCCTTCAACGGGCTCCCGGCAGGCGCGGGAGGCGATTGAGTTCCTTCAGCGCCGCCTGCGTGCGCCGCAGCAGATCCGACTCCCTTTCGGCGTCGCCGAATCGTCCGATGCGGAGCAGGGCGCGTCTCGGGCCGGCCGCATCCTGCCGATCGCCGATGACGACCAGCCTCCCCGCCGCGCCGTCGAGCATCTTCAGATCGAAGATGGTCGCGTACCGCCAGCGGTCCACGCCCGCGACGGCGTAGTCGACGTCGCGCCGCGTCTTGCCCGCCCGCCCGACGGCGGCTTCGAGATCGACCCAGCGACCGGAGAGATCGAGTGTGGTCCAGTCCGCGGCGGGAGGCGCCGACGTCGCCTGCGTGTCCGCCCTGACGCTCAGGCTGGCCGCCAGGAGTTCGGCGAGCCTCGCTTCTTCGGACGGGTTGCCGAAGCGGCCGTATCGGACCTCCACCGCCACCTCGGCGGGCGATTCGGGCAGGTGCCTGACGATCAGAATCCGGCCCGTGGGCTCACCCTCCCGGAGCAGATCTCCATGGAGTACTGGCGGAATCGAGACGATAGGACGGAAGTCCAGCCCTTCCCGGTCCAAGGTTGTAAGTGTCGGTGGCAAAAGGTCTTGTGTCGCAAGGGCCGCCTTGTGCCCGGCCGGTTCGGCGGGGGGGGCCTGGTAGTAGTCGCGCTGCGCGGCGGCGCAGCCCCAAACAGACATCAAACAGATTCCCGCGAGAAGTCCCGCCGGGACGCCAAGCCCTCCCCCGGAATGCCGATTAGAATCACGGATACCCCGCGACCGGCTGCAAGGGGAAGGTGGGACGGTCATCGCGCTTGCGGGCGCGATGAACGGAGTCGGACTATTGCTTGAACACACGCTCAAGATTCCTCCCGGTGTCGATCGGACCACGCTGCTTGGCTCGGCGGACAGGAACCTGAAGATGATCCGCGAAGCGCTGGGAGTCTCCATCTCGGCGCAGAACGGCCGGATCGTGCTTCGGGGCGATGATGCCGCCGTGAACAAGGCCGCGGCCGTCCTCGAACACCTCGCCCGACTGGCGCACAGCCGCCAGTCATTATCGCGTGAACAGGTGCTCGAAGCCATCGTCGCCGCGCCGGAAGCGCCGCGCGTGGATGAGACGCTCGTGGGCGACGACCTGCCCGCGTGGGAGGGGCTCATCAACGTCTATGCGTCCGGTCGTCCCGTGCGCCCCAAGACGATGAACCAGGACCTCTACCTCGAAGCCATCCGCACCTGCGATCTCGTCTTCGGCATCGGACCGGCGGGCACGGGCAAGACGTACCTCGCCGTCGCCGCCGCCGTCCACATGCTCAAGATCGGGCGCGTCAAGCGCCTCGTCCTGGCGCGCCCAGCCGTTGAGGCAGGCGAGCGTCTCGGCTTTCTTCCCGGCGATCTCCAGCAGAAGGTCAATCCCTATCTCCGCCCGCTGTTTGATGCGCTCGGCGACATGCTCGACTACCAGTCGCTTCAGCGCTTCATCGCCAACGACGTGGTCGAGATCATCCCGCTGGCGTTCATGCGCGGCCGGACGCTCAACGACGCCGCGATCATCCTGGACGAGGCGCAGAACGCGACGATCTCGCAGATGATGATGTTCCTGACGCGCACGGGCCGGCGCAGCAAGTGCATCGTCACCGGCGACCCGAGCCAGGTGGACCTCGACGATCCAACGCAGTCGGGGTTGATCGACGCGGTGCGACGCCTCCAGCGGATCCGCGGCGTGGGGACGGTGGCGCTGGGGCGCGAGGACATTGTCCGGCATCGGCTGGTGCAGGAGATCGTCGAGGCGTACGGGTCGCGCGCCGTGGAGGAGTCGGCTGCATCCGAGCGCCGTGCGACCCGCAGCGCCCGCCGCTCGCCGTCGCCGTCGCCGGAGCGCGGAGGGAGCGAGGCGCCGGCATGACCCGATCCACCTCGATGCGAAACGCCAAGCGGCCTGGGCGCGGCGCCGGGATCGGCCGGCGCGACGAGTTCCGCCGCACGAGGCCGCCGGCCGACCGGCGCCCCTTCGCGGCCTGGCGCGACCGGCCGGAGATCCTTCTGGCGCTCGCCGTCGCGGTGCTTTACGTTCTGGGCGCTTCGACGTTTATCATCTGGTCGCGCGGCCAGGCGATGGTGGCCGAGAACCAGATCATGCGCGACACCTTCGCCGCGCGCGTCTACTTCGAGGTCTTCGACGAAAGCGGGACGCGGGCCCGGCGCGAACTGGCGATGCAGCAGGCGCCTCGGGTCTACGTCGAGATTGAGAAGACCACCTCGCCGCTGCGCCAGGCGATTCTCGGCCTGCCCAAGGCGGTCGCCGGCCGCGCCACGCCCGCCGAGGTCAACGAGACGCTCGTGCGCGCGTTCAACCTCACCCCCGAGACCCTCGCCGCCCTGCACGCGTTCACCGACGCGCAGGGTGAGCCGACCGCCGAGTGGACGGCGCTCGTGGAGCAGTTCTTCGCCCGCGGCCTCTACCGCCGCCCCATCATCGACTCCGATCGCTGGCAACTCGAGCCCGTGCTGACTCCCGCCCCGATTCGCCTGCGCCTGGCGGACGGCACGACGCGCACCGTGAACGTGGCCGACCTCGTCGACGCCGAGGGCGACTGGCCCGAAGCCCTACTCGCCGAGGTCGCGGGCGGCTTTCCCCGCCCCATTCAGCCGGCGATCGTCCATCGACTGCGGCTCGAACGTCGCCCGATGTTCCAGTTCGACGAGGCGGCGACGCAGCAGTCGGCGCAGACGGCGGCCCAGGCCGTGGCGGACCAGGTCATCCCGCACAAGCAGGGAGCGGTGCTCTACACCCGCGGCAATCGGCTCACCGCCGAGCAGGTGCAACTCGTTCACGCCGAGTACGACGCCTACCGCAAGGCCCTTCGCCCGCCGGCGCGATGGACGGGCCGGATCGGCGTCGCCGGACTCGTGTCCCTCCTCGCCGGGGCGCTGGCGGCCTACCTGTCGATCTTCCATGCGCCGGCCCTGTCGAGGCCGCGGCACCTGCTCACCCTTTCGCTCATGAGCGTCGGCGCGCTGATGCTCTCGGCCCTGGCGACGCGCGCGATGCCGCAGGCGCTCATTCTCGCCATCATCGCACCAACGCTGCTGCTGACCGTGATCGTCCACGTCGCCTACGGGCGGAGCATGGCCGTGGGTGTCAGCGCCTTTCACGCCCTGCTCATCTGTCTCGCGCTCGACCTGCGCATCAGCGCGCTGATCCTGCTCGTCGTCGGATCCTGCGCGATCGTCGCCACGCTGCTCGACATCCGCGACCGCCACACGCTCGTGCGCGCCGGGGTGATGACGGGGGCGGTGGTCGGCGTGGGCGCGATCCTGCGCTCGATCTGGACGCTGCCGATGGTCGAGCCTTCACCCTACTGGCAGGCAGCGCTGCACGACGGGCTCTTCGGCGCCTCCGCGGGCATCCTCGTCGGCGTGTTCGCGCTGGGCGTTCTCTCAACCGTCGAGCGCCTCTTCGATGTCACCACCGGGCTGACGCTCGTTGAGTTGCGCGATCCCAAGCACCCGCTGCTTCGCGAACTGCACCAGCGCGCGCCGGGCACGTGGAACCACTCCTGGCAGGTCGCCACGATCGCCGAGACCGCGGCCGAGGCGATCGGCGCCAATTCGCTGCTCACCTACGTCGGCGCCCTCTACCACGACATCGGCAAGATGAACAAGCCGCAGTACTTCGTGGAAAACCAGGCGGACGGGCTCAACCGCCATGAGAAACTCAGCCCAGCCATGAGCCTGCTGCTCATCGTCGGGCACGTGAAGGACGGCCTGGAGATGGCCCGCGAGTGGGGGCTGCCCAAGCCGCTGCACCACTTCATCGAGGCCCACCACGGCACCACGCTCGTCGAGTACTTCTACCAGGTGGCCAAGGAGCGCGCCGAGGCCGGCCGCACCAACGAAGACGTCAACGAAGTCACCTACCGCTACCCCGGACCCAGGCCGCGCAGCCGCGAAGTCGCCATCATCATGCTCGCCGACGCGGCCGAGTCTTCCTCGCGCACCCTCGCCGACTTTTCCCCGACGCGCATCGAGCAACTCGTGCGCAACCTCGGGCAGAAGCGCCTCCTCGACCACCAGTTCGACGAGTGCAACCTCACGCTGCGCGAGTTGACGATGATCGAAGACTCGATCATCAAGTCGCTCTGCGCCATCCGCCACGCCCGCATCGTGTATCCCGCCGAGCGGGAGCGCGAGGCGCCGGAGCGCGAGACGCCGACCCCGCCCGCGGCGCAGACGGCTTGAGGCGAAGACGCAAGCGACCTCGGAGCGCGAGGAAGTCTGTAAGGCGCGGGAGCGCTACACGCGCTGGGTTCGCGCGTGGCGGACGGCGCTGCGGAACATCGCCAGGCCAAGCGGCGTGCTCGCGAGGATCGACTCGTCAAGCCGCGTCCAGCGCGGGTGTTGCGTCCACGTCGTGAAGCGCTCGGGATGGGGCATGAGGCCGAAGACCAGGCCGCTCGCGTCGCAGATTCCCGCGATGCGGTTCATCGAGCCGTTGACGTTGTGTCCTTGCGCGTAGCGCAGGGCGATGAGATGCTCGTGTTCGAGCATGGCGAGCGTGTCGGCGTCGGCGACGAAGCGCCCCTCGCCGTGCGCGATGGGCAGGACCATCTCGCCGCAAACGCCTTCGAGGTGCTGCGTCCAGATGCACGGGCACTGCGCCTCGATCTCGACGCTCAGCCAGCGGTCGATGAAGCGGCCGCTGGCGTTGTCGAGCAGCGTCACGCTCTGCGCCGGCGGGCGATCGGCGGGCCACGCCTCGCCGCGCGCCGGGCCAGGCAGCAGCCCCATCTTGACCAGCGCCTGGAAGCCGTTGCACGGCGCGAAGATCGGCACGCCGCGCTCGATGCACCGCCGCAGCGCCGGATAGAGCCGCTCGCGCATGAGCAGCGCCTGAATCTTGCCCGCGGCCACGTCGTCGCCGTAACTGAAGCCCCCCGGCAGGCCGAGCAGATCGAAGCCGTCGAGCAGTTCCGGCCGCTCCATCAGGACGTTGAGGTGGATCGACTCTGTGGCCGCGCCGGCGCTCTCAAAGGCGTGCGCCAGTTCGCGGTCGCAGTTCGTCCCGGCGGTGCGGATGATGAGCGTTCGCGGTTTCATGCTGTGTGTGGCAGTGGCCCCTCGCGCTCCCCTGCGCAGAGCCTCCGGGTCGCGGCTAGAAGGTGCCTAATCCCTTAGTGCCCAGTGCCTGGTGCCTAGTGCCTCCCCAATCACAATTCAACGAGTTCCATATCCGACTCGATGAACGACCCTGCCGCGGGCGACTGGACTTCGCGCACGAATTCCATCAGTCCGAGCGATTCGGCCATTCCGCGCCGCACCGCCGCGGCGTCGAAGCGTGGTGAGCCGTGGCCGTTGCCTGACGCCGTCCGCCTCGCGAGCAGGTCGGTGAAGATCTGCCCTTCGCTGCGGCTGCCTTCGACCGGCGCAACCGCCTGCTCAAAGGTCTGGAGCAGCCCGAGGTGATTCTCGAACGTGCCCGACTTCTCCGCCCACGTCGCACCCGGCAGCAGCACGTTCGCCTTGCCCGTCAGTTCGTTGGGCAGCGTGTCGATAAGGACAATGAACTTGCGGCTCAGCGCCTTGGTCAGGTCCTTGGTGACCCACTCACTCGGATAGTTGCCCGTCAGGATGACGATCTCGGCATCCTTGATCGCGGCGAGCCACTGGGCGAATTCGAGGAGCGGTTCTGATGCGCGCCGACTCGTTCCCGCTGCGAGCCGCTGCGTCCCCGCAGCCGGGTCACCCTCGAACGCCCCAACCCCTCCGATTGCCGAAAGCACGCGGCGCACGCCGCGCGCGTTGGGGGCTTTCTCCGCGCGAATCGTGAACGCATTCCGGTCTGTCGGGCAGGCGCCGGGCGGAAAGGTCTTGTCCTCGCCGCTCACCGGTACCGGTCCGACGCCGAGAATCACCTTCGTCCCCTCGCCGCTCGCCGCGCGCACCCATCTGCCCATCAGGTACGCTTCTTCGCACGAGAGCATGGGGCTGACGAGCGCCGCCACCTTCGATTCGGCGCTGCGCGCTGCGGCGAGTCGCTCGTCGATCTCGTCATAGGCGGCACTGAAACTCGTTCCCACCTGCTCGCCGTACTGCAATCGGCGCGGCTCGGCGAGCCGTTCGTCGCTGTGGATGAACTTCCAGCCATAGCGCACCTCGTCGCTGATCCACCACTTGTTGACGGCGAGGTTGCGCCGCGGCTTGACGCGGTAGATGCGCCCCTGGTTGTGCTCGATGGAGATGTTGTCGCCCGAGGCGGTCAGGCCGTCGATGCTCGGCGTCTTCGTGAGCAGCCAGACGCGCTGGGCGAAGAGGAAGTCCTTGTCGAGCAGGGCCCCGACGGGGCAGATGTCCGCCACGTTTCCGGACAGTTCATTGTCCAGAGCCTTGCCCGGGAAAAGGTCGATCTGCTCGCCCGAGCCGCGGCCGACGACGCACAACTCCGCCGTCCCCGTCACCTCGCGCGTGAAGCGCACGCACCGGCTGCACATGATGCAGCGGTCGCTGTAGAGGTAGATGTGCGGCCCGACGTCCTTCTTGGGCTGCTTGATCTTCTCTTCCTCGAAGCGCGACTCGCCCCGGCCGTACTCGTAGGAGTAGTCCTGGAGATAGCACTCGCCCGCCTGGTCGCAGATCGGGCAGTCCAGCGGGTGGTTGATCAGGAGGTACTCCATCACCGCCTTCTGGTTGGCGACGGCCTTGGGGCTGTCGGTGCGGACGACCTGCCCGTCGCCGCAGGGGGTCTGGCAGGTCGGCAGAAGGCGGGGGATGGGTTCGAGTTCGCCGCTGCGGGGGTTGGGGGCCCAGACCTCGGCGAGGCAGATGCGGCACGACGCCACGACGCTCAGGCCTTCATGCCAGCAGTAGTGGGGGATTTCAAGGCCGTTGGCGAGCGCTACTTCGAGAATCGAAGGTGAGCCGCTGAACTCGCAGGATTTACCGTTGATCGTGATCCGCGCCATGGCGGGGAATCGTAGCACGGTCGCGAGCCGCCGCGTCCCCGCGGCGCGTTCTCGCGATTGCCCGTCGCACGCGATCGCGCGTCGAGGACGACGCGGCTCGCTACGAGCCGCCGCGTCCCCGCGGCGCGATTTCGCACGACGTGCAACGGCGATTCAGAACCGGTACGTTCCGTCATCCCAGGAGCGGCGCTCGATCATGCTGTCATCCTGGATGAGTTCGGCGTGGCTGTCGGTGAAGAGGACGTTGGAGCCCGTCTTGTGGCGGTTCTTGGAGAGGCGGCGGCCGTTGTCGTAGTGCTCGATGGGCGAGTCGATGTGGAACCCGCGCCAGATGTCGTACCACGCCGCCACGCCGCGGTCGCCGTACGCCTGCCACGCGCCGCTGTAGTTGTTCTGGTAGAACGCGGCGGAGGCGTCATCGGTGAACTCCGAGAGGTAAATCGTCTGGGAGGGGAAGACGAACTCGGAATACGGAGTCGCGGCCGCGAGATCGTCGCGCGTGCGGCGCCGATCAAACTTGATCCCGTTGTTCACGTACTGGATGAAGTGCTCCTTGCGCGGATGCGAGGGGCATTTGTAGACGGACCAGTGCTGGAACTTGTCGCCCTGACCACCGCGCTGCATGCGGATGTAGTAGTCGCTCGGCGTCTTGTCGAGGTAAGGACGGAAGGCGAACGCCCACGGGATGTTCGAGGGCGTGGCGTGCTGCCAGTTTGACCAGCGACGGTCGTAGTAGTGTCCTTCACGCGGCACGAAAGTGCTGTTGTCCTTCGCGTAGAAGTGAAGCGCGTAGCCGATCTGCTTCATGTTCGACAGGCATGCCGCCCGCCTCGCCCCATCCCGCGCCTGCGAGAGCGCCGGAAGGAGAAGTCCGATCAGCAGCGCGATGATTGAGATCACCACCAGCAGTTCAATGAGAGTGAATCCTCCCCCCCCCCCGTCGATTCGTGAAGTGCGGCATGTGGGCTCCCTTGTGGCGGTCTGAGGCGACCGGGCAGAATCCGGGACCGGAAGCGTGACGGCCTTCGGCCCCCCATAATGTACCCTAATCCCCCCTCTCGTGCGACGGGTTTCCGTTTTTTGTTCGCATTTTTTCCCCCGCCCTGCCCCTTTTCCGGGTCAGTCGCTTCCCGCCTCCCCGTTCCCTACCCTCACCCCGCTATGGGTGAGCAGGGTGGAAAGCGGGCGGCGAAGTTCCAGGGCCCCAAGGGCACGCGCGACTTCTACCCCGCCGACATGGTCCGCCGGCGCTACATCGAGCAGGCCTGGCGGACCGTTTCCATCCGCCACGGCTTCGAGGAGATCGAGGGGCCGACCTTTGAGGCCGCCGACCTCTACGCCGTCAAGAGCGGCGAGGCGATCCTCGGCGAACTCTTCCAGGCCTTCAGCGGCAAAAGCCCCGAGGAGGTCGAGCAGGTCCGGGCCACCGGCCGGGCGCCCTACGCCCTGCGGCCCGAGTTCACGCCGACGCTGGCGCGCATGTACGCGGACCGCGCCGCGTCGCTGCCGAGGCCGACGAAGTGGTTCGCCATTCCGATTCACTACCGGGCCGAGCGGCCGCAGCGCGGCCGGCTGCGCGAGTTCCTTCAGTGGAATGCGGATGTGATCGGCGACGAATCGCCGCAGGCGGATGCGGAAGTCATCGCCGTCGCCGTGGGGCTGTTTACGGAACTCGGTCTGAGCGGGCGGCATATCACCGTCCGCCTGAGCAACCGCGACCTCGTTTCCGAACTGCTCCTCGAGAACGGAGTGGGCGAGGGGAACGTCGGCCGGGCGCTGACGCTCCTCGACCGGCGCGACCGCATGGCGGCGGAAGAGTTCACCCGGGCGTGCGGCGAGATCGGGCTGAATGCCGCGGCACTCGCAGAACGCCTCGGCTCCATTCAGAGCGAAATGAACAGCGCCCTTGCGGCGATGGAGAACGGCGAGGCGATGCCCGCGATCGCCCGGCGTTCACCCGGCATTGAACAGTTGAAGGGCCTGCTCGCCGCGCTCGACGCGCAGGGCATTCTCAAGTGGTGCGAGTTCGACTTCTCGATCGTGCGCGGCCTGGCGTACTACACGGGGACCGTCTTCGAGATTACCGCCGCCGGAGAGCGGGCGGTTGCGGGCGGCGGGCGCTATGACCGGCTGATCGAGAGTTTCGGCGGGCCGCCGACGCCAGCCGTCGGTTTCGGCATGGGCGATGTCGTTCTCTCGCTGGTCCTCGAAGAGCACGGCCTGATGCCGGAGGGAGAGCGGCTGGCGGAGTGTCTCGGGACGCGGCCGGATGCGTTCGTCGTTTCGGCAGGGGATGAGTCGTGCGATGCGGCGGTGGCGCCTCTGGTGGCGGAGTTGCGCCGCGCGGGCCTGCACGCGCGGCGATCGTACAAGGCGACGAAGAAGATCGACAAACTCCTCAAGGACGCCGCAGCGTGCTGGGCGCGCTTTGCGGTGATTCTCGACGAGTCGTGGAGCGCCGGCCGCGTGCAGGTGAAAGACCTCACGGACGGCACGCAGCACACCATCCCGCGCGCGCAACTCGCGCCGTGGATCGCGCAGCGCCGAGCAGGACTGGCTGTTTAGCCGCGACCCGAAGGCTCGGCGCAGGGGAGCGCGGCGTGTGCCGGGCTGGCACCCTCAGTTCAACCCCAGCGCCCGCGACATGGCCTCGCCCATGCCCGCGGGGCTGGCGGCGACGGTAACGCCGTCAGCCTTGAGGGACTTGATCTTGGCGGCGGCGGTGTCGTCGGCGCCGCCGATGATGGCGCCGGCGTGTCCCATGCGCTTGCCCTTGGGGGCCGTCTGTCCGGCGATGAAGGCGGCGACGGGCTTGTTCATGTGCCGCCTGATCCACTTGCCCGCCTCCGTCTCGTCGCTGCCGCCGATCTCGCCGATCATGAGCACGCCGTCCGTGTCGGGATCGTCATTGAACATCTCGAGGAGTTCGATAAAGTTGAGTCCCTTGACGGGGTCGCCGCCGATGCCCACGCAGGTGCTCTGCCCGATGCCGCGGCTGGAGCACTGCCACACCGCTTCGTAGGTGAGCGTGCCGGAGCGCGAGATGATGCCGACGGCTTTGCGCGTCGAGGCGTCATCGCGGTGCATGTGGATGTAGCCGGGCATGATGCCGATCTTGCATCCGCTGGCGAACTTCGCGCCGGCCCCTTCGCCGGAAATACGCTTGCCGGGGGTGATGACGCCCGGACAGTTGGGGCCGATGAGCGCCGAGTCAGGATACTCGCGCAGCAGGGCCTTCGTGCGGATCATGTCGGCGGTCGGGATGCCTTCGGTGATGCAGCAGATGACTCGAATGCCCGCTGCGGCGGCTTCGATAACCGCGTCGCCGGCGAAAGGAGGAGGGACGAAGATCATGGTGGCGCTCGCGCCGGTCTTCTCGACCGCCTGGGCGACGGTGTCGAAGATGGGCAGGCCGTTGGGGTCTTTCGTGCCGCCCTTTCCGGGCGTGACGCCGCCGACCATCTTTGTGCCGTAGGCGAGGCAGCCCTTGGTGTGAAAAGCTCCGGCTGAACCGGTGATGCCCTGGCAGATGACTTTGGTGTCGCCGGTGACGAGGATGCTCATGTTTGCGGTCCGCTGTTTTCGTGCTCTGGTCGGCCGCCGCAGCGAGCGGGGTCGGTGCGATTGACAAGCGATGAGGATATCGCCTGCGAAAGAAGTGTCCAATGCGGCCAGCGACGTGGGTGTAGCCCTTCCTTCTCGGGAGCGACGAACGGCCGGGGACGACGCCATAGACTTGGCTTTCCGCTTCGCCCACTCGATCACCGGAGCTGCTCACATGGCACACCCGCACCGCTTCGCCGCACGGCTGATGTTCTTCACCGTCCTCTTCATGGCGGCAGGCGCCGCACAGGCCGAGGTCAGAACGCGGACGATCGACTACAACGCCGGAGACGTCGAACTTCAGGGCTACTTCGCGTGGGATGATGCGATGGAGGGCAAGCGCCCGTGCGTGCTCATCATCCACGCCTGGTGGGGCCTGGGCGAAGACGAGAAGGCGCGGGCGCGTCAACTGGCGGAGATGGGCTACGCCGCGTTCGCGCTGGACATGTACGGCACGGGCCGGCACACGAACGACCCCGCCGAAGCCGGCGAGTGGGCCGCTCCGTTCTACCAGGACCGCGCCCTGGCGCGCTCGCGGGCGTCCATCGGGCTGATCCCGCTCTGGGCACAGCCGGAGGCCGATCGGACGCGGACCGCGGCGATCGGCTACTGCTTCGGCGGCACGGTTGCCCTCGAACTGGCCTGGACCGGCAACGACGTGCGCGGCGTCGTGAGTTTCCACGGCAATCCACTGCCGGCGCTGGAAGGCGACGCCGATCGGACCCGTTCGCGGCTGCTGATCTGTCACGGCGCGGCGGACACGCTCGTGCCCGATGAGACGATCGAAGCCTTCACGAAGTCGCTCGAGGGGTCAATCGTGGACTGGCAGTTGATCGTCTACAGCGGCGCCAAGCACAGTTTCACCACCCGCAGCGCCGACGCAGTCGGCATTCCCGGCGTGGGGTACCAGGCCGACGCTGACCGACGTTCCTGGGGCCACATGCAGCTCTTCTTCGAGGAGATCTTCACGTCAGCGCCGGCGGCGGAAAGCCCCGCCCCCGAGCGCTAGCCTTCTTGGCCCGCACGGACGCGAGCGCCTCGGCGGGAGAAGGAACGGCACATGGCGATGAACCTCGCGCAGCGCACCAGCGATACCTCCACCGGCAGTCGTTACGGATCCGAAGCCGTCACGAACAGCATTCGCGTGCGCGTCGTGCCCGCGTTCATCGAGGCTCACTCTTCGCCCGTCGATCGAAAGTTCGCCTTCGCCTACCGCATCCGGATCACAAACGAGGGCAGCCGGCGGGTGCGCCTCGCCTCGCGCCGCTGGCTCATCATCGACGGCTACGGACGGCGCGAAGAGGTGGAGGGCAACGGCGTGATCGGCCAGAACCCCGTGCTCGATCCCGGCGAGACTTTCGAATACGCGAGCCACTGCGTGCTCAGGTGCGAGTGGGGGACGATGGAGGGCGCCTACCGCTTCGTGCCCGAAGGCGCCGAGGCGTTCGACGCCGAGATCGCGCGATTCTACCTCGTCGCGCAGCCGCCGACCGAGTCCGCTTTCAACGCGTAGTTCAGTTCCAACTCAAGCGCAGCGACCGCGACGGCGAGCGTGGAGCGACGCTTCGGCCGCATCAGGTCATCGGTCGCCGGATGCGGCGCGTTCTAGACTAGCGGCCATGTCCGCGCCACCGGAACACCGCTTCACGTTCATGCTCGACGGCGTCGGCGACCCGCGCGCGGCGCGCGATCTGACGGGGGACCTTCACGAGAGACTCGGCCTGGTCGCCCGCGCCGATCCGGCGGGAATGTGGCTCGAAATCCAGAGCGAATCGCCGATCGACGAGGCGCTTTCCGATCGGGTCGCGGATGTGGCGCGGCGGCATGGCCTGGAGCCGCGCGACCGGCTGAGCAGTTCATTCGTCAGCGGCATCACGGGCGAGCAGTTGCGAGCCCGCCTCGCGTACGAGTGGACGAGCCGATGGGCGACGGGGCTGGTTTTTCTTCTGCCCGCCCTCGCCTTGCACTACCTCACGCCCACGCTGGCGCAGGGCGGGCGGATCATCCCCGGCATGATCGAGGCGGCGCTGGTCGTCTGGTCGCTCATCGCCGCGGCGTGGCCGATTGTGTGGCAGGGGCTGCTCGCGGCGCGGCATCGGCGCTTCACGCCCGACCTCTTCACGTTCACCGCGCTTCTCGTTTCCCTGAGCGTGGGCCTCGGGCAGGTGGTCACCTCCACCGAGAACGTGCTGCACGTGACATCGTACCTCATCATTGCCGCGACGACGCAGCGGATGATCCTCTGGCGGCGCGCAGGGCGCTTGCAGGGCTGCGCCCACCTCATGCCGCCGTCGGCCCCGGTTCTGGCGATTGTCCTGTGCGCGGGACTCATCACGGCGTGCCTGGACTTTCGCGGCGGCATGGCGATGCTCCTCGCCATGCCGGCGATGATCTCGCTTCTCTCGATCAACCGGCTCGCGCATCCATTCGGCGCGATGATCCCACCCATGCTGATGTGCGCCCTGCTCGGGCTTTCCCCGCTGCTTCTGGATGAAAGCCGGCTGGCCGGCCGCGTCGAGGCGGCGTTCGCTTTCAACGCGTTGCTCACGCTCGCGTACGGCGCGGCGCTGGGCACGGGTCGCACGGCCCGCGGCGCCGCGACCCTATGATCGTGGCGGTGGACACTGCCTCTCAATCAACGATCCGCGACGATTCGCCGCCTCCGCCCGTTTCGCCTGAGCACGCGGCGCGGCGAACCTCGACCGTCATGATGACCATCGGGCTGACGCAACTGCTTCCCTTTGGCCTCTCCGTCGTGGGCGCCGCGGGCCCAGCGGCCGAGCGGTTCGCCGAGCAGCGCGGCTGGCTCGCGGCCGTCGCGGTCGGGGGCGCGGCGTATGTGCTCGCGGCGCTGCCAGTGCGCCTCGGATGGAGGCCGGCGATGTGGCTCGCCCTCGCGGCGTGTGCGGGGCAGGCGGGAGTCTTCATTCTCCTCTCGCTGCTGGCGATCGTCGCGGCCTTTAGCGCGGGCAGTCCCGGCTCAATGACGATGGGGGTGCTGCTCTTCGGCTCGATCGCGTCGCTGCACCTCTTCATCGCGCGATGGCTCTGGCCGCTGGTGCGGGGCAAAGCCGCATGACCGCCCGCGACGTGCACATCACCCGCCTCGACGCCCTCGCCCAGGCGCCGGAGCCGCCGCCTGATCCCACGACCGACCGGCGGTCGTACTCGCGGGGGATCGGCTTTCTGATGCAAGGTCTCGGCGCCACGCTCTTCATAATCACGACCTGCGCGTGCTGCGGCGTCGCGTTCTTCGAGGGCGGAGCCATGCACCGCGGCGCGATCGACGTGCAGGCGCAGGCGCCTGGCGGCGCGGTCCGCGCGCAGATCATTCTCGTCGCCAGCGTCATCGGCTCGCTGGCGCTCGTCGCCTTTGGTCTCGGGCAGCAGTCGGACCGCGGCCGTCTGCCGTCGTGGGGGACGGCGATCGCGGCGACGCTCATGGCTGCGGGCTATTTCATCGTTCCGCTGCTGGACTTCGGCCCGCAGAGCCGGCCGGCGCTGGTCGTCGCGATCAGCATGACGCTGGCCGTGGTCTTTGCGCTCTCGGCCGTGGCGGCGTGGCTGGCGGTCTTTCAGGTGATGCAGCATCCGCCGCTGAGCGCCGCGCCGCCGACGGTTCCCGCCGACGCCTTTCCCGACCCCCTCGCCCAGCCGCGCGCGAGGCACGACTCGCCCGCCGAGGCCGACCTCGCCCGACGCCGCAAGGGCCTCGAAGAGGAACTGCGCCATCTCGACGACATCGAGCGCCAGGTTCGACGCGAGAATCGACGATCGGAATAGGCAACGCCGCTGTGCATCGCCGATATCATCCAGCGAGGAGTTTGCCATGATGCACAAGCGAATGGCGCGATCAGTCGCCGCATCGCTGGCGGCAATCGCGTTCGCCGCCGCGACCGCCGCCTCGGTGCTGGGCGGCCGATCCGAGGCGATCGACGACAAGCACTACAAACTCGCGAGACAGACCATCGAGAAGGCTGTCGCCTACCTGCGTTCGCAGCAGGATGAGGCGACCGGGGGCTGGAGCATTCCGGAAGAAGGCAAGCCGCACCTGCCCGGCGTCACGGCGCTGGTTCTCAACGGCCTGCTGATGGAGCCGACGATCGATGACTCTGATCCAGCGGTCCGCCGCGGCCTGGACTACCTGCTCTCGAAACGCCAGAGCGACGGGGGCATCTACGACTCCATCCTGCCCAACTACAACACCGCGCTGGCGCTCAGCGCCCTGAGCCGCAGCACGCGGTCCGACGTCATCGCCGCCGTCAAGCCCGCGCAGGACTTCCTGCGCTCCCTGCAATGGGACGGCCAGACCGACCCCGACGGCCGTGTGATCGACAAGTCGCACCCGTGGTACGGCGGGGCGGGGTACGGCGGCTCCAGTCGGCCCGACAACTCCAACCTCAACCTCATGCTCCAAGGCCTGCACGACAGCGGCCTGGACTGCAACGACCCCGCCTTTCAGCGCGCCGTCGCCTTCCTGCAGCGCACGCAGATGCTCGACGCCGTCAACGACATGCCCTATGCCGAAGGATCCCGGCAGGGGGGGTTCATTTACGCCACCAGCCCGAGCAAGGACGCAATCGGCCAGGGCGAGTCGAAAGCCGGCGTGGTCGAGGAGACGCTTGACGACGGCTCGGTCGTCTCGCGTCTGCGCTGCTACGGCTCGATGACCTACGCGGGGTTCAAGAGTTACATCTACGCGAACCTCGACCGGGACGACCAGCGCGTCGTGGCGGCCCACGACTGGCTGCGCCGGCACTACACCCTTGACGAGAACCCCGGCATGGGGATGCAGGGGTACTACTACTACCTCGTCACCATGAGCCGCGCCCTCGACGCCTGGGGCAGCACGACCATCACGCCCCTCAACCGCGACGGCACGCCGGCCGAGCCGCGGGACTGGGCGAACGACCTCATCGCGAAGATCGCGTCGCTCCAGCGCCCCGACGGCAGTTTCGTCAACGAATCCGACCGGTGGATGGAGGGAGACCCAGTCCTCGTGACCGCCTACGCGCTGCTCGCCCTTCAGCACGCCATAGACTGACGGATGCGAACGGGTGAAACCACGATCCGCGTGCGGTACAGCGAATGCGATCCGATGAACGTGGCGCACCACAGCGCCTACGCCGTCTGGTTTGAGATGGGGCGCACGGAACTGCTTCGCGGCGACGGCGTCTCCTACGCCGACCTTGAGCGAGCAGGCGTGCGCCTCGCCGTGGTCGAATTGAACGTGAAGTACCGCCGGCCGGCGCTTTACGATGACCTGCTGCGCCTCGAGACGCGCCTCGTGGAGGCGAGTTTCGTGAAGATCCGGCATGAGTATGACCTGTGGCGCGGGCGCGAAAAACTGGCCGTCGCAAACACCACCCTCGCCTGCCTCACCCCCGAGGGTCGGGCCATTGAACTCCCGCCTGTTCTTCGGGCGCACGCGGAGGGCCAGGCTCGCCCGGCCTGACGTCCGGCCGGCCCGCCGCGGAAGGGGCGTTGCCCTTTTCGCAGTGGTCCCGAGCGCCCGCAGGGGACACAATATGTCGTTCCTTCCGGGAGGCTGCACATGCCAGAGTCGGTCGCTTCGCTCAAGGTGCTCGTCGGGCTGGATGACTCCGATTCGGCTCGCGCGGCCGTCGCGCACGTGCTGCGGGTCTTCGCGGCGGCCCAGAAGCCTCAACTCCACCTCCTGCACGTGTTGGTGCAGAAGATCCCGCCGCACCTCGAGTTCATCGATCCCTCGATGATCTGGGACGGGGCGGGGCTGCCCTCGGCGCTGGCGACGGAGACGGCCGAGCAGATCGCGCAGGAGAAGGAAACCGCGCACAAGCGCGTCGTCGAACTCTTCGAGCAACTCGGGGGCGGCGCCTGGCCGCAGGATCGACTCACCATCACGGTGCTTGAGGGCGGCTACACCCGCGCCGCGATCGCTGAGATTCTCACCTACCACGCCCGCGAGATCGACGCCGACATCGTGGTCGTCGGCCGCACGCACCATGGGGCGCTGCACGATGCGTTCATCCGCTCCACGGGCGAGCGGCTCGTCCACGCGTGCAAGGGCACGGCCGCCTGGGTCGTCGGCGCCGCGGCCGGGAAGTGACCGGCGTCCATCCCCGTCGGCGCCACGGTCCAGAAGAGAGCGTGTGAGACCGGGCGAAGCCCGCAAGGCCAAACCGGCCTCACTCCGACCGGATGTACACCGTGCGCCGCGAACGCACGCTTGATCCGCCGCCGCCGAGCAGGCCGAGGTCGATGAGCACGGCGACGACGATCACAATGATCCACCCGCCGCTGATGGCGTGGCCCGTCTCCGTCGCCGCCCAGGCATACGCCAGCGTCGTCACCGGCATGAAGAAGAAGCCCAGCAGCGGCCAGAGCGTGGTCCGGTAGGCGTGGCCGATGTAGTCGGAGAAGATCACCACAAGGATGATCGCCAGCCGCGGCATGAACAGCGCCAGCAGTCCGACGAGACAGGGCATGACATACGCTACGGCGGGATTTCGCCTGCGGCAAGCGGGTTGATCGTCGGTACCAGGCCGTAGCGCCGGCGAGGACGAATGGAGCGAACGCAACGCATTGAGTTTCGATGCGTGTCTCATCCTCGCTTGCGCTTCGGCCTGGTTCGCGAATCCTCCTCGCTTGCGCTCCGATCTCGCGCCTACTGTCGGCGCTCATGCTCCGGTCTTTCCTGCCATCCTCTGCCCGGCCACTGGTGCGGCGCAATTACCGGTATGAACTCGCGGCGGTGGCGACGTGGCCGATCGCGGTGGCGATGATCGAAGGCTCGGTCACGGGTATTCTCGCCAAGAAGGCCTTCGAGGGCACGCCGGACTGGATCATCGCCACACTTGCGGCCGCGCCGGCGTTTTGCAACATGTCGAGCCTCGTCTGGGCGCGGCTGGCCGACGGAAAGCGCACGCTGCGCAACCTCCTGGCCCTGCAACTGGGGGTAATCGCGCTGGTCGCGTTCATCGCGATTCTGCCGCGCTCGACGGCGGGGCTTTATCTCTTCACAGCGGCGGCGGTGCTGGCGCGGCTGCTCATGACGGGCGTGATCACGCTGCGGGCGGTGCTGTGGCGCGCCAACTATGCCCGGCATGAGCGGAGCATGATCACCGGCCGGCTGATCATCGTCCAGACCATTCTCGTCTCGACCTCGACGCTCCTGCTCGGCCGCCTGATGGACTGGAATCGCGACAGTTTCCACTACGTTTACGCCGCAGCCGTGTGCTTCGGCCTCGCCGGCGTGTGGTTCTTCTCGCGCCTGCGCCTGCGGCACCCGTTTCTCATTCGTCCCTCGATCGCGCCGTGCGATCAGCCGCAGGGCTGGTCGCTCGCGGGGCTGATGGCCGAGTGGAGCGCGACGCTGGGCGAGATGGTGCAGGTCATGCGCACCGACGCGGCGTACCGCGGCTTCATGATCTGCATGTTCATCCTCGGCATCTCCAACCTCGCCATGGACGGGCCGCTGGTCAAGGTCGTCGATGAGCAGTTCGGCCTCAACTACCTGCACGCGATCCTCCTGCTGCACTCGCTCCCGCTGGCTCTCATGCCCGTGTCGATCCCGGTTTGGTCGCGCCTCATGCGGCGATCGCACATCATCCGCTTTCGCGCGATCCACGGCTGGACGTTCGTCGGGGCGCAGTTCTGCGTCTTTGCGGCGGTCATGACCGACTCGATCGCGCTGCTGACCGTCGGGCTGGCGCTGCGCGGCCTGGGGTTCGGGGGCGGTGAACTGGCGTGGAACCTCGGGCACAACGACTTCGCCACGAGCGAGCGCGCCAGCCTCTACATGACGATCCACGTCACGCTCACGGGCATTCGCGGGCTGATCGGCGGCTACGTCGGCATGTGGCTCTACGCCGGCTTTCCCACACCCGGCGGCGTCGTGCCGCTGCTCGGGGAATACTGTTTCCTCTTCTGGGCCATCGTCTGCACGGCGGGGGCGCTGGGGTTCGTTTACCTCAACTTCCGCCTTGCCGGCCTGACGGCGCGCGAACCGGGAGGCGACCGCTGATGCGACACATCCTCGGCCAGGACGGGGCGATTGACACGCTGCAGGCGGCGCTGCGGGCCGGGCGCTTTCACCACGCGTGGATCTTCCACGGACCGACGGGCGTGGGCAAGCGATCGACGGCCGAGGCGCTGGCGGCGATCCTGCTCGACCCCGACGCCGCGCCGAATCTCTCCGGGATGATCGACGTCGATCCGCAGGGGCGCACGAGCCATCTTGTCGCTGCCGGGACGCATCCGGACGTGCACGTGATCACGCGCCGCCTCGCGGAGTTCTCATCGGACCCGGAGGTGCGGCGGCGCAAGCAGACGAACATCCCGGTCGGCGTGGTGCGCGAGTTCATCGTCGAGCCGGCGTCGCGCTCGGGGCAAGGCCACGCCGGCAGTCGGGCCTCCAAGGTGTTCATCATCGACGAGGCGGAGTACCTCGAGGACACGGCCCAGAACGTGCTGCTCAAGACCCTCGAGGAACCGGCGGCGGGCACGGTGATCATCCTCGTCACGGCCAATGAAGACATGCTCGCGGCGACGATTCGAAGCCGCTGCCAGCGCATCGCGTTCTCGCCGCTGAGTGAGAAGTCGATGGCGCAGTGGCTGGAGCAGCGCGGGGTCGCGCCCGGCGCCGCTGAGCGGCGCTGGCTGCTGCGCTTTGCGCAGGGATCGCCCGGGCTGGCGGCCGAGGCGCTCGAACACGGCCTGCACGACTGGTTCGCGCAGATTGAGCCTTCGATCCGCGCCATCGACGCGGGCGGGTATCCCGCGGACCTGGCGCCGACGTGCGGAAAACTGATCGAGGGCTTCGCCGCGGCTGCCCTGAAGGCAAACCCGAACGCGAGCAAGGAAGCGGCGAACCGGACCGCGGCGGATTACCTCTTCATCCTCCTGGCGCGCGAAGTGCAGGATCGACTGGCGCGGGCGCTGTCGGCCGGCGAAGACCTCGAGCCGCTCCTTGCCGTGCTCGATCTGATTCACGAGTCGGAGCGGATGCTCGATTCGCACCTGAATCTGGGCCAGGTCTTCGAAAACCTGGTGATCCAGTGGGCCAATCTCTTCGATCGGTCCGTCGCGGCGAACTGAGGGCGGGCAGTGGAGCGCGCGCGGCGCGGCGGGTCAACCCTGGATCGCGATGGACATTCCCGGCGATGCGGAAGCGGCGCTTCGGGAGGCCGCCCGCTCTTCGCGGAGTTTCCCGATGGCGAGCGCCCAGGTCTCGTTCTCGTATTCGAGGAGGCGGATGACCTCGTCAACGATGGCGGCGTCGCGCGCGGCGCTCGCCTCCATGAGGCGGCGGTACATGAAGGTGTAGAGGGCGGCGAGTTGGCGGCACAGGTCCGGCGCCACTTCCGGGCGCAGGGCGTTGATCAGTTCCATCAGGATATCCTGGCACTGGTGGATGCCCTGGTAACTCTTCTCGAAGTTGCGCTCGCGCAGCCCTTGTGCCCCCTGGCGGGCGAAGCGCAAGGCCCCTTCGAGGAGCATCATGCGAAGTTCCTCGGGCGAGGCGGAGAGGACGCGCTGCCGGAGATATGCGTTCGCGCCGCTTTGCGTGGCGTTCGGCGCGGCGCCTGCGGGATTCCGGGCCTGGCTGTCGTTCATTGAACTCATGAGATCGGCCGCCGCAGGGGCCCGCGATGAGTGCGGAGAAAACGTCCGGATACGAAGTCCGCAGGGCGTTATTGGATCGGACGAATCGACGAGAGCGCGGTCTGCTGGCTCTGGAGGGCGGCGAGGGCCTGCTCCATCGCCGAGAACTGCCGCTCCAACTGGATCCGCCGCGCTTCCAGTTTCGCGTCGAATGCTTCGATCCGCTTGGACTGGAGCCGGATCATCGAGTCGTAGTTCCGATTGACGAGCGTCAGCGACCCGTCGATCGAGTTGGTCATGTCCTTGACGAGTTCGTTGAGGCGCTCGACGACGCCGAGCGAGTCGAAGATCGGCTCGGGCGAGTCGTAGGTGATGCCGTTGCCGAGGTCGATCTTCTGGTCTTCCGCGAGTTCGCGCGCGGCGAAGACGTTGGCGACGGCGTCCGGATCCTCCGCGAGGGCCTCGCGCAGGCGATCCTCATTGAGGACGAGTTTGCCGCCGGCGCCGACGGACACGCCGACCTGCGCGAGGTTCTGGTACTGGGTGTCGACGCCCATCGCGCTGCCCTGCACCGTGCGGTACAACTGGCTGCGGATGCGCGCAATCGTCGAGTTGCCCAGCAGGATGCCCTTCTCCTCCGTCTCGGCGTTGTACTTGCCGAGTTCGTTGATGCGCGTGAGGACGTTGTTGAAGGCCGTCACCCACGACTTAACCGTCTCCATCTTCTTGCTCGTGTCGTCGGCGATCGTGAGCGTGACGGGCGACTCGCTGGCGGAGCGGAGATCGATCTTCACGCCCGACACGACGTTGTCGAGCGTGTTGCGCGTGCTGGTGATGAGGACGGCCTGGGCGGGGTCGGTCGAGCCGAAGAAGACGACGGCGTCCTGCGCCTTGTTCAGTTGGCTCAGGCCGAGGTCCACGTCGCCGGTGTCGATGATGAGGTCGCCAGCGCTGCCCGAGATCTTGCTCGTGATGGAGAGGTAGTAGGGGTTGTCGCCCGTGCCGTTGTTGATCACCGATGCGGCGACGTTGAACTTCGCGTCCGTGATCTTGGCGACGAGGTCGTCGAGCGTGTCGGTGGCTTCGAGGGTGAGGCGCTGCTCGTAGGAGCCGTCGATGAAGTTATTGGTGGTGGAGTCGGCCGCTTCGCCGAGGATGTTGAGGTCCTTGGCGGTCGTGCCCGAGACGCTCTCGATCTTGATGGCGACGACGGGGCTGGCGGCGGTGTTCTCAATGATGATGCCATCGCCGGTGTCGTTGATTCGCGCGTTGACATCGAGGCCCTGGGCGTTGATCTCGGCGATCACATCCTGCAGCGTCTTGGAGTCGCTGCCGATGTCGATGACGGCCGTCTCGCCCATGCCGTCCGTAATGCGGAACGATCCGGTGCCCACGCCCCGGCCGTAGTTCAGTTCGCTCAGCGCCTTGGCGCCCGAGACGTACTGCAACTGCAGGTTTTCGCCGCGGACTTCGTTGCTTGCGACGCCGCCGGGGTCGGTCTCGATGCCCAGCGCCGCCGCGGCGTCGCCGGAGATGATGAGATTCCCGCCCCCGCCGACGGTGTCGGTGATCTGCAGGCCGTTGCTTGCCCGGTTGAGCGAGGCGGTGATGTTGAGCGTCGCCGAGGCGTTGATCTCGCGGACGATGTCGCTCACCGACATGTTTGAGTCGAGGGTGAAGGTGTCGAGGTTGCCGGCGCGATCCTGAATGGTGAGGGTTGTGGCGCCGCTCAGTCCGCTGCCGCCGTTGAGGCTGCGCGTGAGGACGGAGTTGAGGCCGGCGCGGATGCGGTCGCCGCCGATCGTGTCGGGGTCGGAGATGTCGGCGGCCTTGAAGACTCCGAGATCGACAGCGGCCTGGGTGGCGCCGGCGGTTCCGGCCTGCACCTCGAAGGTGGCGCCGCCCGTGGTCGTGTCGGTGAGTTCGATGCTCAGGCCGTCGACGCTGATGGCCATGGTGACGGCGCCGCCCGTCTGCGACTCGATTCGGTCCTTGACTCCCTGGAGCGTGGTGACCGGCTCGATGAAGTCCTCGCCGTCGGTGAGACGGCCGAGTTTGATCTCGTGGATCGTGCCGTCGGCCGTCTGGATGTTGAAGTCCGTCACGTCCACGCCGCGGTTGATGAGCACGCCGTTGCCGTCATTGAGCGTGGCCAGGCGCGTCCCGAGCGCGATGGAGTTGATCTGCGAGCCGACGATCTGTCCCGCGGCGCTTCCCGCAATCCCAAGCGACGTGGCCGTCGTGTAGCCGGACACGTTCTCGATGATGAGATTGCCGCCGCCGCCGGCGTTGTCGGTTACGGTCAGGCCCGTTCCGTCGTCGCTGACAGCGACCGTCACGTCGATCGAGGTGTTCTCGTTGATGGCCTTGAGGACGTCGCCGACCGTGACGGCGCGCGAGAGGTCAATGGTGGCGCTGGCGCCGGAGGAGTCGGTGATCTTGATCTTGCCGCGCGCCACGCCCTCGGCGCCGTTGAGCGAGGAGAGGGCGGCGTCGGTGCTCAACCGTCCCTTGCCATACTCGAAGGAAATCTCCGTCAGCCCCAGGCCCGTGCTGCTCCGGTCCGCCATCCCGGCCGAGAGGTACTGGCTCGATGAGACGAGGCGATCGACGAGAAACGTGTACTCGCCGACCTGCGCGCTGGTCTGGGCCAAAGCGGTCAGGACATCGGCGTTGCTGCTCGTCGCCGTCTTGGATTGGAAGATCTTCTCCGTGGCGAACTTGGCGGAAGCGGACTGGAGAGAGAGCAGCAGGCTGTTGAGGCCGAGGAAGGCCGACTGCTCCGCCTGGAGTTGCGTCTGGCGGTTGATGGCCAGGACCTTGGGCCGCGATTCGATCGCCAGCAATTGCTGGATGAGCGTGGCGGTGTCGATGCCGCTGACGAGTCCGATGCCTGTTGAAATGCCCGACATGCGTGCCTCCGGCGGACTCGCGCTGCTCTCGGCGTTCAAGCGATGGGGGCGGCGGGTGAATGCGCCGCGTCGCCGAACCAGCAAGGGGTGTGCCGCCAGGGAGTCATTATCGACCCTGCGCAGCGGCGCCCTGCAGCCGCAGGTTCGCGCAGTCATTGCGCTCTCGGGCAACATCGGCCGATGTGCGACGGGCCTTGATCCAAAGTCGCCAGTCCGACCGCCCGGATCGCGGAGCAGACCGACCCGTCAGGCGGCCGACCGCGCTCCGCCCCTTACCCCGCCCGCCGTACACGCCGATCTTGGGCACATGACCGTGATCGAGCACAATCCGCGCGCCGACCGGGTTGAGGTCATCCTCCAGCAGTTGCACACGCTCCCGACCCTCTCACCCATCGCGATGCGCCTGCTCTCGCTCACCGCCAGCGACGAGAGCGAGATCACGGAGATCGTGAAGATCATCGAATCGGATCCGTCGATCACGGCCAAGGTGCTCAGCCTCTGTCGCCGCGCCGAGACGGGCCTGGGCACGCGCATCACGACGATCGATCGGGCGGTGGTGATGCTCGGCTTCGAGGCGATCCGCAACGCGGTCCTCTCCGTCGAGATCTACAACCTGTTTGAGAGCGGCCGGCCGCACGAGAGTGCGCCGACTCATGCGGTGGCGATCGACGCGGCGCCGGGTCGGCCCTTCGACAGCGCCGGCTTCTGGATGCACAGCATCGCCGTCGCCGTCGCCGCCGAATCGCTCGCCAAGCGCCGCACGCTCGAACCTCGCCTTGCGCCCGACGAGGCGTTTGTCTGCGGCCTGCTGCACGATCTCGGCAAACTCGCGCTTGAGCGCCTCCTGCCGCGCGGCTACGAGCGCGTCGTCGAACTCGCCGAGCAGCGCCAGGGCAACATCGCGGAGATGGAGCGGCGCGTCATCGGACTCGACCACCACACCACCGGCAAGCGCCTCGCCGAGCAGTGGAGCCTGCCGCACGTCATCCAGGACGTCATGTGGCTGCACGGGCAGCCCGTCGAGACGCTCCCGGCGCTGCCGCACGAGGGGATGATCGCGCTGGTGACCCTTGCCGACCACGTCGTCCGCAAGCAGCACATCGGCTACTCGGGCAACCACGTCTTCCCCGACGACCTGGCGACCCTCTGCACGCACGTCGGCGTGACGCTCGACGACACGCGCGACGTGGCGCAGCACGTCCACGTCGAGACGGCGCAGCGATGCGAGATTCTCGGCCTCTCGCAGACGCCGGCCGAGGGTCTCTTCCTCGCCTCCATCGCCCGCGCCAATCAGGCGCTGGGACGCATCAACGAGGCGCTCGATCGTCGGTCGCAGGCGGCGCACCGCAATGAGCAGGTGCTCCGTGCGATCATCGACTTCCACCAGCAGGCCACGCCGGGCCTCTCCATCGTCGCGGTCTGCGGCAACGTCGTCGCCTCGGCGGCCAAGGAGTTCGGCCGCGGCTTCTTCGCGGTGCTCTATCCCTCCGCCCGCTCCGACGCCTGGCAGATCGGGCAGTTTTCCTGCGACGGCCGGCTGCTGCGGGCGCAGACGGTCGATGTTCCCGCCGCCGGCCTGGACGTCGACTCTCTTTCCGACGACCTCCAGGTCTCCGTTGGAATGCTGGGACTGCTCCCCGCGCTGAGCGAGTCGATCGGCGATGCCTCGGACCTTCGTAACGTGCGCCTTCTGCCGCTGCGCAGCGGGTGGGGGCTTTCGGCGGTTCTGCTGCACGACCGGCCGGTGCGCGAGATGGGCCTGTCGCGGTCGCAGATGCTGGCGTTGAGCGAGACATGGGCCGCCGCCATCGCCGCCGCGCGACAGCACGAGGGCGCGCGGCAACTGGGCGAACAACTCGCCGAATCCAATCGCATCCTCACCGAGACGCAGGCGAAACTCGCGCGCTCGCAGGCGCTGGCTTCGCTGGGCGAGATGGCCGCCGGCGCCGCCCACGAGATGAACAACCCGTTGTGCGTCATCTCGGGCCGCTCGCAGGTGCTCGCCGGCCAGTTGACCAATCCGCGCGAACGCCGAATGGCCGAGCAGATCAGTGAGCAGGCGCAGCGTCTCAGCGACCTGATCACCAGCCTGCATCTCTTCACCGAACCGCCTCGCCCCGAACCGGAGCGAGTTCGCCTCGGCGACCTCGTCGGCCGGGCGGTGCGCCTCGCCCGGGAGCGGGCTGACCAGAACGCGCCGATCACCGTACGTCTCGCGGGCGACCTGCCCGACGCCTGGCTCGACGGCGAGCAGGTGGGCAACGCGCTGGTCGAGTTGATCGTCAACGCGATCGAGGCGCGGCCGCGCCATTTCATCGACGTGCAGGTTCTGGTGGAGGCCTCGCCCGTCGTGGACGAGCAATCCGACCGGAGTGCGCGCGACTTCCGCGCCGAGAACGAGCGCCTGCTGATCGTCGTCAAGGACGACGGTCAGGGCATGAACGAGCACACCCTCGACCACGCCTTCGATCCCTTCTTCTCCGTCAAGCCCGCCGGCCGCCAGCCGGGCCTCGGACTCTCCCGCGCCCAGCGCCTGATCGCCGCCAACGGGGGGGTGATCGAACTCGAATCCCAACCCAATGTCGGCAGCACCGCCCGAATCATCCTCAAGTCGTGGCGCGTTCCCGACGACGAGCAGACGCACGATGCGCCCGGCGGCGGCGAGGCCGACGCCGACGCGCAGCAGCACGCGGCCTGACCGCCGCACCCGGACTTCCGAGACTCACTCCCTTCACGGAACCAACACGCCCACTCAACCCTGACCGGAGCACGCGGTGAAGAAGGCACGTCCGAAACCCATGCAGGTCGACAGCGCCCGGCGCCCCGCCGAGGCGAGCGCTCAACCCGGCCGCGTGCTCGTCATCGACGGCGATCCCCGGACGTGCTCCGCGCTTGCGGCGGCGGTTGCGGGCGCCTCGGTCGTGGTGTGCGCGGCTCCGTCGCTGCGCGACGGGCTGGCTCGGCCGGACGCCGGCCTGTTTGACGTGATCGTGCTGGCGGCGCGGGACGCGGCGGATGTGCAGGACGCCGCCTATCAGCTGCAGGCGGCCCGCAGCGCTGCACGACTAGTGATTCGCTCGGTCGCGGCGGACTTTGAACTGGCCGTCGCCGCGATGCGCGGCGGCGCCGTCGATTGCCTGCTCCCGAGCGCATCAGAGGAGGATCTGCGTCTTCGCCTGCTCGACGCTCTCGCGGTCTCGCAGCGCGGGCGGCAGCAGGCCCACCGCTTCGAGCAACTCAAGCGCATCTGCAAGCGCATGAACACGGCGCGCATCGACGTAACGAACCAGGTCGATTCCCTCTGCAACGACCTCGTCCACGCCTACCAGGAACTCACCGACCAGATCTCCCACGTCACCGCGGTGACCGAGTTCGCCGCCGTCATCCGCCAGGAACTCGACGTGGAGGAACTCCTGCGCACGACGCTGGAGTACCTTCTGCGTAAACTCGGCCCGACGAACGCTGCGATCTTTCTTCCTTCGGCCGGGGACGACTTCACGCTCGGCGCCTACATCAACTACGACTGCACGAAGGAGGTGGGCGACTTCCTGCTCGAACACCTCGCCGATGTGGTGGCTCCGCTGCTCGTTGACGAGACGGAACTGATCGAGTTTATCGACAACCAGTCCCTCTCCGACTGGATGGGCGACGATGCCGCCTACCTGACCGACGCGCACGTCCTCGCCTTCTCCTGCCGACACGACGGCGAGTGCCTGGCGATGTTCATGCTCTGGCGCGACGTCAAGGCGCCCTTCGCGGCCGATCTCGTCAATCTCCTTCGCGCCCTTTCGGCCGCTTTCACCAGGCAACTGGCGCACGTCATCCACGTCCACCACCGCCACCTGCCCGACGACGACTGGCCGCCGTTCAACGAACCCGACGAAGATTCGGGCGGACTCGCGGCCTGACTCCGGCGCTGCGCCGAACGTCGTTCACTCGCTCCCGATCCCCGCTTGCGGCTTCGCGACAGCCCTATTCCACCAGTACTCCCTTGAGAGTCAGCGTGCGCGACTCTTCGATCCGCACGGGCACAATGGAGCCGATCAGCGCCTGAGCCCGCGCCCGCGGCGCCTCGAACACCGTGATGAGGTCGCCTTCGGTGCGCCCGCTCAACTGCACGAGGTCGGCGTCGCTCTCCGGGACGAACTCCGCGGCCGTGGCGCACGCGCTTCCGCAGTCATCCTCTTCGGCTTCGACGCCGTGAAGCGAGCGGCCGTTGAGGGTGAGGCCGATCGCGCCGCGAGGACGCGGCGGCTCGCCGGCGAGAACCGGCTCGCGCCGATTCTGCACCGTGGACATCCCTTCGACGAAAACTTCGACGGTGCGCCCGATGTGCGCGGCGTGAATCTCCTGCGAGATCGCCCCCTGCACCGCGAGCAGCGCGTTGTTGCGCCGCCGCTTCACTTCATCGGGCACGTCGTCGGGCAGCCGGTCGTACGCCGGCGTACCAGGCCTCGGCGAATACTTGAAGACGAAGCAGTTTTTGAACCGCACCCAGCGCATCAGTTCCACCGTGGCCTCGAAGTCCTCCTCCGTCTCGCCGGGAAAGCCGACGATCACGTCGCTGGCGATCGTCGCGCCCGGCAGATAGGCGCGAATCCGCTCGATGAAGTCGCAGTACTCTTCGACGGTGTAGCCCCGGTTCATCGCTTCGAGGATGCGGTTCGATCCGGACTGAACCGGCACGTGGATGTAGCGGCAAATTCGCGGGCAGTCGCGGATGACCTCGAGCACGTCGTTGCCGAAGTCGCGCGGGTAGCTGGTGACGAAGCGCAGCCGCCGCAGATCGGGGACTTCGTCGTGAAGGCGCCGCAGCAGATCGGCGAAGGTGGTGACGCGGCCGCCGGCCAGCGGGTCGCGGTCGTGTCCGCCAGTGAAGGATCGCCCCTTCTGCGGCTGGGCCACGCCGCCCACCATCACCGCCGCGTCGTGCTCGAAGCGGTAGTGATTCACCGTCTGGCCGAGAAGGGTGATCTCGACGACGCCCCGCTCGACGAGCATGCGGCACTCTTCGACGATGGTGTCCGGCGGGCGGTGCATCTCGGCCCCGCGCGTGAAAGGCACGACGCAGTACGTGCAGAACTTGTTGCACCCGCGCGTGATGCGCACATAAGCGCTGCGCCCCCCGGCCCGCTGGTCGCCCGGCGAGAAACTGCGCGAGAGGTCGAGTCGTTCCAGGCTGTCCTCCGCGGCCGCGAGCGTCGCGCTGCGCCGCGAGGTGTTGCCCTGGAGCGCCACCGCCGGTTCGGCCGTCGCGCTCGCGTTGCGCAGCAGCAGCGGCAGTTTGTCCAGTTCGCCCGGACCGCAAAGCAGATCGACGTGCGGGAACTTGCGCAGCAGGTCGCGCCCGTCCCGCTCCGCCATGCATCCCAGGACGCCGAGGAGCAGGTCGGGCTGGCGGCTCTTGCGCGACTTGAGCAGCCCGAGGCGCGACCACACCTTCTGCTCCGCCTGCTCGCGCACCGAGCAGGTGTTGTAGAGAATGACCCCGGCTTCATCGGCGTCGGGTGTGAAGCGGTATCCCAGCGCGCCCAACTGGGACGTAACCAGTTCGCTGTCCAGTTCATTCATCTGGCAGCCGAAGGTCTCGAGGTAGACGAGTTTGCCGCGCGGAGCGAACATCGGCCAATCATAGGAAGCGGCGACCCGCACCGGGCCGGGCCCCCCGGCCCGGCCCGGCGGCGCCCTCGCGGACCGCCCACTCCGCTCGACCGGGGCGAGACTGCGGCCCCGCGGGGGAGGGGAGCCGCGTTCCGCGGCCGCCGCTTTGCCCTCGCCGCCTTTCGCCCCTTCAATAGGGCCATGGCCTACACCGTTCTCGCCCGCCGCTACCGCTCGCAGGATTTCGATGAAGTCATCGGTCAGGAGGCGATCGCGCGCACGCTCAGGCGGGCGATCGACACGAACCGGGTCGCCCACGCCTTCCTCTTCACCGGGACGCGCGGCGTGGGGAAGACCTCGATGGCCCGCATCTTCGCCAAGGCCCTCAACGTGATGCCCGAACTGCGCGACGCTGACGCGATCGCCGCGGCGATCATGCTCGGCAACGACATCGACGTGATCGAGATCGACGGGGCCTCGAACCGGGGCGTGGACGAGGCGCGCGACCTGATCGCCAACTGCATCTACCGTCCCGCCCGCTGCCCTTACAAGATCTACATCATTGACGAAGTTCACATGCTCACACGAGAGGCGTTCAACGCGCTGCTCAAGACGATGGAGGAGCCGCCCTCGCACGTCAAGTTCATCCTCTGCACCACCGAGCCGCACAAGGTCCCGGCGACGATCCAGTCGCGCTGCCAGCGATTCGACTTCCGGATGATCCCCACGAAGCGCATCGCCGAGCACCTCCGCGAAGTCCTCAAGCGCGAGAAGGTCAAGGCCGAGGAGCGCGTCGTGCTCGCCGTGGCCCGGTTGGGGCGAGGCTCGATGCGCGATGCGCTGAGCCTGCTCGACCGTCTCCTCTCCGAGGGCGAAGCGACGATCACCGAAGAGATGCTCGCGCAGACCCTCGGTCTGCCCGACCACTCCCTCGTGGACCAGTTCGTCACGGCGGTGGGGGACGGAGACCCCGCCGCGGCGCTCGGGCAGATGAACGAGATGCTCAATCGCGGCGTGTCGCCCGACCAGTTCATCGAGGTCGTCGTCGATCGGCTGAGGCTGCTCATGCTCGCCAGCGCCTGCGGCGTCGAGAGCGACCTGCTCGAACTCTCCGAGGCCGAGCAGGCGGAGATCGGCGCGCAGGCGGAGCGATTTGATGCGCCGGCGCTCGTCTACATGATCGTCCTGCTCGAGAACATGCAGCGGTCGCTCAAGCAGAGCGTGACGGGACAGGCGCTGCTGGAGGCGGCGGTGGTGCGGCTGGCGCTGAGCGAGAAATTCGCGGATGCGGCGATGCTGCTTCGCGGCGCCAGCGCGCCGCGGGCAGGAGCCGGGGCCGGCGCCTCGGCGGAGGCGGCGCAAAAAAAAAATACCGGGGGCGGTGAGCGCCCGCCGCGGCTGAGCGACCTCGCGGCCTCCGCGCGCCGGGCCGCCGAGCCGCCGCGAGGCGAAAGCGCCCCGGCCCCCGGCTCGGGCGCCCCGTCCGCGACGGACGATGCGGCCGCCGACGCCGCGACGATCTGGACGCGCGTCCAGAGCGCCGCTCATCAGAATCCGAGACTCTCGACCGTCATCGACCACCTCACCTGGGATCAGCGCCTCGACGGCCCGTCGATCGTGCTGCAACTCGACGACGCCTCGATGCTCGCCTTCGCGCGCACCTGCCTTGAGGGGCTGGAGAAGCAGTTTGCGGGGGCGCTGCGCCGGCCGGTGAAAGTCGAACTCTCGGTGTCGCCGGGCGCACGCGCGGCGGAACCGCCACGACACGAGGCGGCGGCTTCGGCGGCTGACATCGAAGCCGCGGCGCAGATTCCACTCGTCCGCAAGGCGATGGACCTGCTCAACGCCCGCATCGTCGCCGTCGAGCCGGCCAGCCGGTCCCCCAAGCCCTGAAACTTGCGGCGCCTCGGCGCCGATCCGGAGGTTGCGTGTTCGACCAGTTCAAGAATCTCGGCCAACTTGCCGGCATGCTCAAGAACGCCGGACGGATCCGCGAGCAGTTGCAGCAGGCCCAGGAGCACCTCAAGTCGGTTCGCGTGAATGCGGAGACCGGCGGAGGCGCGGTCAAGGCCACCGCGACGGGCGCCTTGCGCCTGCACGCGCTCGAGATCGATCCCGCGATGTTCGCGGCGCTCGTCGACGCGGGCCGCGATGAGGATCGCCGCATGGCCGAGGACCTCATCGTCGGCGCCGTGAACGCGGCGCTGGAGAAGGCCCAGCGCCTCGCCGCGGATGAGATGTCGCGCCGGGCGCGCGAGATGGGCCTGCCCGTCGATCCGGGCGGCGACCTCAGCGGCCTGCTCGGCGAGTAGCCGCGGCGGAACCGCGCGGTCTGCGCCGGGCGCTATGGAACCTGCGCGACGTTGCTCGTCTCGCACGGAGTGCCGAGGGCGACGAGTTGCACGCGGCCGCCGCAGGCGCTGGAGCCGGCCTGCCCGTTCACTGCGCCCGAGCCGCTGCCCGTGCCGACCGTGGTCACCAGCCGAAGTTGATTGGTGCCGAGGCCGAGTTGCGTGCCCTGGCACGGGCCGCCCTGGACGATGAAGTTGCCGGTGTTGAGCGCAAAGACGATCCCCTGCTGGGTGTTGGCAGGCGCGTTGTTCCAGGCGATGCGCACGGTTCCCGGGCACGGGCCGGTGATGTCGCACGCATAGCCGCCGCCGCCGAAGCGGAACTCGCCGGACAGGGCATTCTGCGACTCGAGGCCGGGAACGACGACGGTCGCGAGCAACTGGCCCGTGCGCGACCACTGCTCCAGCGTGCCCTGTCGATTGCGGTCATGCAGCCAGAGCGTGCCGTCCGCGGGGTCGATCGCGAGGGCCATGTTCTTCGTGTGTCCCGTCGTGAAGGAGCTGAGAATGTTCCCCAGCCTGTCGTATTGAGTCAGGTTTGAGCCCGAGAACGTCCCGACCCAGATCGAGTCGTTGTCGGGGTCGTAGGCGAGGGCTCCGATGCCGCCGCCGGTGAACATCCGTACGGGGTTGGTCCAGTCCAGGTCAAACTGCCAGACGACGCCGGCCGTGTCGATGGAATAGTTGTGCTGCCCGTCCGTGGTTCCGTCCCAGCAGCGCGATGTTCCATCGGGGTGGGTGTAGCGCGGCCCGAGGTCGTTGCCGTTGTAGTCGTAGTCGGCCCCGATGTCGCCCACGTCTGCGCCCATGGTGCGCACGGTGTCGAGGACGACCATGGGATACTGGTAGCGGTCGGTCCCCGGCGCCAGGCCCCAGGTGCGAAGGATCGCGCCGTTCTGCACAACGGTGAATCGATCCTGGTCGCCCGAGTGCAGGAAGTACTCGCTGGTCTGGGCCTGGGCGGTGATCGTCCGGCTGAGTATCGCGGCCGAAGTCAGTGCGGCGGCCAGGATCGGACGAAGGGACCTGTGCGTTCGGACGGCGTTCATCGTCTTCTCTCCTCTCGCGGAAGTGGCGAAGCCTCCGCAGAGCATTCTAACGCCGCAGCGGGCAATCCGGCGCAGCGATTTGCACTTTCGCAAGAAAAAACGCCTGATCTCGCGGCCGCGTGGCCCATCAACCACGGCAACCGGACGACATTGCTCGCCGGGCAGGGTCGCTCAAGCGCGACGAGTTGCAGGTCGTCGGCGCCCAGGCCGAGCCTCGTGCCCTCACAGGAGCCGGCGGCGACACGGTCGCCGCGGCTGGGGGCGATCCCCGATTCCGTCCGGCGACGGGGCGCGCCGCTGGCTACGCCTCGCGGAACATACAATGCGTCATGGAGCGCGGCGGACCCTATCCCGACTCGATGGTGCGTCTGATCGACGAGTTCGCCCGTCTGCCCGGAATCGGCCGGCGGAGCGCCGAGCGACTCGCTTTTCACGTCCTCAAGTCGGACCGCGAGTCGGCCATGGCGCTGGCGCGGGCGATTCAGGAGGTCAAGACGCACGTCCGCCACTGCTCGATCTGCTACAACCTCGCGGATCGCGACCCGTGCCCGATCTGCGCCGATCCGAAGCGGGACCATTCGACGATCCTCGTCGTCGAGCAGCCCAAGGACCTCATCAGTCTCGAGCAGACGGGCATGTACCGCGGCGGGTACCATGTGCTCATGGGGCATCTGGCCCCGCTCGAAGGCATTGAGCCGGAGGATCTGACCGTTCACGTGCTGCTGCGCCGCGTCGACGAGGCGCAGGCGAACGCGGGCGGAGCGGCAGTGAAGGAGGTCATCTTCGGCCTGAGCCCCAATCTCGAAGGCGACGGCACCGTGCTCTATCTCGCGGAGCAGTTGAAGTCGCGCGGCGTGACGCTCAGCCGCCTGGCGCGCGGCCTTCCGAGCGGCTCGCAGATCGAGTACGCCAGCAAGGCGGTGCTTGCGGACGCGATCGTGGGTCGTCAGGGACTGGACTGATCCGCATCGGCGCGAGTCGCGCAGCCCTAAAATAGCCAGAGGGGCCGGCGGGGCCCTATCGGCGCCGCGACCTCCGATCTGACGCCTCATGCGATTCGAAACCTCACAGCATCTTCGCCTCAGCCAGCAGATGAAGATGTCTCCGCGGATGATCCAGTCCATGGAGATTCTTCAACTCGCCGGCCCGGCGCTCGAAGAGCGCATCGAGCAGGAACTCGAGAGCAACGTGGCGCTCGACATTGTCGAGTCCATGCTTGACGAGGCGGCCGCGGCCGAGGCGCAGCGCCGCGCCGAGCGCCAGGCCGCCGAGGGCGAGCGCGCCCTGGCCACCGGCGACGAGCGCGCCGGCGAGGGGTTTGACCGCCTCACGCGCCTCACCAGCGAGTATCGCGACGTGCTCGACGACCAATTCGGCGAGCCGTTCCCACGATCGCGCCGGCGGGACGGTGAGATTGACGGCAAGATGCAGGCGATGGCCAACACCGCCGCCCGCGGCGAGAGCCTCCACACCCAACTCCTCAGCCAATGGTCGCTGGGCGACGTGGACGAGCGGCTCCGGCCCGCGGGTGAACACCTCATCGGCTTCATCGACGACGACGGCTACATCCGCGCCGACATGGAGACGATCCTCTCTCAGGCCCCGCCCGGCGTCACGCGCGAACTGCTCGACGAGGCCCTGCCCGTCCTCCAGAGCGTGCTCGAACCCGTCGGCATCGGCGCCCGCGACCTGCGCGAGTGCCTGCTCATCCAGATCGACGCGCTCTCACGCGAGAATCCCGGCGCGGAACTCGGCGTGGAGCGGGTCCTCCTGACCGATCACCTGGCCGACATCGAACAGAACCGCCTGCCGAAGATCGCCGAAGCGGCGGGCCTGACCATCGAGCAGGTGAAGGCGGGGCTGGAAGGGCTGCGCCACCTCGACCCGAGGCCGGGACGGCAACTCGTCTCCGAGTCGCCTTCGGTCGTGATTCCGGACGCCATCGTTGAATACGACGACGAGGCGGACGACTATGTTGTGATGCTCTTCGATGGCCGCCTGCCTCGGCTGCGCATCAACCCGCGCTACGCCTCGATGCTCAAGGACCAGAACGTCGACAAGGCGACGAAGGACTTCGTCGACTCGAACGTGCGCAACGCGCGGTGGCTCATCGAGGCCATCGACCTGCGCTGCAACACGCTGCTGCGCGTCGTCCGGGCGGTGGTGGCGCACCAGCGCGACTTCTTTGACGAGGGCCCTTCCGCCCTCAAGCCACTGCCCATGTCGCACGTCGCCGAGCAACTCGGCGTTCACGTGGCGACGATCTCCCGCGCGGTGAGCGGCAAGTGGATCCAGACGCCGCGCGGCGTGCTGCCCCTGCGGCGCTTCTTCTCCTCGGGCACGGAAACCGAGGCGGGCGAGGACATGAGTTGGGACGCCGTCCGCCAGACGCTCAAAGAGATCATCGACGCCGAGGACAAGCGCGAGCCGCTCGGGGATGACAAACTGGCCGCCGCCCTCAAGGAGCGCGGCATCACCATCGCCCGACGCACCGTGGCGAAGTACCGCGACCAACTCGGCATTCCCTCGGCCAAACTGCGCAAGGTGTTTTGAGTCTGGCGCGGGCGCTCGCAGCCGCGGTGCGGCGCGCCACTACAATCAGGTCGATCGTTTCGCGTGGTGCTCTCGACCCGCCTTCCGTCACTCAAGGAGTTGGAATGTCCACCAGCCGCCGTACGCTGTTCGTTCTTCTGGTTTCCATCCTCGTTCTGGCGCTTCACGCCTCCGCCTCGCCGGCACAGGAGAAGCGCATCGGCTGGATTGTGATCGACGGCCCGATCGCGGAGCGCCCCGAGCCGCTCGCCTGGCTGCTCGGTCCCGACGCCCCGCCGACGCTGCGCGACATGACCGCGAGCATCGAGGCCGCCGCCGCGCGCGAGGACATCCCCTCGCTCGTCATGCACCTCAAGGCCTTCCAGAGCGACTTCTCGCAGGTGCTGGCGCTCGGCGCCGCGATGGACCGCGTGCGCGACGCGGGCAAGACGGTCCACCTCTTCAGCGAGAACTTCGGCCCGATGGAACTGCTCCTCGGCGCCAGCGCCGACGAGGTCATCATGCAGCGCGGCGGCATGGTGAGTTTCCCCGGCCTCTACTCCGAAGAACTCTACCTCGCCGACACCCTCAGCCTCGTCGGCCTCCAGGCCGACTTGATCCAGATCGGCGATTACAAGGGCGCCGCCGACCAGATGGCCCGCAACTCCGCCAGCCCCGAGTGGTCCGCCAACATCGACGCCCTCCTCGACGACCTCTGGGCGCAGATGGGCGAGCGACTCCGCAAGGGGCGCCGCCTCAGCGAAGCGCAATGGCGGCAGGTCCTCGATCGCGGCTGGTCCGCCGACGCCGATCTCGCAATCGAACTGGGCCTCGTCGACGCCGCGATCGACGTCGTCGAACTCAAGGACCACGTCGCCGCCGCCGCGGGCACCAGCCGGATCACGCAGGACCTGGCGCCCGAGGGCGAAGGGAGCGCCCTGGACTTCAACAACCCATTCGCCCTCCTCGCCATGCTCATGGAGGAGCCTGACCACGCTCCGACGCGCGAGACGATCGCTGTCATCCACATCGACGGGCCGATCGTCGACGGCGAATCGACCGACGCGGGCCTCTTCGGCGGTGCCACGGTCGGCAGCCGGACCATCCGCGAGGCGCTCTACGACATCGAGAAGGAGGACCTCGTCCAAGGCGTCGTGGTGCGCATCGACTCGCCCGGCGGCTCGGCCATCGCGTCGGAGATCATCTGGCAGGGGCTGCGCCGCCTGGCGGAGCGCAAGCCGGTCTTCGTGTCCGTCGGCTCGATGGCGGCGTCGGGCGGCTATTACATTGCCGTCGGCGGCGACCGCATTTACGTCAATCCCGCCTCGATCGTCGGCTCCATCGGCGTGGTCGGCGGAAAGATCGTGCTCGGCGGCCTGTTCGAGAAGATCGACCTCGGCGTAACGCCTCGGGGGCGCGGCCCGCACGCGGCGCTGCTCAGTTCCACCCGGCCATGGGACGAGGCGGAGCGTGCCCTCGTTCGCGCTGAAATGCAGAGCATCTACGACCTCTTCACGAAGCGCGTCACGCAGGGGCGCGGCGAGCGCGTTGATCTGGCGAAGATCGCCGAGGGACGCCTCTTCACCGGCCGACAGGCCGTCGCCAACGGCATGGCCGATGGCATCCGCGACTTCGACGAGACGATCGCGGCTCTTGCAGCCGAAGTCGGCGTGGATGAAGGCGAGTACGACGTGATGACCTGGCCCGGCCCGCGCAGCCTCATGGAGATGCTCGAGTCGATGATGCCGATGCTCAAGTCGCCTTCCGTCGCCGCGCCCGTCTCGCCGCTGCGGACCGACACGGTCAGGGCGCTGATCGGGGAGGCGGCGTGGGAGTCCGTGCGCGATGCGCTCAACGCCCTGGTTCTGCTGCGCGACCGCCGCGTCCTGCTCATCGCCCCGCGCGCGATCATCGTGAAGTGAAGTGTGGCATGGCCTCGCGCTTCGCGTGGCTATGCTGAACGGGAGTGGATACTCGATTGCGTTGAAGCGCACGGCATAGTGGCGCGAAGCGCGACGCCCTGCCACCCAAGGCCCGGTCAACGCGCCCTCATCCCTACAATCGACTATCGTGAGAGAATTCCGCCTCCTGTCGAAGGTGTACGAGCATAACGCCGCGCTCGATGCGCGCGTGGTCGTGCCGCCGGGCGATGACATGGCGGTGGTGCGCCTCGATGGGGCCGAGTTGCTTGCCGCGGTGGACCAGATCGTGCAGGGGCGGCACTTCACACTCGAATCGACTCCTCTGGAACTCATCGGCCGCAAGGCGATCACTCGCAACCTCAGCGACATCGCGGCGATGGCGGCCCGGCCGGTCGCCTCGCTCGCCGCTGTCGTCCTGCCGCGTGCGTGGAGCGAAGCGCAGGCCATGGAACTCTTCGAGGCGATGCGCGCGACGGCCGCGCGCTACGACTGCCCGCTCGTCGGCGGCGACATCTCGATTGCCGACGCTCCGCTCCTGTGCAGCGTGACCGTCCTCGCCCGCCCCGGTCCGCGCGGCGCCATCCTCCGCGGCGGAGCGAAGGTCGGCGACGCCGTCTACGTCTCCGGCTCCCTCGGAGGCAGCGTCGAACCCGACGGGCGCGGGCGGCACCTCACCTTTGAACCGCGCCTCGAACTCGCCCTCGCGCTGTCCGAGCGCTTCGACCTGCACGCGATGATCGACATCAGCGACGGCCTGGGACGCGACGCCGGCCACATCGCCGAGATGTCGTGCGTGCAGATCGTCATCGACGCCGGCCGCGTGCCCTGCTCGCCCGGCTGCGACTGGAAGCGCGCGATGAGCGACGGAGAAGACTACGAACTCTGCTTCACTGTGGCGGCCGATGCGGAGGTGCCCGGCCTGCTCTGCGGAACCGCGCTCACGCGCGTCGGATTGGTGCGCGAACAGCGAGCCGGGGCGCCGGCCGTCATCGCCCGCGAAGCCAGCCAGGAAATCGACGCCTCGCAACTCGGCTGGGAGCATGACGGGTCTGGGGGGCGACGAGCATGATCGAGCGCCTCTCGCACAGCGCCGACGAGACGATGCGGATCGCCGCCGACCTCGCGCAGCGCCTCCGCGGCGGGGCGTTCCTCGCCCTGCACGGCGACCTCGGCGCGGGCAAGACGTGTTTCGTGCGCGGTCTGGCGCGCGGCCTGGGCATCGACCCGCGAGCCGTGAGCAGCCCGACCTTCGTCATCATGCACGAGTATGAGTCGGCTGCCGCCCATGAGCCGCGCGTGCTCATTCATGTTGATGCCTACCGCCTCAAGGGCGCGGCCGAACTGGAGGGCATCGGATGGGAGGAACTGCTCGATCGCCGCGATGCGGTCATCGCCCTCGAGTGGCCCGAGCGCATCGGCGACGCCCTGCCGCCCGATCGCATTGATGTCGCGATCGAGCATCGCGGAGGTGATAAGCGGTTCATTCGCATCGAGGCGGTCGGCGCCGCGGCGGCGCACGAATCGCCGCCCGTTCGCGCCGCGGCGCGGCGTCCCTGCCCTGTGTGCCGCATGCAAGTGGATGCGGACAGCGAGGCATTCCCATTCTGCTCGCAGCGCTGCCGCCTCGCCGACCTGCACCGCTGGATGGGCGGCGCATATCGAGTCAGCCGCCCCGCCGACGACCCGCGCGACTGGGAAGAAGCGGCGGAGTAGTCGGGCCGCTGCTCCGCCTGCCGTGAGTTCCATCGGACGGAGCAAGTCTGGCGGTCGGGCGTCGGCGACAGTCGTCATGGCGACTGCGTTCAACATTCACAGAGGGCTGTTTCCGGCTCGAAAACGGCGATTTGTGGTGATTTTTTTACCTGTTTTGTTTTTTTTGCAGTTTCTTCCTTGACAGCCGCCGAAGTTGGCGTACACTCGTTATGGGGTCAGTTGATCCAAAACCTCGCGCCTGCCCCAGAGAGCGATCGCTTGCTAAGGGTGGGGCGGAAGAAGGAGGTTCCCATGCGTGGACTTCGGTCACTTCTCGCAACGGCTGTGGCGGCGGCGGTGGTCTTTGCCTTTCCTGCGCTCGCCTCCGCCGGCGATCTCACTCTGGAGGTCTCCGGCGACTGCCCCGGTCAATTGACACTCCGCTGGAGCGGGGCTGAGCCGAATCGGCCCATGGCCATTGCTTACGCAGACACCCGAGGATTCTATGTGATCGCAGGTCGGTGCGAGGGGACAGAACTCGGGCTGAGTTCGATCGGCTTGCGCCTCATCGTGGTCATCAGTAGCCGATCGGGTGGAAGCGGCAGGGTGGCGGGTCGCGCAGGAACACCGGAGTGCGGTGGATGGCTCCAGCTAGTCGTCGCAAGCGGGCATGGAGCACCGTGCGTCACGAGCAACGTGGTGCAGATCCCGGAGTGAATCCGGAGAGCGACTGATTGGTTTGCCGGTCGATACCAACGCCGCGTCCGTGAGACTTTCGCGCGTGGTACTCGCCACGAACATGCTTTGATTGCCGCGAAGTGAGATTCCTCCGCACGGAGGCCAAGACAGTAGAGCATACTCGAGCCTGAAGGAGGCGTGACGTGAGATACCGCGACATCGTTCGCGTCTGTGTTGCTACTGCGGTCGTACTTGATGCACTCTGTATGTCTCCTCGCGCTCAGGCTCAGCTTTACCACGAGGTGGTCGGCCATCGCGAGTTCACCGGCGAGATGCTTGTGCGCCCGCTCCAAGTGGAGCACTGGATGGAGCGGGGGTTCACACGTGAGCAGGCTCTGGAGTTGCACAGGCAGACGACTGTGTGGCTTGTTGAGTTCCTGGGCGATCGCACTCTCGGCCATCACGAGCGCATGGATCGCTACCGGCTTCGACTTCGGCCCGGCGAGACGGAGAACGAGATGGGGGCGTTCCTGCTGGAGCGAGGCGTCTTTCGGTACGTGTGCCCAAACTGGCGCTACGGCTCGCAGGGACACGAAAGCGTTGATGACTGCACGGATGACTCCTATTTGAGCAGCCAGTGGCATCACACAGTCATGGAATCCTGCGCCGGCTGGCAGATTCACGCGAATGGCAATGATGATATTGTGGTGACATTAATAGATCGCGGACTACGGGTCACGCACGAGGATCTCAGCACTCTCACAGAGTATCGCCGTGAAGCGTGGGATGAGGGTCAGCAACTCTGGGAGGGAGAGGGTGGTGATGTCGCCGATGCAGGTAGCCACGGTACTCATGTAACTGGTTGCGCGGCGGCTCGAGGAGCGAATGGCAAGGGTGTCTCGGGCGTCGGCTGGACCTTGCGACACCGAACGGTCAAATCAACCAGCGTTTTGGCCGACTTCTTCGGCACCATGTGGATGCTTGCGGAGGCTGCATGGGGGGACCGTGTGTTTTCCCTTCAGTGACCACCATCCGGGGATAATGAGACACAGCAGTGCTGGGATGATGAATCCGAGGCTCTGACTACAGAATACGATGTGCTAATACTCAACAGCGCCGGGAATACTCCTTCCGCGCCAGATTACAGAGACTACGCATACATAATTGTTGTCGGAGGGACAGAGATCGAAAACGGCGTCGAGAAAGTCTGGTTCGACCACTCGGGACAGGACGGCGGATCCAAAGTCGGCGAGATGATCGACATCATGGCGCCGGCCAAGAACGTCTACTCGACGCGCAATGGCGCGAATGACGCGTATGGCACTAGCAGCGGCACATCTTACGCCGCACCACTCGCCGCTGGACTCGCGACACTCATCTGGTCCTACAATCCAAGCTTGTCGGGATCACAAGTCCGAGATCTTATCTTCCAGGGCTGCGTTGAGTTCTCGGGTTGGAGCGAATCTGAGCACGGCCACGGCAGCATCAACGTCTTCAACTCCCTCGCCCTCGCCTCCGGTGAACTCTGGACGCGCGACCCCTACCCCGGCACCGCCGGAACGACGAACTGGTTCAAGGCCGCCGGCGGGACGGAAAGCGCGACCGTCACCTTCTACTACGGAACCTCCAGGGGCAGCACGTCGGTTCCCGGCTGCTCCGGCCTTAATGTGGACATCGCCTCGGCACAGGTGCTTGGAACCGCGACTGCCGGCGCGAACGGCGCGGCGATCTACTCGACCACGGTACCGAGCGGCTGGTCGAACACGACGGTCTATCTCCAGTGCGTCGAGATCGCCAACTGCCGCAAGTCAAACCTGATTGAGTTCACGTTTCCATGAGGCTCCGCAAAGCCGAATTGCCGGGCCTGCGCAGAGGGTTGTCACGACTTGCCTGGCTGCGCGCTCGCACGGGCGAGACGCCCATGCTCCGTCGCGGATAGACTCCCGCCTCTCTCGGAAAGGAGTCGCCGGACATGGGCGAGGGCAGCGGGGCGGTGCGGGTCGGGCTGATCGGGACCAAGTTCATGGGGCGGGCGCACAGCAACGCCTGGCTCAAGGTCGGGCGGTTCTTCGACCTGCCGCGGGCGGTCGAGATGCATGCCGTCTGCGGCCGCGACAAGATCGAGACTCCCGCCTTCGCGCAGAAGTGGGGCTGGAGGCACGCGCTGACCGACTGGCGCGCCATGATCGCGGACGGCGAGATCGACCTCATCGACGTCGGCACGCCCAATGATGTGCACGCCGAGCAGTCCATCGCTGCGCTCGAGGCCGGAAAGCACGTCGCGTGCGAGAAGCCGCTGGCGGGGACGCTGGCCGATGCGCGGGCGATGCGGGATGCGGCCCGCAAGTCGCGGAAGTGCCGTACCTTCGTCTGGTTCAACTATCGACGCTGCCCGGCGGTGGCGCTGGCGCAGCGCATCGTCGCTTCGGGGCGCCTGGGGCGCATCTACCATGTGCGCGCGGCATACCTACAGGAGTGGGGCGGGCCGGACACGCCGCTGGTCTGGCGATTCAAAGGCGACGTGGCCGGCTCGGGCGCGCACGGCGACCTCAACGCCCACATCATCGACATGGCCCGCTTCATCACCGGCGACGAGATCACCGAAGTCGTCGGCGCGATCGAAGAGACGTTCATCACACACCGGATGATTCCCGAGGGCGCGGGGGCGGCGATCAAGGGCAGCGCCGACAGAGGCGCCGCGAAACCGCAAGCGGGAAAGGGGCGCAAGGGGCGATCGACCGTCGATGATGCGGTGCTGTTTCTGGCGCGATTCAAGGGGGGCGCGGTCGCCAGTTTCGAGGCCACCCGCCTCGCCACCGGCAACAAGAACCGCAACACCATCGAGATCAACGGCGAGCGCGGCGCGATCCGATTCGACTTCGAACGCATGAATGAACTGATGTACTACGACGCGACTGGAGAGGCGGCGACGCGCGGCTGGACGACGATCATGTGTACCGACGCCGCGAACCACCCATACGCCGCCGCGTGGTGGCCTGACGCCCACGTGCTCGGCTACGAGCACGGCTTCGTCAACATGGCGGCGGACATCATCCGCATGATCGCTGGAGGCCAGCCCGAGGTTCCCATGCCCGACTTCGAAGATGCGTTCAGAACGCAGTGCGTCCTCGAGGCGGCGATCGTCTCTGCCCGCCAGCGCCGGCCGGTCGAGGTGCGCGAGTTCAAGTAGGCGCGGATGATGTGCAGACCGCCCGATGGCGGAGTATCGTTGATCATGCAGGAGTCGCCGGGACAGAGCGAACGGACACGGGCTGCGTGCGCCCCCGCCGGCGAGTCTCCTTGGTCGCTGCTGCTGGCGGTGCTGATCTTCGGTTACGCCGGGTTCATGCTCGCCTGGAGCACCCACCCGGCAGCGCAGATGGCGATGTGGTCGCTGCGGGCGCTGGCGGTCGCGTTCGCAGTCACGATCGCCGTTGCGCTGGCGGCGCCGCGCGCCGGGGCGTGGCTGAGGCTCGCGGTCGTGGCACTCGCGGCCGTGCTGCTGCTCGGCTCGGGCGGGTGGATCATTGCGGTCAACGGAGCGGGCGATCTCTTCGCCTGGCTACTCATCATCATGGGTCTTTTCGACGCGGCCGAAGTCGGACGCTGCATCGCGGCGCTGCGCCGCCCTGCGCACCGCGAGGAAGTCGTGTTGTGAAGCGCCTCTCGATCGCGCTGGCGGCGGTCATCGCGCTCTTCGCCGTTGTCGGCGTGAGCATCTACACCATCTCCGGCCGGGCGGGGTCGAGCGACCTCGAGAACTGGGTCGGGCGCTGCGTCGTCGGCGTCATCGAATCTCATCTCACCGCGAAGGTCGAGTTCGAGCAACTCGACTACCAGGCGCCGGACACGATCGTCGTCGATCGCCTCCGCCTCGTCGAGCCGGGCGGTCTGCCGCTGGTTTCCGTGGAGAGGCTTCGCCTCGTTCTGGCGCGCGCACCGCGCCTCAATGAGCCGATCCAGATCGCGCGCATCGATCTCGAAGCGCCGGCCCTTCGATTCGCCGCGCAGGCGGAGGGGCGAGGGTTCGTCGGCTGGAGTTCGCTGGTGCGGTCCGAGGTGCGCGAGCGGGGGCTTGGGGCGGTGAGCGAGGGAAACCGCCTCAGCGACGTCCTGGCGATGCGGCGGATCGAAATCCGCGACGGGCTGCTCGAGTACCGCAGCGGCGCCGATCCCGAGCCGATGGTCCTGCGGGGCGTCACGACGGCGCTCGATCTCAGCCCTGAATCCGGCGAAGCGGGGTGGTATCGCCTCGAAGGGCGGATGGAGCGCGAGCCGCAGTTGAGCGTGAAGTACGCCGGCCGGTTCAACATCGACACCATGTTCCTCGACCTGGCGAAACTCACCGCGTCAATGCGCCTCGAAGAAGCGCAGTACGAGACGCTGCCGCCGCAGATTCAGACGTTCGCAAGGCGGTACGCGCTGCGCGGCCTGCTGGAGGTGGAGTTGTCGGCGTCGCTGCCCGCGACGGACGCCGCTTCGGGCACCGCGCACTTGACGGCAACGCTCCGCGACGCCTTCGCTTCCTTCGGCGAGAGCGTCGTGCCGGTCGACGAGGTGCGCCTCGGCGCCGTGCTCTCGCAGCGGACTCTTTCCGTTGATGCCCAGGCGACGCTCCTCTCGGGAACGGCCGACGGCCGCGCGGAACTCTCGTTTGACGGCGACGCGCCGCTCACCGCGTCATACGAGGTGGCCCGCATCAACCTGCGGCAGACGCTTGCGACGATGCGCGAAGGAAAGCCGCCGCGCTATGACGGCATCCTCCGCGCCTCGGGGCGGCTGCGGACGCGGGGGACGACCCTGCGCGAATCGCTCTCGGGGCGCGGCACGCTGGAGATCGCGCAGGGTCGGCTCATCAACCTGCCCGTGGTCTCTGATCTGGCCAAGGTCGTCGCCGCGCCGCTCGGCGGGGGCGCCGAGTCGGGCCGGGATGAGGCGCTCGTCGAATACGCCTTCATGCCCGACCATCTCGCCATCGGCCGCCTCGAACTCTCCTCCTCCCTCCTGGCGGCGCGGGGCGACGGCAAGGTCTTCTACGACGGCCGCCTGGCGCTCGCGCTCAATGCTGGACCGATGGAGAAGGTGCAGAACCAACTCGGCAGGATCGGCGACCTCTTCGGCAAGATCACCGATCAACTCGTCAAGTACTACGTCGGCGGGACGGTGAGCGAACCGACCGTCTCCCTCAGACCGTTGGGCATTGGAGCGGGCAACTGAGGAATAGACTCACTGGCGCCGTCGTCCCTTGAGCATCGGACGATGCGCGAGCGAGGTCCTATGACGCGAGGACAGCGGGCGGCGACGTGGGGACGGCGGGCGCTGCTCGCGACGGGCGCGCTGCTGCTGATCGCGGGGGTCTTCTGGCTGCTCGCGCCGCTCCTCTACGGACCGGAGGTGCTGCCGGGGCTGATGGGAGTCATCGGCCTCTCCACCGAGTCCGACGAGTTCTATGGCGCGATCGTCGCCGTCTACCTCGGCGCGTTCTTCTGCACGCAGTGGCTCTTTCTGCGCCCGCGGAAGCAGTGGACGATGCGGGCGACGCTGAGCGGCCGGCCGATGAAGCGGTCGATCTTCTCCGCCGCCCTCATCGCATCCATCCTCTCCGTGGGGTTGATGGCGACGCTGCTCGAGATCCCCGGCTGGTGGCGCTACGTCGTGGCTACGAATTGGGAAGCGGGTCAGCGGCTCACCGTGGGCGGCGTCGATGCGTCCCCGGCCGACGGGTCAGTCCAGCCGCCTCCGCCTCTTCCAGCGCAAAAGGTCGACGAGGTCGACTTCCGCATCTGGCCCGGCTTGCTCGCCATCGGCGTCGCCTGGAGCGTCTGGGCCTTGATCTTCTGGCGCTACTGGAGATCGGGCGATCGCTACACGCAGTTCACGCGGATGATTCGCGGCCTGCTGGTCGGCAGCATTCTCGAAGTCTTCGTGGCGACGGCGGTGCATGCGTTCACCTATCGCCGCGACGAGTGCTATTGCTGCCGTGGCTCGTACACGGGGCTGGTCTTCGGCGGCACGGCGCTGCTGTGGGTCTTCGGCCCGGGCATCGTGCTGCTCTACAAGCGCGAAAGACACCGCCAGCGAGTGCTGCTGCCGACGTGCATCGAGTGCGGCTATGACCTGCGCGGCATCGCGGCGGCGAAGTGCCCCGAGTGCGGCGAGGCGATCCCGGAAGAAGTGGCGAACCGGATGAAAGTCGCTCATCGCGAGGCGAGGCGCTGCGGCGAGCGCTTGACGGTCGCCGGGGAGGGAGCCCCGTTGGGGTAGTGGTCCTGAAGCGCCGTGACGCGCCATTGCGAGGCCCGCAGGGCCTCGATGGCGCGGACGACGGCCGCGGCGCAGGTGCGCGTCGTCGCCATGGGGATGCCCTGAAGCACGACGGCCGCGCGGATCTTGCCTTCGTCCGTCTTCGCCCCCTTGCGCGTCGGGGTGTTGATGATCATCTGGAGTTCGCGGTTCTTGATCATGTCGAGGACGTTGGGGCGCACCCCCTCGCTGATCTTGCGCAGCACCTTCGTCTCGATGCCGTGCTCGGCCAGGACGTGGTGCGTGCCGCTGGTCGTGTAGACGCCAAAGCCCAGCGCCACGAGTTTGCGCACCAGATCGACGATCGCCTCCTTGTCGCTCTCCCGCACGGAGATGAAGACGTTGCCGGAGGTGGGGAGGAAGACGCCTGCGCCCATGAGGGCCTTGGCGTAGGCGAGTTCGAAGTCGCGATCGACGCCCATGACCTCGCCCGTCGAGCGCATCTCGGGGCCGAGGATGACATCGACGCCGGGGAACTTCTTGAAGGGGAAGACGGCCTCCTTGACGGAGATGAAGCGCGGGTTGGTGTTCTCGGCGAGGTTGAGCGATTCGATCGTCTCGCCCGCCATGACCTTCGCCGCCGCCCGCGCCCACGACACGCCCGTGGCCTTGCTCACGAAGGGAACGGTGCGCGAGGCGCGGGGGTTGACTTCGAGGATGAAAATCTCGTCGCCGAGTTCGCTGTCTTCCTTGACCGCGAGTTGGACGTTCATCAGGCCCTGAACGCGCAGCCCTTCGGCAAGTTGGCGCGAGATGGTCTTGATGCGCTTGACGATGGGCGCGTGCAGGCTGTAGGGGGGGATGGTGCAGGCGGAATCGCCGCTATGGACGCCCGCCTGCTCGATGTGCTCCATGACGCCGCAGATCAGCGCCTGCCCGCCGCTGCCCTCCGGCGAATAGTCGGCGATGACGTCGACATCGACCTCGAATGCGTCGTCGAGGAACTCGTCGATGAGGATCGGTGCGTTGGCGAGATCGCTGGCGACGACGGCCTTGGCCATGTAGCCAAGCAGGGCCTTCTGGTCGTCGCAGATTTCCATGCCCCGGCCGCCGAGGACGTAACTCGGGCGCACGAGCACCGGATAGCCGATGCGGGAGGCGATCTCGACGGCCTGGTCGATGCTCCGCGCGATGCCGCTGCGCGGCTGCATGATGTTGAGGCGATTGAGCAGGTCGCGGAAGCGGTCGCGGTCTTCGGCGAGGTCGATGGAATCGACGCTGGTGCCGATGATCGGCGCCCCGCCCGCGAGCAGGCCGTGCGCGAGATTCAGCGGCGTCTGCCCGCCGTACTGCACGATGACGCCGTGGATCAGGCCGTTGCGGCCGCGCTCGTCCGTCCCCTCGCCGCCCAGCGGACGGCCGTTGAGGCGCTCGATCACGTTGAGCGTGTCCTCAAGTGTGAGCGGCTCGAAGAAGAGCAGGTCGGAGGTGTCGTAATCGGTGGAGACGGTCTCGGGATTCGAGTTGATCATCACCGACTCGAAGCCGAGTTCGCGCATCGCGAAGGACGCCTGGCAGCAGCAGTAGTCGAACTCGATGCCCTGCCCGATGCGGTTAGGACCGCCGCCGAGGATCACGACCTTGCGCCGATCGGTGACGCGGATTTCATCATCGCAATGCCCAGGGATGGCTATCCCTGGGCTTTGCGATGCGCCACCGCGCCGAAACGGCGTCTCGTACGTCGAGTAGTAGTACGGCGTGATCGCCTCAAACTCCGCGGCGCAGGTGTCCACCAGTTTGTACACCGGCTCGATCCCCAGACGCCGGCGATGCTCGCGCACGCGCAGGATGGCGGGGGTCGAGATGTCGCCGATGTACAGGTTCGCCAGTTGCGGGTCCGAGTAGCCCAGCCGCTTGGCCTCGGCGATCACTTCCGTCGGCACATCCTCCAATCTCGTGTAGGAGCAGAGCAGATCCTCGAACTCGACGAGTTGACGAATCTGGTCGAGGAACCAGGGATCGATCCGCGTGAGGTCGTGGATTTGCTCATCCGTCCAGCCCATCTTCATGGCGTAGCGGATGTAGTAGAGGCGTCCCTGGCTTGGCACGCCGAGTTTGCGGCGGAGTTTCTCCGGCTCGATCGGCCAGACGAGGGGCGAGCCGTCCGCCGCGAGGCCCGTCGGGCTGTTGATGTCGAGGCTGAGTTGCCGGTTGTGCTCGATGGCCCGCGTCGCCTCCAGCCACTTGTCGTTCTTGTCCAGCCCCAGGCCGAATCGCTTCACCTCCATCGACCGGATCGCCTTCTGGAGGCTCTCCTTGAAGGTGCGGCCGATCGCCATCGCCTCGCCGACGCTCTTCATCTGCGTCGTCAGCGTCTCGTCCGCCTCGGGGAACTTCTCGAAGGTCCAGCGCGGCATCTTGGTGACGACGTAGTCGATCGTCGGCTCGAAGCACGCGCTCGTCGTGCCGGTGATGTCGTTGCGCAGTTCGTCGAGCGTGTAGCCGACGGCGAGTTTGGTGGCGATGCGCGCAATGGGAAAGCCCGTCGCCTTCGAGGCGAGGGCCGAGGAGCGCGAGACGCGCGGATTCATCTCGACGACGACCATCCGCCCCGTCTGCGGATTGGTGGCGAACTGGATGTTCGACCCGCCCGTCTCCACGCCGATGGCCCGGATGATCGCGATCGCCGCGTCGCGCATCCGCTGGTATTCCTTGTCGGTAAGGGTGAGGATCGGCGCCACCGTGATTGAGTCGCCGGTGTGCACTCCCATCGGGTCGATATTCTCGATGCCGCAGACGATGACGACGTTGTCCGCCTTGTCGCGGACGACTTCGAGTTCAAACTCCTTCCAGCCCAGGAGCGATTCGTCGATGAGCACCTGTCCGATGGGAGAGGCGTCCAGGCCGCGGCGGACGATTTCCTCGAACTCGTCGACGTTGTAGGCGATGCCACCCCCCGTGCCGCCGAGCGTGAACGCCGGCCGGATGATCGCCGGCAGGCCGATCTCCTCGATGAACGCGCGGGCCTGGTCCAGGTCGGTTACGCTGCGGGCCCGGGCCTGCTCGAGGCCGATGGACTCGATCGTCCGGCGGAACTGCTCGCGGTCTTCGGCCCGGTGAATGACTTCGCGCGTGGCGCCGATCATCTCGACGCTGAACTCCTTGAGCGTGCCGTTGTCGAAGAGCGCGCAGGCGCAGTTGAGGGCCGTCTGACCGCCGAGCGTCGGCAGGAGGGCGTCGATGGGGTGCCCGAGGCGTTTCTCGTTGGCGATGATCTTGCGGACCGCTTCGGGGGTGATCGGCTCGATGTAGGTGCGGTCGGAGAACCCGGGGTCGGTCATGATCGTCGCCGGGTTCGAGTTGACGAGGACGACGCGGTAGCCCTCTTCCTTGAGGGCCTTGCACGCCTGCGTGCCCGAGTAATCGAATTCGCAGCCCTGTCCGATCACGATGGGACCGGACCCGATGATCAAGATCGTGCGCAGGTCAGAGCGCCGAGGCATGGTTCTCCCGGAAGGGGGGCGTCTGGGGCGTGGGAAGGTCGGTGGGCATGTGGGTCGGCCGGATGATGATAAACTCCGACACGTTAGGACGCGCGCCGGCGAGGCTCAAGTCGCTCGAGGCTCGCTTCCGCGGATTCAGGCAAAGGAACGAGGCCCGGGGCGAGCGGATAGCGCCCCGGGCCCCTGGTGCGCAGCGCCGGCGGCGCCGCGGGGGTTGCCGACCGGTCTACTCAAACTCGTGCTCGACGACGTTGCCGACAGTGCAGGTGCTCTGCTCCACGGCTCCGAAGAACACGATGCGCCCGCTCGCCCCGCCGGGCACGAACTGCGAGATCGACGCGCGGCCCGAGCCGTCCGCCGCCGCCGAGCCGATGACCCGGGGCAGGTGGATGGTCAAGCGCGTTCCGGGGCAGCCGGGCACCTGCGGCCCCCCGCCGAGGCGAAAGCCGTAGAAGAACGTCACGCGCCTCCCCGGCGTCGCACCGCGCACTATGAACTGATTGACGCGCCGGACGCCCATGTCGACGTCCTCGAAGCGGATCCCCGTGATCAGGTTGGCCTCGACCCATTCGATCGCTTCGTCGTGGATCGGTTCATCCGTCTCCTGGTTGAACACGATGTAGAAGGGTCCCGAGTGGTCCAGGGACGGGTCATCGCTCCACAGTTCCAGCGCCAGGAGATAGATCCCCGCGGGCGCCGGCTCGTTGATGACGAAGTTGAGGTGCCGGTGCCACTCGCCGTTGGGCGCGACCGGCAGGCCGAAGCCCTCGACGAATCCTGTACCCGTCTCGACGTTGAGGTTGGCAAAACTGATGGTGAAGGTGACGGGGGAAAGGGCGTTGAAGTCCTGACCGTCCCAGATGCGCACCGCGTCGAGCACGTTGAAGCCGATGAGGCTCCCCGGAGCGAACTCGCCGGCGTCGGAGTCGAAGCCCGGTTCGTCGGTGAAGTTGCGGAAGAACTCGCCGAACTCCGCGGCGAAGACACGCTGGTCGTGGATGATCGTGCTCCCGCCGATCAGGCCGGTGAAGAGGCTTCCCTCTGCTCTTTCCACGTAGACGTCGCCGGCGTGCTGCGCGGCGGCGTATCCGGCCAGCGTGAGCCACGTCGCGATCAGACTTGCAGTCCAGAGGATCCGGTTCATCGGTTTACTCTCCTTCCCTCGCGGGGATTGCATTTCGTGAATGGGAGTGATCCGGCGGCGCGGCTAGCGCGCCACATCCGGATCGAACTGGTTGCGCTTGATCGTGTCATAGACAACGCTGAACGGCAGGCTCTCCGCGTGGCCGTCGAGGAAGCCCCAGTTGGACTTCCCGCCCCACGTCCCCGGCTCGCCGCCGAAAGCGTGGAGTTTGACCTGCCGCGACGCGAGCGCCGGCACCGCGTCCCGATTCCCGATCCACCAGTTCTCAACGTGAGGATGGTCCGCGCCGGCGTACGGCCCTTCCTCGGTCATGAGGAGGAAGTGAACCGTTCGAGAGGGTGAGGCGATGTGGGTGATCTGCCGCCAGGGCTTGAAGGGAGCGCGGCTCGTGAGGTAGTTGTTGATGCCATAACTCGTCTTGCGGTAGCGGTTCGAGCCGGGGACGCGCTGCCCCGATCCGCCCTCCTCCGGAGGCCAGTAGATGCTTCGATCGCCCGGCGAGCGACACGCCAGTTTGCTCCCGTAGTAGCGCTCAAGGGTGAAGATCCAGGCGCCCGGGTCTTCCTCCTCGGTCGTGTGGGCGAGACCGACGTCCACAGTGAAGCCCTTGTTGTCGTTGAGGTACATGGTGTGGGCGATCTCCATCGTGCGGATGTTGCTCAGGTCGGCGGCCATGCGGCTGGCGACACGCGCCCTGGAGAGCGCGGGCAGCAGCAGCCCGATGAGCAGTGCGATGATGGAGATGACCACCAGCAGTTCGACGAGCGTGAACGCGCGCTGACGCATCGCGATCCTCCTCGCAGAGTGGCCGGCCACGCGCCGCACCGGCGGCGCGCACCGACTAGTTCACGTTGAAAAAAAGCAGAGACGCGGGATCAGGCGATCGACCGCGGCGGAGCGCGCGGCGATACCGTCGCCGGCCCCTCCGAGGAGCGAGGCGACCGCTCCGGAGCGTCCGGAATCGCGCTGACGGGCGGGCGCAGTGCAGGGGCTTGACTCGCGGGCGGCAGGATCATGCCGCGCGACTGACTCGACTTGACAAAAACGCAGATCAGGCAGGACGACTCATCGTCCCGCTCGGGCGGTGCCGGTGCAGGCGCGTGGTGATCGCCGGCTGGGGCGCCAGCGGCGCAGCCGTCGCCATGCGTGGAATGCGCGGCCGCGATCGAGTCCACCGACCGGCCGTGCGTGTGATTCCTGTGAAGCAGGGGTACGAGGGCGGAGGAGAGAATCGCGGCCAGCCCGAGCGCAACGAACAGCCCAAGGCCGCGCCGACGGCGCTGCCTGCGCTGAGGCCCTCCACGGCTCCGCTGTTGCGCGTTCACTCGATCCTCCGGCCGGCCCTTGGCCGGCATGCCGGTGATTATACGGTTCCGGGCGGCGAGGGTTCGGCCGCGTGATCCGCGCGGCTTGACTTTGCCCCGCGCGCGCCGATTCTGTTGGGCCGTGGCGATGCCCCTTCTCCTTCTGCCCGCAGCCGTGTTCGCAATCATCCTCTCCGTCGCCGCCGCGCAGTGGGCGGACGGGAAGCGGCGCCGCAGTCCGAGGCCAACCTGGCTCGGCTATCTCATCTGGACGGCCATCCGCATTCACGCCCTCCTCTTGCACCGCACCTCGCACATCGGGCGCGAAACCGTCGATCCGCGCCCCGCCGGGCCGCTCATCATCGTCTCCAATCACACCGGCGCCGCCGACCCGCTGCTCATTCAGGCCGCTTGCACCTTCGAGATCCGCTGGCTGATGATGCGAGAGATGAACCGCGGACTCGTGGACTGGTTCACCCGCTACGCCCGGATCATCCTCGTCGAGCGCGACGGCCGCGACATGGCCTCGACGCGCGAAGCGCTGCGGCACCTCCGCGGCGGCGGCGTGCTGGGCATCTTCCCCGAGGGCGGCATCGAGCGACCTCCCGGGCAGTTGCGGCGATTCCAGGAAGGCGTCGGCTTCCTCGTGCAGCGCACCGGCGCGGCGGTCATCCCCGTCTGGATCAGCGGCACGCCCAAGGTTGACGAGGCGATCGAGAGCCTCTGGCGGCGCGGCCGGGCCCGAGTCGAGTTCGGCGGCATCATGCGTTTCGAGCGCTCGGACACCCCCGACGCCATTACCCGCGCGATCCGCGACCGCATCGCCGCGATGTCCGGCTGGCCGGTCAGCGATGAGCCGACGCCTTCGCCCTGACAGAAGCCCTGGCCGGCGCGCTACGATTTGCCGCGATGATCGTGCGCCTCGAGGGTGAGATCGTGGCGGTGGATGGGCCGTGCGTCCTGCTGCGCGTCGGGCCGATGGTCTATGAACTGCACGTGCCCGCGTGCGACCTCCAGGCCCTTGGCGGACGGGTCGGCGAGACCGTTGCCTTCGAGACGTTTCACTACTTCGAGAGCCAGGGCCAGGGGACGACGCTGCTGCCGCGCCTGCTCGGCTTCGCTTCGCGGCTCGATCGCGAGTTCTTCGAGTTGTTCACGACGGTGAAGGGGATCGGCAACCGCAAGGCGCTGCGAGCGATGGCGCTGCCGGCGCGTCGGATCGCCGCCGCGATCGCCTCGCGCGACCTCGACGTGCTCAAGTCGCTGCCCGAAGTGGGCCGGCGGACGGCGGAGACGATCGTGGCCGAGTTGCACGAGAAGATGGAGCCGTTCCTCGCCGGCGGCACAGCGCCCGCGGCGGCGCCCGGCGCGCCCTTGGGGCGCGGGCTGCTGGCGCAGGATGCGCTGGCGGTGCTCATCCGCCTCGGCGAGCCGCGCCACCTCGCCGTGCAATGGATCGACCGCGCCCTGACACTCGAGCCGGAGATCGAGGATGCGCAGCGGCTCGTCACCGCGGCGTTCCGCGTCAAGACCGGCTGATTGAACGGAGGAGCCGACGGTGCCTTACATCGCCCGCAAAGACCGCGCGCCCTATCAGCGAGCCGTCAACGAACTCGCCGCGCTCGTGCCCGGCGACCGCACCGCCCGCCCCGGCCACATGAACTACATCATCAGCCTGCTGATTCGCCGCGTCTACGGCGAGTCGATGCGCTACGCCGACCACAACGAGGTCGTCGGCCTGCTCAACTGCGTGCAGCAGGAGTTCTACCGCCGCGCCACGGCGCCGTATGAGGATGAGAAGATCGCGCAGGAAGGCGATCTGACTGATCTCTGACGCGAGCCGCCGCGTCCTCGACGCGAACCGCACACGAAGTCTCATCGCGCGTACGCGCACGGGAACGCCTGATCGCGCGTACATGCCCGCGAACGTCGTGCGAAATCGCACGTCGAGGACGACGCGGCTCGCGGCGCGTCGAGGATGCCGCGGCTCGCCTATGCTCGACCATGCGCTATGCGGTGATCCTTGCCGGCGGGTCGGGCACGCGCCTCTGGCCGATGAGCCGCGTCGATCGCCCCAAGCAACTCCTTCCGCTCATCGGCGGCCGGAGCCTTCTCGAACTCGCCCGCCGCCGCGCCGAGGCCGTCGTCGCGCCGCCGCACGTCCACATCTGCGCTGGCGAGTCGATGCGCCAGGCGATCCTCGACGCCGGGCTGGTCCGCGCCGAGCAGTACCTCGCTGAGCCGGTCGGCCGCGACACCTGCGCCGCCATCGCGCTCGCCGCCGTCGCGCTTGCCGCGCTCGATCCGGACGCCGTCTTCGCCGTGCTCACCGCCGACCACCTCATCGAGCCGGTCGAGCGATTCGCCGGGGCCGTGCAGCATGGCTTCAGCCTTGTCGAGGACGATCCCGCGCGACTCGTCACCTTCGCCATCACCGCCACGCATCCGGCCACGGCCTACGGCTACGTCGAACTCGGCGCCGAGATCGACGGCTTCGCCCCCGCCGTGCATCTCCAGTCCTTCACCGAGAAGCCCGACGAGAACACCGCCCGGCGGTTCATCGAGAGCGGGCGCTACGGCTGGAACAGCGGCATGTTCGTCTTCTCTGCCCGCGGGTTTCTCGAAGCGCTGCGCTGCCACCAGGCGGAAGTTGCGCGGAGCATCGATCGCATCGCCGCCGCGTGGGGCACGCCGCAACAGCGCGAAGTCCTCGGCGAGGTCTATCCCACGCTGCCTCGCTTGAGCGTTGACGTCGGGATCATGGAGCCGGCCTCGCGCCGGCCCGAGCGCCCCGTCTGCGCCGTTCCGATGAAGGTGCAGTGGAGCGACGTGGGCAGTTGGCCCAGCCTCGCCCGGACGCTGCCCGCCGACGATCGCGGCAACCGGACCAACGCCATCCTCCATGCCATCGACGCCCGCTCGATCGTTGCCTTCGCCGATGATCCCTCGCACACCATCGCCGTAGTGGGCTGCGATAACGTGATCATCGTCCGCACCGCCGACGCCACGCTCGTCGTCCACGAGTCCCAGGCGGAAAAGGTTCGACAGGCGGCGGCGCTCGCTGAGCCGGCGAGGGGAGCGGTGCCGCCGCCCGCCCGCTGATGGGGTGAATCACCGCGGTGGCGGGGGGCCGGCTCGCCGGTACGATTGCGCCGCCCATGCCGCACGTCGATTCGATTCCGGCCCAGGTCTTCGTCAGCGCTCTCGTCTGCCTCGCGGTGTTCGCGGGCATTCAGGGGGTCATCGCTTACCTGATCCTCTGGGAGCGCAAGGTGGTCGCGTGGATTCAGGACCGCATCGGCCCCAACCGCGTCGGACCGGCCGGCATCCTCCAGCCCCTCGCCGACGGCATCAAACTCTTCTTCAAGGAAGACTACAACCCTGCCTTGGCCGACCGGCGGCTGTTCATCCTCGCTCCCGCGTTCATCATCATCCCGGCGCTCATCGGCTGGGCAATCGTGCCGTGGGGCGGCGTGTGGGACTTCCCCGGCTGGACGGTGTGGTGGTGGGTTCCGATCATTGGCGGGGCGGTGATCCAACCGGCGGCCGTGCAGGTCGCCGCGGCCGGCGACGTCGGCGTCGGCATCGTCTACGTCATCGCCACGGCCAGCATCGGCGTCTACGGCGTGGTCCTCGGAGGCTGGGCCTCCAACAGCAAATACGCCTTCCTCGGCGGCCTCCGTGCCGGCGCGCAGATGATCAGTTACGAGATCCCCCTCGGTGTGGCGATCCTCATCGTCCTGCTGACCGTCGGCTCGCTGAGGCCCGACGACATCATCGCGGCGCAGACCGAAGGCATGTGGTTCGCCGTCGCCCATCCTCTGGCCGCGATCCTCTGCTTCGTCGCCATGCTCGCCGAGGCGAACCGCGCGCCCTTCGACCTGCCGGAGGCCGAGCAGGAACTCGTCGGCGGCTACCACACCGAGTATTCCGCGATGAAGTGGGCGCTGTTCTTCTTCGCCGAGTACGGGCACATGATCACGAGCAGCGCGATCTTCTCGGTCCTCTTCCTCGGCGGGTGGCACTTCCTGCCCTTCGTGCCCCAGGGCGTTGAGGGTGGGTTGATCGCCGTGCTGTTCAAGGTGATCGTCTTCGCCGCCAAGGTTGGCCTTCTCATCACTTTCATGATGGTGGTTCGCTGGACGCTGCCGCGCTTCCGCTATGACCAGTTGATGAACCTCGCGTGGCGGATGCTGATTCCCCTCTCGGGCCTGCTGCTGGTCGGCACGTCGGTGCTGGTGTACATGGGCCTGACGCAGTGGTGGTGGATGCTGGCGATGAACGCCCTGCTCGCGGCGGTGGTCTACGTGGGCCAGCCCTTCCTGCCGCGCATCCGCGGCAGCAACGAAAAGATCCGCCTCCCCGGCTCGCGCTTCTACGCACCGCAGGGATGAGGGGCGGGGCACTTGCACGGGCATCTCGTTTGGGTGTGCTCGTCTTTGACGGCCGGGTCAGAGAGTCCCGAGATCGCCACTTTTCACCCCGGGAGGCCCGTTTCCCGGGCCTTGCGCCGCTCGCGAAAAATCTGCGCCCCGCCCTGAAATCCTCTCCCGCCGCCCCCCAACAACAAGGCTGACGACCACACGTTCATCCACGCCTCGTCAGCGAATGGGAAAGGATCAAGTCATGTACATCGGCAGAACCATCTTTCGTACGGCGCTCATCGGCGGTCTGGCGGTCGGCGGCCTGACGCTGCTGGTCGGCCCCCATCGCGTCATGGCCGGGGCGGCCCAGATTCAGCACCGCTTCATCACCTGGTTCGACTCCAACGTCGAAGACCCCGTGGTCATCCGCTATCAACTCAAGCAACTCCAGAAGGAGTACCCGGAGAAGATCCGCGAGACGATCCGCAACCTCGCCGAGATCGACGCCGAGATCGGCGCCGTCCAGCGGGACCGAGACGTGGCGGAGAAGATGATCGCGACCAGCCAGGGCGACCTCGCCAGCCTCCGCAGCCTCGTCGACAAGGCGGGCTACGTCCAGCAGGCTTCCTACGGCGACCGGCCCGTCCTCGTGCGCTTCCAGGGTCAGCACCTGAGCGTCGAGCAGGCCTACGCCAAGGCCGGCACCATCCAGCAGACCATGCTCAACTACAGCGAGCGCCTCGCGGTCAACGACCGCGACCTGCAACTGCTCCTCGGCCAGCGCGACCGCATGGCGTCGCAACTCGAAGACCTCCAGAACGAGTACTCGACCTTCCAGGCCAAGGTCGCGCAGATCGAGCGCCACATCGCCTCCATCGAGCGCAATGAGTCGATCACCAAGTCGCTCGAAGAGCGGGAGACGATGCTGGCGGAGAACGACCGCTGGAACGTCACGAACCTCGACCAGATCGTCAACCGCCTCGCCGCGGTGCAGACCGAGCAGCAGGCGGTGCTCGAAGCGCTGAGCCAGCGGGCGGTGGAGCGGGACTACGAGAAGGAGGTTCTCGGCAAGATCGCGCTGGAGAACCTCAAGGCCGACCCCTTCAACCTCACGAAACCGGCCGCGCGGAACGCCTTCCCCGTCGAGCCGATCGTGGTCGATGAATCGACGCCCGATCCGGCGCCCAAGGAGTCCGGAGAAACCGTGGCCGCCCTTCCGCAGAGCGGCAACTGACCCCCGACGCAGCCGGCCGACCCCTCCGGCTGCATCTCCGGCGGACCCTTCGCCCGCACCGATCCGTCTCCGTCGAACACACCGCCCGGGCCTCGCGCCGGGGCCGGTGTGTTTTTGTGCGGAGACGGATCGAGGCACTGGGCACCAGGCACTAGGCACTAGGGAAGGCGATGCGCACTTGTTCAGCCGCGACCCGGAGGCTTTGCGCAGGGGAGCGCGGCGGGGGGGGCAAGAACCTCACGCACTCTCGATCCCCGGCGTCGCCGGCGCTGCGAGATGTCGCGCCTGGCGCGCCGGGAGGTCATGGGGCGAATCCGGGCGCGTGACGGCCCGGCGATCGGCTTCGCTCAGGTGCGGCCGCAGGACGGCGGGCACATCGGATCGCCCGCCGCGCGCGTAGTCGCGCCAGAGGATCGGCGCGATCTCCGCCGGCTTCAGTCTGCGCTGGTCGATCAGGAATGCCCACACGATCTCGACGAGCCGGTGCAGGGAGATGCCGTGGGCGCGGCCCTCGGCTGCGTGCAGGGCATCGCTCAGCGCGGCGAAACCGGCGAAGGGGCTGCCCGGCCCCCACACCACCGGCAGAGTCTCGATGAAGTTGCCGCTGTTGGCGATCATGTCCCAGTAGCGCGCAAAGCGGCGCAAGCGCTGCATTGCGGCCAGGTCGATGAGTTTCGTTTGCAGCACCTCGTAGGGCGGGCTGGCGCTGTAGACCATCTCCCATGCGGCGTCGTGGCGGACGATCGGCGTGCCGCGCAGCCGCTTGAGCAGGCCGACCTGAATCTCCTGCGGCCGCATCGCGACGAGTCGATCGAAGCCCGCCGCGAAACTCGAAACGTCCTCTCCCGGCAGGCCGGCGATCAGGTCCGCATGAACATGCACCCCCGTCTCCTCGCGCAGGAAGCGCAGGTTCTCGACGATGCGATCGTGCTCCTGCCGGCGGCTGATGAGTTGCTCGACCTCGGGATTGAGCGTCTGGATGCCGACCTCGAATTGCAGCGCCCCGGGCGGAAAGGCGCGGATCGGCTCGCGCAGAGCCTCGGGCAGGCGGTCGGGAATCATCTCGAAGTGCAGGAACATCCCCGGCACGTACCGCTCAAGGAAGAAGTCGAGGATTGCCCGGCTCACCTTGAGGTTGAGATTGAACGTGCGATCGACGAATTTGAATTGCCTCACTCCGCGGTCGAGCAGATGCGCCATCGCCGCCAGGAAGCGGTCGAGGGGCGCGTGGCGCAGCGGCACATCAAGCGAGGAGAGGCAGAACTCGCACTTGAAGGGGCAGCCGCGCGAAGCCTCGACGTAAATGACGCGGTGCGCGATGTCGCGCTCGTCGTAGAGGTCGTAAGGCAGCGTGAGTTGATCGAACTCGGGCAGGTCGGCGGGGATGACCTTGAGCAGCGGCCGCTCACCGCCGAGCAGGCGCCGGCACAACGCGGCAAAGGCAAGGTCCGCCTCGCCGGTGATGGTGTAATCCGCCAGCGCGACGATGGCCTGCTGATCCGTCTCGTAACTGACCTCGGGTCCGCCGAGGATGATCGTCACGTGGGGCGCCGCCCGCTTGAGGTCGGCAACGAGACGCAGCGACTCAGCCGCGTTCCAGATGTAGACGCCCAGGCCGAGGATTCGCGGCTGGAGCGCGAGGATCGCTTCGAGAATCTCGGTCGTGCCCTGGCTGATGTCGAACTCGAGCGTTGCCGACCGATCGCGCAGATCGCCGAGGTTCGCCATGAGGTAGCGCAGGGCGAAGGAGGCGTGCGCGTAGCGCGCGTTCAGCGTGGCGAGGACGATCTCGGACATGGGGGAAGTCTATCGGGACTTGCGACGCGCGGGCGCGCGAAAGCCTCTCGCCCGCGGCGGAAGCGGCGCGGCTTCAAAGGCTACGAAATACGCTCCAGCCGTGCAAACTCCGCGATGATCGTCTTGGTCCCGACGTGGCGGAAGCGGACGCGGATTCGCGTGTGGCGGCCGGTGCGGGTGATGGATTCGACGGTTCCCTCGCCGAACTGCGGGTGCTCGACACGGCAGCCCACGGGCAGGCCGGTTGAATCGTCGCCGCCGCGGCCGGCGGACCATTCACGCACAGCGCGCTCATCCTGGGCGTTGTCGAACTCGCCGCGCTCCCGGCGTCGCCCGAAACCTGCGGAAGAGTCGGACCCGGAATAGGGATCGCTTTCGCCGGCGTAGTAGCGCGCTGCCTCTTCCCGTCCGAGCCAGTCGATGCCCTCTGGGGGAAGTTCGTTGAGGAATCGGCTCGTGATGGTGTGTTCGCGCGAGCCGCGCCAGGAGCGCACGACCGCGTGGGTGAGGATGAGTCTCTGCTTGGCGCGCGTGAGGCCGACGAAGCACAGACGCCGCTCCTCTTCGAGGTCCGCCTCGCTTTCGCGCGAGCGCGAGTGAGGGAGGAGCCCCTCTTCGAGGCCGATCATCACGACGACGGGGAACTCAAGTCCCTTGGCGGCGTGGAGCGTCATGAGCATCACCGCCCCGGCGTCGGGGTCGAGCGCTTCGACGTCGGAGACGAGCGCGACCTGTTCGAGATAGGCGCGCAGGCGGGCCATGAGCGGAGGCTCCTTCTCGCCCGCCTCCGCCGGATCGTCCGCTTCGAATCCGAAGGGATCGGTCATCGCATCCGCGCCGGCGGCCTGGCGCTGCGCAAACTCCTCTTCGAATTCGGCGACAGCGGTGATGAGTTCGTTGAGGTTGTCGAGGCGCTGGGCATCCTCCTCGCTCTTGCCGGCGTGAAGCGCCGCTTCCATACCCGACTCGGCGATTATGGTGCGCAGGAGCGCGGCGAGTTCGCCGCTTGCCTCGACGCCCATGAATGAGCCCTCGCCCCGCCACCCCTGCACGAGGCGCGCGAAGCGCTCCACGGCGCCGACGGCGCGGGCGTTCAGATCCTTCACTTCGCGCACCCGCAGCAGAGAGTCGAAGAGACTGAGGCGCTGCTCGGCCGCAAACTGCTCGATGCGGTCGAGCGACGTCTTCCCGATGCCGCGCGGCGGCTCATTGATGATGCGCGTGAGCGAGACGCCGTCAGCGGGATTGAGCACGATGCGGAGGTAGGCGAGAGCGTCGCGAACCTCCTTGCGGTCGTAAAACGCCGTGCCGCGAACCAGCACGTAGGGGATCCGCCGGCTGCGCAGCGCGGCTTCGATGTTGCGGCTCAGAGCGTTGGTGCGGTAGAAGACGGCCATGTCCTTCCACGCCAGGCCGTGCTCGCGGTTGAGCGCTTCGAGTGTGGCGGCGACGAACTCGGCCTCGTGGTGCTCATCGACGCAGGTCATGACGACGGGCTTCTCGCCGCCTTCCCGCCTCGTGAACAGCGGCTTGTCCTTGCGCCGCACGTTGTGCTTGATGAGGTGGTCGGCGACGGCGAGGATCGGCGCCGTCGAGCGGAAGTTCTCCCCGAGTTTGACGACGGCCGCCTCGGGATAGTGCTCCTGGAACTCGAGGATGTTGCTGATGTCGGCGCCACGCCACCCGTAAATCGATTGATCAGGGTCTCCGACCACGCAGATGCGCCGGTGGCCGGCCGCGAGGCCGTCGGCGATCAGAAACTGCGCGTGGTTCGTGTCCTGGTACTCGTCAATCAGGACATGCTGGAAGCGCCGGCGCAACTCCTCGCGCACCTGAGCGTCGTCGCGCAACAGCGTCGCCACGTGCAGAAGGAGGTCGTCGAAGTCCAAGGCCCCGTTCTGCCGCAGCGTCTGCTCATAGACCTCGTAGATGCGCACGAACTGTTTGGACCAGAAGTCGCCCGACTCGGCGCGGATGTCCTCGATCCGCTTCATCGCGTTCTTGGCGTTGCTGATGCGCGCGGCGATCGAGTCGGGCGGGAAGTTGCTCTTCGAGAGATCGAGACGCTCGAGGGCATCCTTGATCGCGGCCTTCTGATCGGCGGCGTCGTAGATCGTGTAGTCGGGATTCAGCCCGGCGCGATCGGCGTAGCGGCGCAAAAGCCTGGCGCAGAAGGCGTGAAAGGTGCTCACGACCAGACCGCGAGCCGTGCCCGACTGCGGCGGGACAAGGCGCTCGATGCGCTCGCGCATTTCTGTCGCCGCCTTGTTCGTGAAGGTCAGCGCGAGAATTGACCAGGGCGGGTGGCCCTGCGCGATGAGGTGCGCCACCCGCCGCGTGATGGTCAGCGTCTTGCCTGAGCCGGCCGCAGCGAGCACGAGCAGCGGCCCCTCGGTGTGAAGGACCGCCCGGGCCTGGGCCTCCGTCAGGCCCTGCAGGAGCGAGTCGGACGGATCCTGGCGGGGGGAGGGGACGGGTCGGGTCTGCGGCATTGCTCAATCGTAACGGGCCGGCGCCCGGCCGCCGGTCTGGTCGGCCTCGCGCCGGTTTCGAGGAGAAAAGTTGACGGGAGGGATTCCGGAGGCACCTTATAATGACGGGGAGGCGATGGCGCGGGCGCTAATGATAGGCATCTGTTCGGATTGCCCCCCCGCTGAAACCGGCGGAGGGGAAAGCGGAACAAGGACGGAGACGGTATGAATGCGCTGACGACCAACTTCGTTCGCCGCCTCCGCGAGGGGGATGACGCCGCCTGGTTTGAACTCTGGGAAGTGTTCGGACCGGTGCTCCAGGCCCAACTGGCCAAGTGGGGGCGCGGCCGCGTCGGCGCGGAGACCGTCCGCGACCTCTCGCAGGAGACGCTTGCGGCCCTGTCAAAGTCGATCGACCGCTACGACCCCAAGCGCGGGGCGCGCTTCAGCACCTGGCTGCTGAGCATCGCCCGACACACGCTCGGCGACGAAATGGATCGGCGCGGGGCGCTCAAACGCGGCGGCGGGCATCGCGGCGTCACGCTCGACGAGACCTTCATGGGCGCCTCCGCCTCCCTCGAGGCCGATGCGAACTACGAGCGGCAGGTCTTCCGCGCCAAGGTGCAGGCGGCAGTCCGCAAGGTCGAGAGCGATTCCGACTTCGTCAGTTTTCAGGTGTACCGAATGCGCGTCTTTGATGGGATGACCGGCAAAGACGTCGCGAATCAGTTGGGAATCTCCGAGCCGACCGTGAGCCGGCATCTGGCCAAGGTGCGCCAGTCGCTGCGTCGTCGTCTGGCGGAGACCGTCGCGACCTTCAGTTTCACGGACGAGGAAGCGCGCGAGGCCGAAGACGCCGGGCTCTATCAGGATGATGAACTCTTCGACTCGGCGCTCAGCGAGATCTACCACCAGCAGTTGCAGGCGCCGTCGAGTCGGACGACCGATCGGTTCTGACCGCCAGCGGCGGGGAGGCTTGAGCAATGGTCGGAGTCGCAGTTCCCATCGTGGCGATCCTCGGCGCCCTCGTCGGCGCCGTGCTGCTCACCGGCATCGTCATGTTCGTCATCGTCCCGGTGTTCAAGGGCATCGGGTTCCTCCTCGGCCACGTCGGGCGGTTCATCGGCGGCATGTTCCGCGACACGTTCCGCTTCATCGGGGCGCTGCCCGCTGCCGTCGTCTTTGCCGTCCTCAGCGTGCTCAACGTCGTCATCGGGCGATGGTCGGCGGGGGCGCACTTCGGCGCCAACGTGCAGCGCGAAATCAAGACCATGGCCTCTTGCCTTTACCGCGTCTGCCTCGGCCACCCGCTGCGGCTCATCGGGCTGGGTCCGGTGCTCGAGGGCCTCGAGGAGCGCGTGCCCGCGGCCTACGCCGAAGCGCCGGGCCGCGACCGGCCCAGCCGGCGCGTCGGCCAGTTTGACGGCTACAAGATCGTCGGCTCGCTGCCGGGCGGCGGCTCGGGCGGGCGCCTCTACGTCGCCGAACCGCTTCCAGAGAAGCGCCGGCGAATCGAGCACGCGCAGGGCGAGTGCCCCGAGCGCGTCGTCATCAAGTCTTTCGCCATCGCCGACGGGTCGAGCCTGCCCCAGATCGTGCGCGAGTCGCGCGCGCTGGAAGGCGCCCGGCAGATCGGCCTGATCATCGAGCACGAACTGACCGACGACCGCTTCTTCTACGTGATGCCCTACGTGCCGGGCGACAATCTCGGCATCGTGGTGCGCCAGCAGCACGCCGCCGCCGGCGACGCCGGTCTGGGCGACCGCCAGTTGCAGGAGATGCTCTCCTACATGTCCGACGTGGTCGCGACGCTCGATCATTATCACCGCGGCGGCCTGTGGCACAAGGACATCAAGCCGGAAAACATCGTCGTCCACGCCGGACGCGCCCACGTCGTCGATCTCGGACTCGTCACGTCGCTGCGCTCGGCGATGACGCTGACGACGCACGGCACGGAATACTTCCGCGACCCGGAGATGGTCCGCATGGCGCTGCGCGGCGTGAAGGTACATGAGGTGGACGGCGCCAAGTTCGACATCTACGGCGCCGCGGCCGTCCTGTACTTCGCCCTCGAGGGCACCTTCCCCTCGCACGGCGGGCTGAGCACGATCACTCGCCGCTGCCCCGAGGCGGTCAAGTGGATTGTCCGACGCGGCATGACCGACTATTCGCGCCGATACGCCTCGGCCGCGATGATGCTCCGCGATCTCGACGCCGTCCGCCGGCACCCGAACGTCTGGGCGATGAAGCCCGCCGAACTGCCGAGCATGCAGGCCGGTGACGCGAGCGCCGAAGCGCCGGCCGACGCGGCCGCATTCGCCGCCGCCGGCTTCGGGCCGGGAGCAGCGGCCGCGGCCGGCGCTGCCTTCGGCGCGGCGCACGCAGCGACCGTCGCATCGCCCTCGGGCGTCTACGTGCGGCCCCGCTTGCGCGTCGCCAACTGGTGGACGGGCCGGATCGACCCGGGCGCCGGCGGCGCGGGCGACGCGGGGGGCGTGTGCGAGGCCAAGGAGGAACTGCGGCGCGCGGCCGCGACCGTCCGCAGCGAAGTCCGCAAGGCGTGGCGCGATCTGCGCGGCTCGGCGGAGGTCGCCGCTGTTCACGCCCCGGAAGATGTTCGCATTCACTTCGCCGGCGGGCCTCGTCCTCCGGCTGCTGATCAGATCGCCAGCGCCCGGGCGCGGGCGGCCGAGCGTCGTCGCCACGCGCGCCAGCGTCGCTTCCGCACGACTCACCCCGCGGAGCGTATTAATCCGGGCATGGTGGTCGCGGCCGTCGCCGTCCTCGCGGTGATCGGCGTCGCGGCCGCCTTCAACGTCAACTGGCTCAGACGCGCGCGCCTCGGGGGACACGTGGCGCTGGGTGAGTCCGGCCCCGGCGCCGTCGTCGTTGACGGCGCGCATCCCGGCGCCATCGCCATGGCGCCGGGCGCCGCGATCTTCGAGCAGGTGCACCGCGCCCAGGAACTCGCCGCCGACTCCGCGCTCATCTCCCTTGTCGAGGATCTGCCCCATCAGTACCTCATCATCAACGACCACCCCGATCTGCGCAGCGCGGTCGTGCGCGAGCGGGTGGCGCGGATCGGCGAGATGCTCGTGCGCCTCGGCTTTGAGCCGGTCGAGGACCGCGACCTCGCCGCCACGCTCGACGCCCGCATCCGCACGGAAGTCAGCCGCGTGGGCAACGTGGACATCGAGCGCAACATCGTCGCAGACGCCGAGGCCGTGGTCGGCTCGCTACTGGGCGTTGATGAGCAGTTGCAGAACCTCGGCTGCGTCGTGTGGCTGGCGCGCGGGTCCGGCGACCGGATTCTCACGTGGGTGCTCACCCCGGACTGCCACGAGTCCACGGCCGACGACCGCATCCTCGCGGTTCTCAGTTCCATTCGGTAACGCCGCGCCGACCAGTCGGAGGGTGATCGGAGCCGGAGAGTCCCGGCTCCGCTTGGTTTTTCTTGATTGAAGAATAAGGAAGTCCGCCGGGATCGGAGGCTGCGCTTCCGGGGGATATACTGCCTCGGACTTCGGGCGCATCCGCGCGGCGAGCGCGGATCGAGAGGCGAAAGGACGCGACGTTGCAGATCTGGATGGACGGAACCCTGGTGCCGCGCGAGCAGGCGGTCGTGAGCGTCTTCGACCACGGCGTACTCTACGGGGACGGCTGCTTCGAGGGCATTCGAGCCTACCACGGGCGGATCTTCCGGGTGGGCGCGCACATCGACCGCCTCTTTGCTTCAGCGGAGGCGATCCGCCTCAAGTCTCCGTACAGCCGCGAGCAGTGGATCGACGCCATTCGCACCACCCTCAACGCCAACGGGCTGACCAACGCCTACATCCGCGTGGTGATGACGCGCGGCGTCGGGACGCTGGGGCTCAATCCCTTCCGTTGCCCCGCGCCGACCTGCTTCATCATTGCCGATTCGATCTCACTCTACCCGCCCGCGCTCTACGAGAGCGGGATGAAAGTGATCACCGCCCGCCGCCCGCGCAACCTGCCCGCCGCCCTCGATCCGAGCATCAAGAGCCTCAACTACCTCAACAACATCCTCGCCAAGATCGAGGCGATCGACGCGGGTGTGCTTGAAGCCATCATGCTCAACCATGAAGGGTTCGTGGCGGAATGCACCGGCGACAACATCTTCTTCGTGAAGGGCGGCCGCGTCGTTACACCTGCGGCGTCGGCGGGCCTGCTCGTGGGGGTGACGCGCGGATTCGTGCTGCAATTGTGTCGCGAGATGGGCCTGCCCTGCGAAGAGCGGCTCTTCCGCATCGAGGAACTCAGGCAGGCCGATGAAGTCTTCCTCACCGGCACGGCGGCCGAGATCATCGCCGTCTCCCAGATTGACGACGACGTCATCGGAAGCGGAACGATCGGCCCAGTCACGCGCCGCCTGACGGAAGCGTTCCGCGCCCGCGTCGCAAGCCACGCGCCTGAGGATTGAACCGAACGCCTCGGCATCAGGGCGTGAGGAGCATCCCGGCCAGGTTGAAGTAGAACAGCAGCGTCGCGAGGTCGGCCGCGGCGAGTACGATCGGCCCCGAGGCGATGCGCGGATCCTGCCTCAGCGCCCGCATCAGCGTCGGCAGGGCGACGCCAAGCAGGCAGGCCGTGATCATCGAGATCCAGACGCTCAGCCCGATCGCCAGCGCGACCAGAAACTCGCCGCGCCATATCCACGAGATGAGCAGGAGCAGCCCCCCGCAGGCCGCGCCGATGAGCGCCGCCGCGAGGAACTCCCGGGCCAGGCTGCCGCGAGCCTGCTTCCAGTTGACGCGGCCCGCGTGCAGGCTCTGGAGCGTCAGCGTCATCGACTGGATGCTCACGCTCTCGGAAAGCGCCAGCACGACGGGGATGAACAGGGCCAGCGCGATGGCGTGGCTGAGCAGCGCATCGTACAGGCTGGCGAGGACGGCGCAGAGCGTCCCGCCGCCGATGTTGCAAAGCAGCCAAGGGAAGCGATCCCTGAACGACGCCCACGGCGAGCTGCGTCGCCCCAGCGCGACGTGCACGCCGATCAGTTGGAAAAGGTCGTCGGCGGACCTCTTCTCCGCGAGCGAGAAGACCTCGTCTGTGAACAGATCTACATCAACGGCGCCGAGCAGGCGGCTCTCCTCATCCACGACCGGGCAGGAGAGAAAGCGGTGCATCGCGAAGAACTCGCACGCCGTCAGCAGCGTCGCCGAAGAGGGGATCGACACGACGTTGCGGTCCATGATCGACGCGACTGCATCCGAGGGCGCTGCCATGAGCAGACTCCGCGTCGGCAGGACGCCGACGAGGCGGTCGTCCCGGTCCAGCACGTAGAAGTAGACGATCGAGCCCTGCGTCCCCGCGCGGCGGACAGTCTCCAGCGCTTCCCCCGCCGTCTGTTCCTCGCGCAGCGTAATCACGTCCCGCCGAATGTGCGGGAGAAGTGGGGAATCGAGGTTGTCCCTCTGGATGGTTGGCGTGCTTCGCTTGGAATTCACGTGCGAGTCCGGCGCGGGCCTGTGCGGGGGGGAGGGCGGGGAACCTGCCGCATGATAAGCGCTGTTCACGCGTCGTCCAGGCCGCCGATTCGATTCGCGGTCCTCGCCGCTTCGAGCAGCGCCGCGATCGAGCGGTCGAGCACGGGGTGGACGACCCGCGGCGCGATGGACGCGAGCGGTTCGAGCACGAAAAGCCGCTCGTGCAGGCGGGGGTGGGGGATCCGTAGGCCTGGTTCGTCATGTACCTCGTCGCCGAAGAGCAGCAGGTCGAGATCAATCAAGCGCGGCCCCCAGCGCACGCGCCGCTCGCGCCCGAGGATCGCCTCGATGGACAGGAGCCGATCGAGCAGACCGCGAGCCGAGTGCGTCGTTCGAACTTCGCACGCGGCGTTCAGGAAGGGCCCTTGTCCCTGCGGTCCGCCGACGGGCTCCGTCTCGAAGAGCGGGCTGATCGCGGAGACGGTTATGTGATCGTCGGCTTCCAGCAGCGCCGCCGCCCGATCGATCGCCAGCCTTCGATCGCCGAGGTTGGATCCCAATGCGATGTAGGCGACGGTCGGCTTCGCACTCGCGGATTGATCGGCCCCACTCACGCGAGATCATACGAGACCCGCGGGGCGCGCGGAAGCTTGGCCGCGTCAGCGGAGGGAGACGGCGATCGCCTCACTCTTCGTCAAACTCCTGCGGCCGCAGGCGACAACGCGCCCGCAGGCGCTTCATGATGGACGCGTGCATCTGCGACACGCGCGACTCGGAGAGATCCAGCGTCCACCCGATCTCCTTCATGGACATGTCTTCGTAGTAGTAGAGGATCAGGATGAGCCGCTCGGCCCGCGACAGCGCCCGGGTGATGAACGACTTGATCTCCTCGCGGCGCAGGGCAAGCGGTGGCTCCACCTGACGGCCGTCGGCGAGCGTGTCCGATTCGCACTCGTCCCGGCTCGGGTCCTGCGCAAACCGGGGGCGCCCGAGGCTGAGGAAGCGGATCGGCCGGCCGTCCCTGAGAATCCGCCACGCTTTGGCCGGGTCCGCATCGAGCAGCGAAAGGATCTCCTCATCCGTGGGGAATCGCCCGAAGCGAGCAAAGAACCGCTGCCGCGTTCGTTCGACGACCCGTTCTCGCTCCCGCTTGACGCGAGAAATGAGGTCCGCGGACCGTAGGGCGTCGATCATGGCGCCGCGGATCCGCCTCGGGCAGAAGGTCTCGAACTTGACGCCCAGCGCTGGGTCGAAGGCCTCGATGGCGTCCATCAGGCCGCAATACCCATCCTGGATGAGGTCGTCGACATCCACTTCCGCCGCCAGTTTGGCGCGTTCGCGGTGCGCGAGGTAGCGGACGATGGGCAAGTACTGGCGGACAAGCCGGTCGCGGTAGGCGTCGGCGCCGGTTCGGCGGTACTCGCGCCAGACTTCTTCGATGGGCAGGTCGTCGAGGGCGCTTCCGGCCGCGAGGCCTTGCGCGGTGCGGGCGATCGCTTTCGCGTCTGACACGGCCACTCCTCCTCTGCGGCGAGCCATCAAAGACCAGCCGGCGCGATGCCGGGGCGGCGCGCCGTCTTGCGTCCCCGCGGGGACGGCTCTGGATTGCCAAACCGGCCTTCGATCGGGAAGGGCTTCGACGCGCAGCGCCGAGAGCCGTTTCCGGCGGAAGTCGGCGAAGGGAATCGGTTGAATCAGCCGGCGTAGAACTCGCGCTCGCGGTGCAGCATCTGCGCCCGCAGGCGGGCGAGGATGGAGGAGTGCATCTGCGAGACGCGCGACTCGGAGAGGTCCAGCGTCTGGCCGATCTCCTTCATCGTCATCTCCTCGTAGTAGTAGAGGATGACGATGAGGCGCTCGGCCCGGCTGAGGCCCTTGGTAATAAGGTCCTTGAGGTCGCCCTTCTGCGTCTCCGTGAGCGGGTTCGCCTGGGCTTCGTCTTCGAGGACGTCGATCTCGCGGACGTCCTTGTTCGAGTCCGTCTCGTAGCACTTACGGTTGAGGCTGACGACGCCGACCGCCTGGCCGTCCTTGAAGAGTTTCTTCATCTCTTCGTCGCCCAGGCCGATGTGGCTGGCGATCTCGTGCTCGTCGGGATTGCGGCCAAGGCGGGCCCGCAGGGCCTTGCGCGCCGACTCCATCTTGCTCGTCCGGGAGCGGACGAGCCGCGGGACCCAGTCCATGGAGCGGAGTTCGTCAAGGATGGCCCCACGGATGCGCAGGGCGCAGAAGGTCTCGAACTTGACGCCATAGTTGAGGTCGAACCCGTCGATGGCGTCGAGCAGGCCAAAGAACCCCGCTTGGATCAGGTCGTTGACGTCGACTTCGACCGGAAGGCGGGCGTGCTGCCTCTCCGCGTTGTACCGAACGAGGTGCAGGTAGTGCTCCGTGAGCCAGTTGCGAATGGTCTCGCTTCCGGTTCGCTTGTATTCCTGCCAGACTTCGTTGATGGGCATCTCGTCGAGCGAGAGTTGAGCCACTCGGCGCGTGCCCTTGCGCGAGGAGGTTTTCACCTTCGTCATCGGGTCGTCTCCCTGACCATGAGCCACAGTCCGTTGCAGCCGGTCCGTCCCTGGACCGATTGACGCTACAGTATAAGTTCCGCTCCGCCGCCTGCAAGGGTCAGCGGCATCTTTGACCAAAATAACTACCGATTCGCCGCATTTGTCGGAGTGTTAGGCTTTGATTCGGTATTTCTATCCACATTCAGTACACCGACCAGGTCATCCAGCGAAACGTCCGAGTTCGGAATCGGATGCGCCGCGATGTACTCCCTCAGGTGCTCCCTGATCGCGAAACTGAACACTTCGCCCGCGATGAGGCCGAGAACGTACCCGCCAAACAGGCACACGATCGCCCGCATCAGGACCTCCGACGTCTGGTTCCCAACCGCGAGGCCCGTGAGAATCGCGACGGCGAAGGCGCAAGTGGCGAAGCACCCCGCGATCACTTTCGCCGGGGGCGGAACCGGTTCTCGCAGGTCGCTCCTCGCATCGGTCATGGGATTCCCGGACATCGATCCCTATCGGATAATCTCCTCCCCAAGTCAAGCAGATTCCAGTGAGCGGTGTTATCGGTCGGAGGAGGCCGGACGCTTCAGCCACTCACCCAGCCGCGCGAAGAACCCCCGCCTGCTCGCCCGTCCGGAGTCGGCCGAAGCCGCTTGCGTCCGTCGAACCAGCGCCGCCCCCAACTGCTGCATCGCCAGCGAGGCTCGCGATCCGGGCGCATCAAGGCAGAAGGGAACACGGCGGCGAACCGCGGCGCCAACGCATCGGTCAAACGGAATCGACCCCGCGAAACCGACTTCGCGCTGAAGGAATCGCCTTGCGACAAGCGCCAGGCGTTGATGCACTTCCTTGCCCTGAATCTCCCGCTCAACCTGGTTGACGAGGATGTAGAGATTGGACAGGGGAGACCGCCGCAGAACCGACTTCACCAGGCCGTAGGCGTCCGTCATCGCGGTCGGCTCAGGGGTGGTTACGACGAGCACGGTGTCCGCGGTTCCGGCGAAGGCCAGAACCGCCGAGTTGATGCCCGCCGCGGCGTCGAGAATCACAAAGTCGCACTGCGATTCGAGGAGCGAGAGTTGGGCGATGAGACGGTCAACGAGCGCCGCGGGCAGGTCGGCCATTTCGCCGATGCCGTTGGCGCCGGGGATGAGTTTGAATCCGCCGGGACCGTTCACGGCGATCTCGCGCAACTTGCGCCTCGGCGAGGCGAGCAGGTGGGTCAGGTTGAAAGGCGCCTTGACGCCGCACAGCACATCGGCGTTGGCGAGGCCCATGTCCACGTCGACGAGCGCGACGCGGCGGCCGAGACCGGCGAGCACGACGGCGAGGTTCACCGCGACGCTTGTCTTGCCGACACCGCCCTTGCCGCTCGCCACGGCGATCACATGGGCCCGCCGCGGCGATCTTTCGGGGGCCGGTGAATCCGTGGAAGCGCGGGCGACGCGCGCGGACGGCTGGGCCGGGGCCGCCGACGGCCGATCGTCGGGCGGAGGCGCGAGAACCGGCCCGGGCGCCGGCCGTTCCTCGGCGCCGGGGAGGTCGCCCCGCACGAGATCGCGGAGGCGCTGAGCCTGGTCCGCCACGGCCATACCTATCCCTTCTCCCCGAGGATGAGCGCCGCGAGCCGCTCCGGACTGCCGGCTTCGATGTGGTCCGGCACTTCCTGGCCGGTCGTGATGAACGAAAGTTCCTTGCCGGCCTTGCGCATGACGTTGATCAGCACGCCGAGGCTCACCGCCTCATCCGTCTTCGTGAAAATGACGCGGTCGGCCTCAACCGGCGAGAACCGCTCGATGGTGCGCATGAGTACCTGCTCGCTGCACGTGCTGGCCAGGACCAGGTGCACCTCGTGCGGGTCTGCGGCCTTGGCAAACGCCCTGATCTCTTCGAGACGAGCACCATCGTTGGGCGACCGGCCCGCGGTGTCAATCAGGATCACATCGCAGTGTTCCAGCGACCGGCACGCCTCGGCCATCTCCGCGGGGGTCAGCGCCACTTTCAGCGGAAGGCCGATGATGTTCGCGTACGTCCGCAACTGATCGACGGCGGCAATTCGATACGTGTCGGTCGTGATCAGGCCGACGCGGCGTTGGTGGCGGAGTTTGTACGCGGCAGCCAGTTTCGCCACCGTCGTCGTCTTTCCTACCCCCGTTGGCCCGACAAGCGCCACCGTGAACGGCCGGCCGTCCGACGGACGCACGAGCATCGAATCGGGCGCCACCGGCACCAGGGCGGCGAGGTGTCGGCGGAAACTCGCCCGCACCTGCCCCGCATCCGCGAGTTGCTCTTCGCGCAGATCGCGCCGAACGCGGTCGCACAGGTCATCGGCGATCTCCTGCGCCACCTCGTTCTGGATGAGGCCGACATACTCGTTGAAGAGCGCCTCGGGCATCGCGGGCTGAAGCGTACCGGCCTGTCGCTGAAGCACCTGACCGACCATCTGCTTGAGCGCGGCGATCTCGGTCTGAAGGGAAGGCGCGGGAGCGCCGGCTTGCGGCGCAGCGCCATTCCTCCGCCGCGCGGAACGGGAATCCTTGCGGCGGCGCGGCGAAGGCTGGGCCGGGGAGGCTTCCGCTGCCTTCGTCGAGGGGGATTCCTCCCCGATACTCGCAGCGACTCGATCGATCGCCGCCCGCGATGTGATCGGCGGCGCCTCGGTGGTGGTGTCGGCAACGGGCGGGGGCGCCGCGCTGATTCCGCCGGAATCGACCGCAAGCACGAACCTCCGCGCGACGGGCGATGCGGAGGTCACAGGGGAACGCCCCGGCCGCGCCGTTCGGGCGTCTGCGGCGGTGTTGGAGGGCGGAGCGACCGCTTGGCGCGTGGGGTGGGCACGATTCCGTTTAAGCAACGGCGCGGGATCGGGCGCTGGCGGCGGGGTCGTCGCGGCAGGGGCCTGCGGCTGCCGCGGCTTCGATTCCGCAGCGGCCACGAGCCGCCGCCGCTGCTGTTCGGCGAGCGCCAGGGCGACGGCCGCTTTCCGCGCCGGATCGTTCGATACGGTCGTCTGCGGCGCGGCCGCTGCGGCCGGGATCGGGGTTGAATTCGGGGCCGGCGGAGAGTTCCGCGCTGCCAAGCTGGGACGCTGGCGCGGCGCCGGAAGAGAAGCCGTCACTTCGAAGACCGTCTGCCCGCCCACGCCCAGCACGCCGCCGCGGCGGAAGGTGCGCGAGTGGAGGATCACGGCGTCGTCGCCGAGATCGGCCTTGATGCGCTCGAGTGCCTCGTTCAGAGACAGTGCGTGATAGGTTCGAAGGTTCAACGCTGCGCCCTTCCTGGTCTATCGCGGGTGGCGTTCCGCGAGCCGGCGTCCTGCCTGTGTCGAGTTGCCTCCGTCGATGCTCCATCATACCACGCCTGCCGCCCCGTTCGCAATCGCGCCTGGGACGTTATGCGGCCGGCGCCGCCTGCTTTCCCTCGGGCGACTGCACCAGCGCCAGGGACTCGACCTCGAGCCCCTGCGGAACTTCGTTGTACCCGAGCACCGCCGCCTGCGGGAGATGCGGCTCGATGATCCGCCGCAAGGGCCCGCGAATCTGCGGCGAGGTCAGGATCACCGGCGGCCGGCCCGCGTGAATGAGCGACCGGAGCGACTGGTCCAGCGCCTGCACGATGCGGTTGCTCACCGACGGCGGCATGGTGATCGTTGTGCCCACGTCCGATCGCTCCACGTAGGACGCGATCGTGTCCTCGAGGCGCGGATCGACGGTGATGCAGTACAGCCGAGCGCGGTCCTCCTCGTCGGCCGTCGCGTACTGCCCGGCGATCGTCCGCCGCAGGCCGTTGCGCACGTACTCCACGAGCACGTCCGTGTCGCGTGTGTGCGCGATCCACTCGCCCATCGTCTCGACGATCGTCTCAAGGTCGCGGACGGGAACCCGCTCGCGCAGCAGCGCCTGGAGCACCTTCTGAAGTTCGCCGGGCTTGACCTTGTCGGGAATGATCTCTTCCGTGAGTTTGGGCGCCCGCTCCTTGAGGTTGGCGATGAGGTTGTTGACTTCCTCCCGCGTGAGCAGTTCGTCCGCGTGGCGCTTGATGGTCTCGGTGAAGTGGGTGATGAGCACGCTCGTGGCGTCCACGACGGTGTAGCCCTGCGCCTCGGCGCGGGCGCGGAGGTGCTCGGGGATCCACCACGCGTCCAGGCCGAAGGCCGGCTCCTTCGTCGGTTCGCCTTCGATCGGCCCCTGCGCCAGTCCGGAGTCCATCGCCAGCCACTGGGCGGGGAAGGTCTGCCCCGAGGCGACCTGGTTCCCCCGGATCTTGATGCGATACGTCGTCGTCTCCAGTTGAGAGTTGTCGCGGATGCGCACCGGCGGGAGGATAAGTCCGAGTTCGGCGGCGAGTTGGCGGCGAACCATGGCGATGCGCTCGAGAAGGTTTCCGCCGTCGGCCTCGTTGACGAGGCGCACCAGGCCGTAGCCGACCTCAAGTTCGAGGTGGTCGATCTTGAGCAGTTCGTCGGGGGCGGGGGTCTTGGGTGGTCCGGAGGCCTCGGCGCGCGACTCGGCCGCGACGCGCTCGGCCTCGACGGCCCGTACGCCGCGCGACACGACGTAGCCGACACCCGCGATCGCCGCCGAGCACGCCAGCATCGGCAGCGCCGGCAGGCCCGTGAAGGCCATCATCCCGAGGAAGCCGGCGGTGATGTAGAGCGCCCGCGGCTTGCTCGTGAGTTGGTTCGTCAGGTCGGTGCCGAGGTCCTGCTTGGCGCCGCTGCGGGCGACGATGAGGCCGGCCGCGATGGCGATCACGAACGCCGGGATCTGCGAGACCAGTCCGTCGCCGATCGTCAGTTTCGTGAAAACCGCGAGGCTCTCGCGCAGCGACCAGCCCTTGGCGATGGCGCCGATGGCGAAGCCACCGAGGATGTTGATGAGCGTGATGATGATGCCCGCGACGGCGTCGCCGCGCACGAACTTGCTGGCGCCGTCCATGGCGCCGTAGAAGTCCGCTTCGCGCATGATCGCCTCGCGCCGCTCGCGCGCTTCCGCTTCGGTGATGAGGCCGGCGGTAAGATCGGCGTCGATGGCCATCTGCTTGCCGGGCATGGCGTCGAGGGTGAAGCGGGCCGCCACTTCCGAGATACGCGTCGAGCCTTTCGTGATCACCACGAACTGCACAATGACGAGGATGCAGAAGATGACCGCCCCGACAATCGGCGAATCGCCCGCGACGAACTGTCCGAAGGCGCGGATCACTTCCCCCGCCGCGCTCGCCGCCTCGTTCGCCGTCGTCGCCTCCGTCGAGAGGATCAGCCGCGTCGTGGCGATGTTCAGGCACAGGCGGTAAAGCGTGGTGCCGAGCAGCAGCGCCGGGAAGACGGAGAACTCCAGTGGCCGCTCCATGTAGACCACCGTGAGCAGAATGACCGCCGCGGCGCTGATGTTCGCCGCGATGAGAACGTCGAGCAGCGCCGGCGGCAGCGGCACCACCAGAACCGCCATCATGCACATGAAGGCGAAGGGGACCGCCAGGCTCTTCCAGCGATGGCCCCGCTCCGACCAGAGCAGGCTCGGCGCGGCGAGTGAGGATTCAGCCACGGGTGCGGCCCTCCGCTCGCGGCGACTGCTCCGCAGCGAGGACGCTGCGGCTCGCGGTGTTCAGATTCCTCGACGATTGCATCCTCAACCCGCCTTCCTTGCATTGAGCCGGTACACGTACGCAAGCACCTCCGCGACCGCCTGGAAGAACTTGGGCGGTATCTCCTGGCCCACCTGCACCACGGGGTACATTGCCCGCGCCAGCGGCTTGCGCTCCACGATCGGAATGCGGTGCGCCAGCGCGATCTGGCGGATGCGCAAGGCCACGTAGTCCGTTCCCTTCGCGAGCACCTTGGGCGCGTTCATCGACTCCGCGTCCCACTTGAGCGCGATGGAGATGTGCTCGGGATTGGTGACGACGACATCGGCCTTGGGCACCGACTGCTGGAGTCGCTGGCTGAGAATCTTCCGCGCAAAGCCGCGCTGCCGCTGCTTGAGGAGCGGGTCGCCCATCGTCATGCGCAGTTCTTCCTTCACCTCGTGCTTGCTCATGCGGTGCTGCCGCTCCCACTGCCACTTCTGAAACGCAAAATCGAGGATGCCCAGCAGGATGAGCACGGCCGCGAGCCACAGCAGCAGTTCCGCGAGGTATCCGCCCGACCGGGCGCATGCTTCCGCGAAGCCCAGCCGCGGCAGCATGAGGATGTCCCCCCAGCGCCGCGAGACGACGGCGATGGACACGAGCAGGATGAGCAGCACCTTGCCCAGGCTCATCGCGGCCCGCCCCAGCGCCTGCGCGTTCACGAAGCGCTTGGCGCCGCTGATCGGGTCGAGTTTGGAGAGTTTGGGCTGCAGCGGCTTGATCGTGAACGTCCAGCCGACCTGCCACACCGCCGCCACGTAGGCGACGACGAACATCAGCCCGACGAACGGGCCGGCGGAGACCATGAGGAAGCGCACCGCCCGCTCGAGGTCGTCCCCGCCGACGGGATCGCTCGACCAGGTGTCCGCGGAACTTGATTCGAGCGTCTCGCGCAGCAGGAGGGTGAGGTCGCGCAGGATGATCGGCGTGAGCCACAGGAGCAGCAGCACGGCGCCGAGGAGGGTGATCGCGGCGGTGAGGTCCATCGACCGGGCGATGCTGCCCTCCTCGCGGGCCTGGCGGCGGCGTCGCGCGGTGGCGGGTTCGGTCTTTTCGCCCAAGTCCTGTTCAGCCATCCTGACCGCCCCTGCGGCGCCTTACGGCGCGCTGAAGAACTCCGCCACGACTTCGAGCACGTCGCCGACCATCTCGACGACTCCCTCGTGAACCGGCCCGAGCGAGGCGATGAGCGCCACCGTCCCGAGGATGATCCGGATCGGAAAGCCGAGCGAGAGGATGTTGAACGCCGGGGCCGTTTTGTTCATGAACCCCAGCGCGAAACTTTCGAGGAAGATCAGGCAGAGCACCGGTGCGGCGATGCGGATCGCCAGTTCGAACGCGCTGGTGATCAGGCCGCCCGCCAGCGCCACCAGGTCGGCGGTGACGCGAAAGCCCCCCGGCGGCACGTGCTCAAAGGTGTTGAGGAGAATGACGAACATCGTCTCGAGGCCGCCCAGCGCGAGGAAAATCACCATCGCCATGTAGAAGAGCATCTGCCCGACGACTTCCGCGTCCGTCTCCATCGCGGGGTTGTAGACGCGGGCGAAACCCAGGCCCAGTTGCTGCCCCACGACCAGGCCGCCCAGTTCCGTCGCCAGCATCGGCAGCGAGGCGAGAAATCCGATCGCCAGCCCGATGACCAGTTCCATCGCCATCAGCGGCGCGAGATCGAAGAGTGTGAGCGGCAGGGGAACAGCGCCATGATCCGCCAGCGCGCCCGAGAGCGTCGCGTAACTCGCCGTCGCCATCGCGATCGCGAAGAGCGCCTTGATGCGGCCGGGAATGACCTGGCTCCCGAGCACCGGGGCGAAGATGAACAGCCCCGTGATCCGGCTGAGCACGATCAGGAACGGGCCGACGTGGGGCAGGATGGGGGTAAGGTCGATCATGAGAGAGGCGAGACGTCAAGGCATCAGGACATCAAGGCATCAACGCATCAAGGGACCGAGGTTTTGGTTAGCCGCCCCTCGGGGTCATGAGCCTCGGGGTCGAATGACGACGCGGAGGCTCTGCGCAGCGGATCGCTTCGGCGCTCCGCGCGGCGTCACGGCGCCCCCGTGAACATCGCCGTCGCATAGTCCACCATCATGTTGATGATCCACGGGATGATCGCGATGCCAACGAGGATCATGCCGGCGATCTTGGGAACGAAGGTCAGCGTCTGCTCCTGCACCTGCGTCACCGTCTGGAAGATGGAGACCACCAGGCCGATGAGCAGGCCGGCGAGGAGGATCGGCGCGGCGAGCATCAGCGCTTGCGCGAGCGCTTCACGAACCAGGTCCACGCCGAGATCCATCATGGAGCGCCTCCTGAGAGCATCCCACGAATCGCAGAGCCTCATCGTGGGGGTTGACGGTCTTATCCGAACCCGGCGCCGAGGGCCATCGCGGCCGCGGAGTACACATCCGTTCCCGGCGCTGTGCCGTGCAGCAGGTTGCCCACCAGCAGCGTCCAGCCGTCCACGAGCACGAAGAGCAGCAGTTTGAACGGCAGCGAAATGAGCACCGGCGGCAGCATGAGCATGCCCATCGAGATGAGCAGGCTCGAAACGACCATGTCGATGATCAGAAACGGCAGGTAGATGCGAAAGCCGATGAGAAACGCCACCTTCAGTTCGCTCAGGATGAACGCGGGCACGAGCGTGAGCATGTCCACGTCGTCGTAGGTCAATTCCTCGGGCCTGGACGTGTCCACTCCCCGGTAGTCGAGGATCACGTAGACCCCGTCCCAGTTGTCCGCCGCGTCGATTTGCGCGAACATGAAGTCGCGCAGCGGGTCCTTGGCGCGATTCCAGACGTCCAGTTGGCTCTGCACGTTCTCGTCGCCCTGCGTGTAGGGGACGTACGCCTCGTTGTAGATGCGCGTGAAGGTCGGCTCCATGGCGAGTACGGTCATGAACAGCGCCAATCCGACGATGACCTGGCTCGGCGGAAGCGTCGCCGTGCCGATCGCCTGCCGCACCAGGCTCAGCACGACGACGAAGCGCGTGAAGCAGGTGCACATCATCAGGATCGACGGGGCGATCGTCAGCACGGTGAGGAGAATGAGAACATTGAGCGAGGCGCTCAACCCCCCCTCGAAGCCGGGAATGGCCTCCGAGGCGTTTTCGAGCATGCTCACCGGGTTGAGCGCTGCTTCGCCCGGCTGCGCCAGCGCTGCGCCCGGCGCGAGGGCAGCGCCCGCGATGGCGAAGAACATGAGGAGCCGGTTGATGCGCCTCATCGTCCGGCCCCCTGCGTGAAGGCGGCGGCCAGACGCTGCGCGGGCGTACGCGGGGGGCGCCTGGTCAGGTCCACGATGACCGGCGCCTCGCCCGCGGTCTCTTCCCGCTCCACCACAGGCGTGACGAGGCGCTCGAACTGCCTCGTGAAGGAGTCGCCCCGCTCGTGCCGCAGCCGCTGGAGCAGCGAGGCGACCTGCTCGGCGTCGGTGATCTCCGAGAGCGTCGAGAGAGAGCCTCCCGACTGGCTCAGCAGCAGGATGCGCCGGTCCACCTTGAGCAGCAGCAGCGTCTGGCCGCGCGAAAGCGGGAAGCGGCCGAGCACTTCGACGATCCCCGACGGCGCCCGCGCCTTGGCGAGCGGCCCGCCGAACCTCAGCACGGCGCTGCGCAGCGCGGCGATCAGGCCGAGCACCAGCGCCAGCGCCCCGATCGTCCGCCAGGCGCCGCCAGGAACGCGGAACCAGCCGCGATCGTCCTCCGCCGACGAGGTCGCGCGCGGCGCCCCCCGTGGCGGAAGGGGGCGCGACGCCTCGGGAGCCGGTTCGTTTGTCTCCTGAGCCGCGCCTGCCTCGGATGGGACCAGTCCGGACTCGACCGGCTGGTTCGCCGGGAGCGCCTCAGCGCCTTCGGGGCCTGCCGCGGCGATTCGCGCCGGAAGAAGGCCGCCCGCCGCGAGCACGCACAGGCAAAGCAAGGTATGAATCGATCGGGTCATGCGTCGCCATCCTGGCGTCATGCGGCCTCGAGGCCGCGCTGCCCGGCTCCGCCGGACAGGGTTGCTGCTTCACTCAGTTCTCACCGCCCTCATCGCCGCGCGAGAAGATTTCGCTGATGCGCACGCAGAAGGTGTCGTTGAGGACGAGCACCTCGCCGCATGCCACGTGCCGGTCGTTGACGTATACATCGACGGGATCGCCCGCGAGTTTGTCGAGTTCAACCACGCTGCCCTCGTTGAGGCGAAGCACGTCCTCGACGAGCATCCTGGTCCGGCCCAGTTCAATGCGGACGTTCAGGTTAACCTTCGAGAGCAGGTCGATTCCGCTGACGGGATGATCGACCGACCGGTCGTCAAACTCGGGCAGGTCGAAGGCCGGCGGGGCGTCCGCGGGCGTCTCCGCGCCGGCGCGGGTGGACTGGGCCTCGCGCTGGATGTCGTCGACGGCGCGGCGCGCCGTCTCAAGCGCCTCCTGCGGATCGGCGGCGGGCGGCTGCGGCGCGCCGCCCGCGGCGGCGTCGGGAGGCTCGGCGGCTCTCGGAATGGATCGTTCGGAGTTCATGCGCGGCGTCGGCGGAGCGGCCCATCCCTCGGGTCGCCCCACGCTTATCGGATACATCTGCGCGGCCTCTGCAACATCCGCGCACAGCGCAAAAAGTGCCCGAGGCCGCAGTGCCGGCCGGATCGACCAGGCGGTCAGATGCCCGCCCGGTAGGGAGTCACGCCTTCGAGCAGAATCGTGTCGAGCAGGCTCTCGCCGGACTTGGGATCACGGGGCATGATCTCCTTGAGCGCCTCCTCCGCCTGGCGCGTGAGCGTGCTGAGCAGCGGCTCGTTGAAGTGGCGCGGCTCGGCGTTGCGCCACAGCGCCGCGATCGTCGTCTTGATGAGCGCCTGGTTGCCCGCGACGAAGTCGGCGATGACCTTCTCATGCCGCGCCTTGGCCCGGGCGGTGATCTGCGTGTCGTAGAGGTACAGCACGCCCTGCTTGCTGTTCGGAAAGCGGTCGTGAACCACGGGGATTTCAACGACGCGATTGAGCGAGGCGTCCTGCTCCGCCTCGAAGCCGCTGTCCGCCTTCACCGCCGGCGCGCTGGTGAACATCGCCACGCCGATGAGCACGCCCGCCTCGATGAGCATGATCGCCGCGACGATGAGCACGACCTTCAGGTTCGACTTGCGGCCCACCGGGGCGGGCGCCGCTTCCTTGTCCGTCTTGGATTCCGCCATGGCCTCAGCCTCCTCGTGCATTCGCCGGATCGGTGTAGTCGCTGTCCGGATTGAACTCTTCGATCACGCTGTCGCTCACGATGATTTCGACGCGCCGATTGACCTGGGCCGCGTCCTCGCGCCGGGCGCGGACGTTGATCGGCTCGTGATCGGCGCAGGACTCGACGCGGAACAGTTCGCGCTTCATCCCGACCTCCTCGGTCAGGAAGAGCATGACCGCCTCCGCGCGCGCGTAGCCAAGTTGGTAGAGGTTCGTCCACGGGGCCGAGGGCGAGAGGCGCTTGGCGTCGGCATGCCCGCGGATGAAGATGCGGTTCCTTCGCCCGTCGATGAGGCGGGCGATGGCGCGGAGTTCCTCCTTGACCTCATCCTTGAGGAAGGCGGATTCGCGGTCGAAGGTGCTCGCGCCGCCGAGGGTGAACATCAGCCCCTCGCGAACGGTCTGGACGGTCGTGTACTTGCCCTGCACCCCCTCGACGTCGCTCTGGCTGACGGCCTTGCGCGGGTCGTGAGCGCTGGCGGCCTTGGTGAGCATCGTCACGACCGACTGCATCGAGGGCTGGTCGGTGGGGATGCTCCCGCCGCTGCCCTGCGTGAAGCCGAAGGCCTGCATCACGCTGTGCGCCACCACGGTGTACTCCTCCTCGCGCTTGAGTTCGGAGAACGCCGCGAGGAGGATGAAGAAGCACAGCAGCAGCGACATCATGTCGCCGTAGGTGACGATCCAGCCGGGAACGCCCTCGGGGCAGGGTGTGGATTTGCACTTGCACTTGGCCATGCTCGCACCTGTCTCAGCCCGCGCCGCGCCTGGGCGCCGGGGTCGCTGCCTCATGCCGTCGGTTCATGCCGCCTTCCGCGCCTCATCGGGCGCGGGTCGCCTGGAGGGCGGCACGAAAGTGAGCAGTTTCTGCTCGACGATGCGCGGGTTGTCGCCCTGCTGGATGCTCATGACCCCGCGGATGATGATCGCCTTCGTGAACGCCTCCTCGCCGGCGCGGAGGGCGAGTTTGTCCGCCATGGGCAGGCAGACGAGGTTCGCGATCAGCGCGCCGTAGAGGGTGGTGAGCAGGGCGACGGCCATGCCCGGGCCGATCTTCGAGGGATCATCCATGTTCTGGAGCATGGCGACCAGACCCAGGAGCGTGCCGATCATCCCGAAGGCCGGGGCGTACTTGGCGTAGGCGTCGAGCAGCGCCTTGCCCTGCTGGTGCCGCGCCACCTCGTTCTCCACCTCCGACTCGAGGATCGACTCGATGAGTTCCGGGTCCGTCCCGTCCACCGCCATGCCGATGGCGCGGACGATGAAGGGATCGCCCATCTGGCTCGTCATGCTCTCGAGGCTCAGAATGCCGTCGCGTCGGGCGATCTCGGCATAACTGACCAGTTTCTTGATGAGTTCGCCGGGATCCTGGGGCTTGGCGAAGATCGTCTTCGTCAGCACCTTTGGCAGGCGCTTGAGCGACGCGATCGGGAATGAGATGATGACGGCGCAGAAGCCGCCGAAGATGACGAGAATGACCGAAGGCACGTCGAAGTAGGCGCGCAGCGCGTTCCCGCCGACGACGACGCTGAGGATCGTGAGCGTCCAGCCCACGATGAGCCCGAAGATCGTTGCGATGTCCACCTCTGGGCCTCCCGTTCGTCGCGAAACCGCGCGCGGATCGCGCGCTCCCGCCGCGCGGCGGGCCTGCGGGTGCTATCGACCCGCGAACGCGACGACTTGAGTCCCATACTCCCGCCGCAGCCGCGGCGGCGCATCCTCCTTCGGCCGACGCTCAGTCCAGCGCCGGAAACGGAGAGCGCAGGCGCCGGCCGTACTCGATCGCCAGTTCGACCACCTCGTCCATCGGCTCGCGCACGATGATGTGGTCGCCGTTGGTCAGCATGATCGTGGTGTCGGGATTCTCCTCGATCGTCCGGATGAGTTCGGCGTTGAGGACGAATCGCTTGTTGTTGAGCCTCGTGAGGAGAATCATGGCCTGCCTCCGGACGGATCGCCCGCCGCGTTATCGGCCGATGAGCAGCAGTTGCTGCATCAGGTCGTTGGCCGTGGTGATAATCCGCGTTGAGGCCGAGTACCCCGTCGAGGCAAGGATGAGGTTGATGAACTCGGCGCTGAGGTCGACGTTCGAGAGTTCGAGCGCGCTGCTGATGATGCGCCCGGCGCCGAAGGTCAGCGGAGTGCCGACGACGGGCGAGCCGGAGTTGGGCCCGAGCGCGAAGAGTTGGTTGCCCGAGTCCACGAGGCCCTCGGGGTTCGTAAAGGTCGCCATCGCCACCTGCCCGAGGTTGCGGATCAGGCCGTTGCTGAACGCGCCGACGACGATCCCGTCCTCACCGATGTTGAACTCGACGAGCGTGCCGATCGGCGAGCCGTCCTGGAACACCGCCGCGAGTTCCGTGTTCGTGTCGCTGAAGGCCGTCACCGAGTTGCCGTTCGAGTCGAATGACAGCGTCATCGTCAGCGGCGTCTGCGCCCCCGTGCCCGATCGATCGATCGCAATGTTGAAGTCGGCGATGGAACTGATGCGACCGTCGGTGCCGAAGTCGAGCGTGCCCGTGGCCACGCGCACGTCGCCGCCGACGTTGTCGGGCGATTCGACGTAGTACCGCCACGTCGTTCCCGTCGACGACGTCGATTCGAGCACCATCGTCAGGTCCACCTGCAGCGGCGTGCCGAGCGAATCAAAGACGAGGAAGGACGTCCGCACGGACTCGCCGGCGGCCAGTCCCGACTTCGTCGTAGTGAAGGGCTGATCGACGACCGCCCCGGCCGAGTCGAGGATCGTCAGGTCGCTCGAATCGACCGTGAGTTCGCTCGCGGTTCCCATGTTGCCTTCGATGGTGATAACGCCGGTGGTCGGGTCGATCGATACGCCGCCGGGCTGCGTCGGTTCGGAGGTGTCGATGCCCAGGGCCTGCTCGAGGAAGGTCATGAAGTCGGCGATGGTCGTGGTGTTGTCCACCGCCAGCGTGGCGTCAGGGAGCGTTGCGCCTCCCTTCTCGGCGCCCGAGAGCAGCAGACTCTGCCCCGAGGTGAACAGCGGGCTTCCCGAGCCGTTGTCGAGATCGACCAGGCGAGTCGTCGAGTCGGAGAAGGGCGGATTGGCCGGCGGAGGCGCCGCGGTGCCCAGCGCCAGCAGCGCGGCGAAGTCGATGAGCGTGCCGACGGTGCCGACGTCGCCCGAGGCGTTGAGGTTGCCGCTGAAGGAGACGTTGCGCGTCGCTTCGGCGATCGTCAGGCTGCCCACGGGAATCGTGAGGTCCGTCAGCGCGCCGGTCTGAATGTTGAACTGGCTGTCGATGCCGTAGCCCTGCACCCGCGCGCCGCTGAGCGAGACGAGTTCGTTGACGCTGTTGAGTTGAAACGAGCCGTTGCGCGTGAAGAACTGCTCGGAGCCGGCGCGGACAACGAAGAAGCCCTCGCCCTCGATGGCGAGGTCGGTCTTGACGCCGGTGACGGTGACGGCGCCGTTGCCCATGTTGCGCTGCGTGCCGGCGACGTTGACGCCCAAGCCGATCTGCGACGGATTCGCTCCGCCGCTTTGCGTCGAAGGCGCGGTGCCGATTCCCAGCGTGCGGCTGAAGGTCGGCGCAAAGGTCAGCCGGTTCGACTTGTACCCCTGCGTGTTGACGTTCGAGATGTTGTTGCCGATCACGTCGAGCATCTTGCTGTTGGCGAGGATGCCCGAGAGTCCGGTGAAGAGCGCCGTCGTTGATGCCATGTCTCGTTGCCTCCTTGAAGGGGGTCGGCCCGCGCGGGCGCTACCGGCTCCCGCTGGTTGGTGTCGTCGTCCTCGTCGGCGCCGCCTCTTCGTGCAGGGCGAGCAGGTCCGTCACGGACCGCGGCGCCACGCCGCCGAGGCGGGCGAGCAGAAGCCGATGCGCCGGCTCGCCGCCGGGTCGGTCGCCCGCACTCGAAACGATGAAGGTGTCGATGTCCGTCAGAATGCGGTCGCGCTCGCCTTTCGCCTGCACCTCTTCCGTCACCTCGCGGGCGTGGACGTCGAGCAGGAGTGGTCGTCCGTCGAGCAGAACAAGGGCGTTGCGGGCGTCGAACGCCGCCGCCTCGTCGGCCGCAAGCGCGAGGCGATCACGCTGCGCCGCCGTCAGGTCAAGCCCTCCCGGCAGCGCGACCGGCAGGTGGCTGCGCGGCACGCTTGACTCGACCAACTCGATGAGCGTGCGGAAGTCCGACTGCTCAAGGCCCGTGCGCCGAGGCGCGCCTCGGCCCGCCCGCAGCGGCGCATGCGGCGCACCGACCGGCTCGAGTCGTCGCAGGATGTCGGTTCGACCGTTCACGCGTTGCACTCCGGGCGCGGCGCCGCCTCCACTCGTTCACTGCCTCGGCCGCGGCGCTAGGCCTGCGGCGGCTCGGGCTCGATGATGCTCTCGACCTGGTCCATGGGAACGCGCTCGCCGCTCTGGAGCGTGAGGACGATTCGATCGCCTTCAAGCGCCGCGGACTTCACGTACCCCTGCACCGGGAGGAAGGACTCGTCCAGGCCGGTGATCGACTTACCGACGAGCGAGCCGGCGAGCGCGAACTGGTTCTGGGAGACGAGTTTGCCCAGTTCGGCCATGAGTTTTGAGTTGGACTCGATGCTCCGCACGGTGTTGATCTGGTTAAGCAGGGCCTGCGTGTCCTGCGGCTTGAGCGGGTCCTGATGGCTCAACTCGGCGAACATGATCTTCATGAAGTCCTCGCTGGTCAGGTCTTCAAAGCGGTTGCGCGAGGGATTGTCGAGCGTGCCTGGGCCGGCGGGGTTGATCTGCATGATGGTGCTCCTGTCGTCGGTGCGTTCAGAGCGAGGCCCGATCGCCCGGGCGGTGTGTCGTTGTGGCGGCGGCGGCAGCGGCGCTCCACTGTTCGCGCCACGTTCCGCCCTCGCGGCGCTGCTGAGCGTGCTGGCGCGCCGCCTGGCGATACTGCGATTCGCGCTCCGCGGTGTCCGCGTGTCCGCGACTCTGCTGGCCGGCGGCATCCTGGCGTGAACCCTGCTCGCCGCTCGCCGATTGATGCTGCTGGTGGCCCGTCTCGTGGCCTCCGCCGGCCGAGGGGCGACTCAGGGAGTGAATCTGGACGGATTCGAGTTTGAGGCCCTGGGTTTCCATCGCGCTGCGCAGCGTCTCCATGTGCTGGCTGAGCAATCCGCGTGCCTGCGCCGTTTCGGCGTGAAACTGCACGGCCACGCGTCCCTGCGAGAGGCTCATCTGGATGCGCAGCGCGCCGAGCGATTCCGGTTCGAGGCGCATGGTCAGTGAACCGCCGGTCGTGCGCGTCAGCGCCAGGGCGCCGCGCACGATCTGCGGACTGAACCCTTCGCCGGCGCTTTGAAGCGCGGGGTGGCTCGGCGCGGTCGAAGGCGACGGCAAAGGCGCCCCGCCCGCTCCTGGGGCGCGCGGCGCGGTGGTCGGCTGCAACTCGAGGAACGTCGTCGCGGCAGCGCTGGGAGCGCTTCCCGACGTGGATGCCGCCGACGGCGCCGGGGCGGTTGCAGGCGGCGCGGGAGCCGATGGCGCGGGCCCGGGCTTCACCTCGATGTCTGACGGCCGCACCGACCGGGCGGCGGGCGACCGATCGTCGCGCGCCCCTTCCCCGATTCCGCGCGTGCGAGGTTCCGATGTCGAGCCATCCGCGCTCTCGCCGCGCCGGATCAGGGGCGCCCTGACAGGCGGCACGACCTGGCCTGCCGCGCGAACGGCAGCATCCTGACTCCCACCTGACCCGCTTGGCGCTTCCGGAGACGGCACGATCGCCGGGGGTGATTCACCCCGCGGCTGGGCGCGCGGCGGCGCGGGGGGCGAGTCGGGCGGTGGGGCGGGCGCGGCCTCGATCGGCACGCGCCGCTCCCGCGGCTGCAGGCGCGGGATGGAGGCGCTCGCGTCATCGTGCGCCTTGCCGCGGTCCGCCTTCGACCCGGTCTTCGCCTCCGCCTCGTGTTCACTCTCAGAATGACGCCGCGAGTCTTCACCCGCGTCAGACTTGCGCGGCGAATCGGGGGCGACGACCGGCAATTCCTGCGCGGCCTCCTCACCTTCCCGCGCCGGCGGACCGTGCGGTTCTTCGAGCACGACCGGATCGGAGGGCGGCGGAGTTTCAGAATCGGGGGTGGCAGACGCCTTGGGAGGATCGTCGGCGGCGCGCGGCGTCTCCTCGGTCAGTTGGGTCAGAACTTCGCTGAAACTGGGGGATTCGGCCGCGCCCGGTCGCGCTGCGGCGTGCTCCCGAAGCGCGTCGGGACCGCCGGCGCTTCGCTCGACGAGGAGATCATGGTTGCTGACTGGCGGCAGTTTGATCATCTGGCGTTCTCAGGTCCGCGGCGCCGGTGCCGCGATCCTTGAGGCGCAGGAGCAATTCCGCTGCCAGGCGATTCTCCGTTTCATCGGAGTACAACGCGAGAAGTTTGGAGGCGCTGCGCGGCGGGAGGGCCACGAGCACGTCGATCACAAAGTCGAACAGTCCGTCCGCGAGGTAAACGTCGATCTTGGCCTTGAGGGCGTCGGGCTTGAGTCCGGAGAGGAGCGTGACCGTCTTGCGGAACTGCTGGTCCTTGGCAAGGGCGGCATCTCGCTCGATGGCCGACTCGACCGCCGCCTCTCGGGCCGCCAGTTCCGCCTCGCGCCGCTCCACTTCCGCGAGGCGCAGCGCGATGAGTTGCTCGATCGCCTCCACGTCGCGCCGGGCGCGAAGGAGAATCTCCTGCTGCGCCTGCTCGATGGTGCGGAACTGCTCGCTGCGGCTCTCTGCGCCGGCGTTGGCGATGTCCGTCTCCGCCGCCCGCTTCGCTTCTCGAGCGGCCTGCTCCGCGGCCTCCTGCTCGGCCTCCGCCTGCTCCCGCTCCTGCGAGATGGAGACGGCGAGGATGTCGCGGATGCGGTCGAGGCGCTCGCGATTGAGTCGGTCCGAGAGGCCGAGATAGGCGACGAATCCGAGAATCGCCAGCAGATTGGCGATCGCGGCGATGGAGAGTGCGGGCCACAGAGTCTTCTTCATGATGGAGTCCCCGGAGGAACGCGTTGAGGCATCAATGCATTGAGGGGCCGATCAGCCGCGGCCCGGAGGCTTTGCCCACGGGAGCGCGGCGCGTACGCACGGTTGATTATCGAATCGCTCGGTTCATCGCTCCCAGTTCATCCAGCGCCGCGGTCTCGCGTTTGGTCTCCGCGAGCCGCCACTGCTCATATCGGCGATCCCGCAGCCGCTCGATCGCCTTGACGCGGGTGCGCGCCAGCAGGAGTTCCCCGCGCGCGTGATCGGCGCGGCGGTAGATCTCCGCCAGCACGGCGACGAGACGGCGGATGCGGGCGTCGAGTTGCATCGACATCGCGGCCTGGCTGCGGATCGCGCTCGTGTCCACGCTGCCGACGAGGTTGCGGCCGAGTTCCGCCTTGTTCTCCACGATTCGGCGCTGCATGGCGCGGATCTGATCCTCAATGTCGATCCGGCGGCGCTCGATGACCGCCAGCGCCCGCTGCTTCTCCCCCTCGAGGCGCTTGCGATGGTCGAGCAGAGGCTGAAGTTTGAAGCGGAAACGCGCCACCTCGGCCGTCCTTTCGCGGCATCACCGGGTATTGGCCGGCCGCCGCTGCGCCAGCGCATGGCCCGCCTCGACGGCCAGGTTGGTGAGCGCCTTGGCCGCAGCCTCGAAGTCGGCGCTCTCCGAGGAGGCCTGCTGGAGCAGCGCATCGATGCGGGGCTTGAGTTCGATGGCCACGTCGCACTCGGGGTTCGAGCCGCGAACGTACGCCCCGATGCTGATGAGGTCTTCAGTCTCGGCGTAGACGGCGAGCAGCCGCATGATCTGGCGCCGGGCCTGGATGTGCGTCGAAGTGCAGACCGAATCCGCGACGCGGCTGACGGAGTCGAGCACGTCGATGGCGGGGTAGTGCCCGCGGTTGGCGAGGCGGCGCGTGAGCGAGAGGTGCCCGTCGAGGATGCCGCGGGCGGCGTCGGAGATCGGCTCGGTCATGTCGTCGCCTTCGACGAGCACGGCGTAAAAGCCGGTGATCGACCCGCTGCCCTGCACCGCGCCCGCCCGCTCGAGCAGCGTCGGCAGGAGGGCGAAAACGCTGGGCGTGTATCCCTTGGTGGTCGGCGGCTCGCCGGCCGCGAGGCCGATCTGGCGCTGCGCCTGGCAGAAGCGGGTGATGGAGTCCATGATGAGGACGACGTCAGCGCCGTTGTCGCGGAAGAGTTCCGCCGCCGCCGTCGCCGCCATGGCGGCGCGGATGCGCATCAGCGGCGATTCGTCTCCCGTTGACACGAAGACGACGCTCCGCGCCAGCCCCTCCCGGCCGAGCGTGCGTTCGATGAATTCGCGCACCTCGCGGCCGCGCTCGCCGATCAGGGCGATGACGCTGACGTCCGCCCGCGTGTTGCGTGCGATGCTCCCGAGGAGGGTGGACTTGCCGACGCCGGGGCCGGCGAAGACGCCCAGGCGCTGCCCTTTGCCCACGGTGAGCAGCCCGTCGATGGCGCGGACGCCCGTCGCGAGCGGCTGGGTGATCGGCTCGCGGCGCAGGGAAGGCATCGGGGGAGGCAGGATCGGCCGCGTCTCCAGGTCGCGCAGCGGGCCCAAGCCGTCCAGCGGGCGCGCCAGCCCGTCGAGCACGCGCCCGAGCATGTTCACGCTCAGCGATGCCGTCGGCGCCGTTTGCAGCGAAGTGAGGCGATCCCCCGGCGCCAACCCGAGGGCGCTGGAAAAGAGCATGATGATCGTGCCCGCGCGGTCCGCCGCGATCACTTCGCCCAGCGCGGATGCCCGGCCGCGGCCGGCGCTTTCGATCCGAACGAGCGACCCGACCGGCAGCGAGAGCGGCTCCGTCGTCACCGTCTGCCCGCGCACGCTCGCGATGCGGCTCGCGACGGTGCGCGGCTGGAGGCGCTCGAGCATCTGCCACGCGGGCGCGAGCGCCGTCATGGCTGCGCCTCGCGCCCGGCGCCGCCCTCGGCGCGCTCGCCCGAATTCGCGCCCAGCGCCGGATCGTCGGGAAGGAGCGTCGCCACGATCCGGTCCAGTTGCGTCTCAATCGTCGAGTCGATCGTGGTCGAGCCCGCCTGCACCACGCAGCCGCCGGGCGTGATCGACTCGTCCGGCGCCAGCGCGGCGTGCTCGCACTGGTGCATCTGCTCGGCGAGGCGGGGAAGGACCGCCTGCGCCAGTTCCAGATCGCGCGGATGGAGGCGGATGGTCAGAGCCGAACGCCTCGCCAGCAGGCTCAGCGCTTCGGCCATCTGATCTTCGATGATGCCGGGATCGATCTCGACGGTGCGGAAGACGACGCGCTCGGCAATGGCGAGCGCAAGGCGGAGCACATCGAGGCGGGCCTCGGTGAGCAGCGTCTTGCGCGACTCGATGAACGCGCCCAGCGCGTCGGTCCACTGCTTGAGCAGCGCTTCGATGGCGGCGGCGTGCCGGGCGAAGGCCTCGTTGCGGCCGGTTTCGGCTCCCTGCCGCTGTCCCTCGGCGAGGCCCTTCTTGAGTCCTTCGGCGTGGCCTTTCTCGGCGGCGCTCTGGGCGATGCGGCGTGCCTCGTCACGGGCTTCGCGGAGGATCTGGTCCGCCTGGGCGACGGCCCGCTGGCGGATGGCTTCTCCCTGGCGCGCCAGATCGCCCAGGTCGAGAACCACCGCCTCGCGCACCAGCGCCGCCGCCTGCCTGCTCCGGATTACCGCCATGCGCTGAACCTCAGACGATCAGGTCCTTCTCACCGCCCCGACCGGAAATGATGATCTCGCCGGCGTCCTCGAGCCGGCGCACGATGTCCACGATGCGCTGCTGGGCGGCCTCGACGTCGCTCACCCGCACCGGCCCCATGTACTGCATGTCCTCCTTGATCAACTCCGCCGCGCGCTCCGACATGTTGGTGAATATTTTTTCCTGCAGTTCCTTGCTCGCGGTCTTGAGCGCCAGCGCCAGTTCGTCGTTGTCGATCTCCTTGAGCACGGCCTGGATGCCCCGGCCGTCCACGTGGATGATGTCGTCGAAGACGAACATGAGGCGACGGATCTGCTCGACGAGGTCCGGGTCCTCCGACTCCAGACCCTCCATGATGCTCTTCTCCGTCGAGCGGTCCGCCAAGTTGAGAATCTCCGCGACCGTCTCCACGCCGCCCGCCTTCTCCATCGACTGCGTGAGCATGTTGCTCAGGCGCGATTCGAGCGCCCGCTCGACGGTGCGGATGACCTCGGGGTTGGTCTGGTCCATGTTGGCGATGCGCTTGACGACCTCGATCTGCTTCTGGGCCGGCAGGCCGATGAGAATCTCCGCCGCCTTGTGGTGCGCGAGGTGGCTGATGATCAGCGCGATCGTCTGCGGGTGCTCGTCCTGGATGAAGGTCAGGAGGTTCTCCGACTCGGCCTTCTGGAGGAAGTTGAAGGGCGTCTTCTGCACGTGCGTCTGGATGCCCGACATGATCTTGTCGGCCATCTTGGGATCGACGGAGCGGGAGAGGAGCGAGCGGGCGTACTCGAGCCCGCCCTCGTTGGCGTACTTGCTGGCGAGGATCGTGGTGTAGAACTCCTCGATGACGGCGTTGCGCAGCGGACGGGGGACCGGGCCGAGCGAGGCGAGTTCGCGCACGACGTCGTTGACCGTCTGCTCGTCGAGGCCCTTGAGGATCGCCGAGGCGGTCTCCTGGTCGACGCTCACGAGGAGCACCGCGGCCTTGGTCGTGCCGTCGAGTTCGGCGGGGGAATCCGGAAGTTTCTGGCCGGCCTTGTGCACCATCGCTATTCCTCAGAGGAAATCCAGCGGTTCACCACCCGCGTGGCGTCCGACGGATCGCGGCTGACCAGTTCGCCCAGTTGCTGCATGATGGTCCGCGTGCGCAGTTCTTCGTCGTCGAGTTCGACGGCATCGATGGCGGGATCGGATTCATCCGCCTCGCCGATCAGGTCGTCGATGGAGGTTGAGAGTGAAGGGGGAATGCCGACCAGTTCCGCCGCCGAGGGCAGGTCGCGGCTGCTCGACGAACTGCGGACCAGCCGGAACATGAAAAACAGGCTTGCCCCCGCCAGCAGCGCCAGCCCCAGCGACGACCAGGGCAACTGGACGAACTCGCTGGGCAGACCGAAGAACCCCGATCCTGCCTGCGCCTCGCGCGACGGATCAGGCGGCGGGTCGAGGTCGGTGTAGGTGTTGACGACCACCGTCCCGACGAAGGCCGCCGAGCCGTCCACCGCGCTCGTCGCCTCGGTGTCGATCAGCGCCTTGACCTCCTGCGTGATCTTGGTGATCTCCTCGGTTTCGAGCGCGGCCAGCGCCGCCGCGTCCGGCGCATCGGTCGCGTCGGGGTTGCGCATCCGCCAGACGCGCTCGAAAAAACTCCGGGGAATCTTCACCGTCGCGTTGATCTTCCGCGCGTAGCCCTTCGGGTCCTCACGCAGCGTCTCGCGCCGGCCGGTCTGCGGATCAAACGTCGAGGTGCTCTCGGTCATGGAGGTCGAGTTGCTCGGCCCGCCCGAGGCGGAGAGGCCCGCGCCCGTATTGGGCTGGATGCCGGCGTTGCCCCCGACGCTCGCCTCGCTCGTGTTCGTCTTCGACTCCGTCTCGGAGACGAGCGGCGAAACGCTCCCCTCTCCTTCCTTCTTGTAGGTGAGGTCGCTGATCCGCTCGCGCGACGCGTCAACCTGCGCGTTGACCTGGACGATGACGGCGGGGATGTGGCGGAGGTTGTCCTCGATCTTCGTGCGCCAGTACCCGTCGACGCGCGCCTGGAGTTCCATGTACGCGCTCGCCGCAAGGTCCTCCTCGTTGCGCGTGCGCATCGGCTGGCCCGTCGAGGCGTTGTGAACGGTCACGTTCCCCGGCTCGAGGCCGGGCACCGTTCCGCTGAGGAAGCGCGCGATGCCCTCAACTTGCGCCGCGGTGAAACTGGCGTCGGCGGGGACCACGGCGACGGCGGCGGTCGGCTTGCCCGCCGGCCGCGCCAGGCCGCCCGCCCGCTCCTCGGGCGCGGTGATGAAGACGGACGCGGACTTGACGTAGGACCACCCGGAGATGACGTCGGTGAGCACTTCGCTCAGCGCCGCGTAGTACTGCTGACGGTTCTGGTGCCGGTTGGCGTACCACGGCTGGCCCTGGATGAGTTTGAGCAGCGCGGAGGCGCCGGCCGAGCCGTTGCCCGTCTGCGAAACGGCGCTGATGGCCTCGACCTGCTGGTTGGCCGGTACGAGCAGGTCCGTCCCGGCCGGCACGAACCGGATCCCCGCCGCGGTCAGCCGCGCCCGCACCGCTTCGTGGTCGGCGAGATCGACGCTGATGGGAACAAGATCGGCGCGGCCGGCATACTGCGTGACGATGAACATCCCCATGAGGAGGATGACCAGCCCCGACCCCACGAGCACCTTGTGAATGGGCTTGAGGTCCGTCAGCCGCGATCGAACCGACTCGAATGCCTTGCGGAACTTGTCCACCGTGCGGGCCTCCATGCCTCAACCGGCGTCGCGTGTTGTGCCCGGCGCCCGATGGGCCGAGGGCGTCTTCAGGTTCGGCCGCCGGCATCCTCCTGACGCGGGCGGTCGAACGCGGCTCGCGTCTAAACGCGAATCTGCTTCATCTCGTTGTATGCATCCATGACCTTGTTGCGCACTTGAAGGAGCATCTGGAAGGCGATGTCCGCCTTGCGCTGGGCGGCGAACACCGCGTCGGGATCGTTGCGCTGCCCCGTGGCCAGGTCCTCCACGGCCTGCGTCGTCTCCTGCTCGAGGCGGTTCACTTCCCGCAACTGATCGAGCAGCATGTCCTTGAACGCGCCGACGCTGCCCGCCTCCGTCCCCGCGGCCGGCTGAACCGGGCGCTGGATCGGCGAGGCGCCGGCAGATTGAATGAGTCCAAGAGGGTCAGGCACGCGTGTTCTCCGCAAGCGGCTTCATCGGCCGATCTCCGATCCGGGCTTCAACGGCCGCCGACGGCCCAAACACAGCCGCAGGCGAGGCGATCAACATCCGGCGACTCCAACCCGACCTCCTCGATCCCAAGCCCCGAATCTCAAATCTCGAGTTTCAGACCTCAGACCCCAGGCTCCAAACCCCAGGCCCCACACCTCAAGCCAGTATCCTCAACGACGCGCTGAGCATCGACTTGGCCGCCTCCGCCGCCATCACGTTTGCCTCGTAGGCCCGCGTCGCCTCAATCGCATTCATCGTTTCCGTCGCGATGTCGATGTCGGGCGTGTAGATGTACCCCTCCGCGTCGGCCATCGGGTGGCTGGGCGCGAGTTTGCGCCGGAACGCTCCGTCGGCCATCTCGATGGAGGCGACATGCACGCCCGGCCCGCCCGTGCGCGGATCGCCGGGCGCGAGGATCGCCATGCGCCGGCGGAAGGGGATGTTCTGCTGCGTCGGATCGAGAATGCTGTCGACGTTGGCAATGTTCACAGTCGCGACTTCCAGCCGCGTCCGCTGAGCGATCATGCCGGAGGTCGAGATGTCGAGCAGGCCGTACATGGGAGGTCGGGGGTCGGGGGCTGAGGCGGATGGCAGGTGGTGGTGGGCAGGAGGCACGAGGCATTAGGCACTGGGGTCAGGTGGGGTTCCTTTGGCGTTCACTCGTGCGGTCTTTCGGGTCAGATTCGTTCGCGGATCGCGGTCTGGAGTGTGGCGAAGCGGGCGCGAATCAGTTCGGTGGCGGTGCGATGGGCGAAGGTGTTCTCGGCGAGGTCGCGCATCAGGCTTTCGAGGTCGCGGTCGTTGCGATCGTGAAAGAGAATGCCATCGCCGGTGGGTCGGGGATCGAGCGCGATGCCGTTGGGGAGGAACCGCACTTCCCGCGTGTCATCCGGCTGGATCGGCCCGTCGGACCGCGTTCCCGGCCGCGCCGCACGGCGCGCTTCGACCGCCTTGGCCAGCGCCTGCTGGAAGTCGCGCACGCTCACGTCGGCGGGTCGGAAGTTGGGAGTGGAGATGTTGGCGATGTTGTGGGCGATCACGTGCTGGCGGGCCGAGGCGAACTGGATCGTTCGCTCGAGCACGTCGATTCCGGCATCGTTCATCAGGCCGCTGAGCACGTCGCAGTCTCCGGCGGGATTTGCGCCCCGGTTCCGTCGCGGGAACGCGAGCAATCGGCGCGCCAGGCCGTAGCGGGCCGCGCGGGGCCACGGCCGGCAGGAATTGCGCGTCGATCACAGGTCCGCCGCGACGAGCGACAGGTCCTTCCACTTGCGCAGTTTCAGGCCGAGCGTGCGCACCCCGATGCCCAGTTCAGCGGCGGTCCGCTGCCGGTGCCCCTTGTGGCGGTGAAGCGTCGCCACAATCACATCCCGCTCGATGTCTTCGAGGGGACGGTCGACGGCCCGTATGGCGATCTGCTCGCCCAGGGGCAGGACCACCTGCGGGGCGGGCGCATCGCTGCAAGGCGCCGAGGACACATGCGGACTCTCCTTGTCGTATGAGAGGGCGGCGAGCGCCCGCGGAGGCGACTCGATTGAGGGCGGCATGGCCGCGTGGAGCCACGGTGCGATCGCGGCGGCGCTGATCGTGCTGCCCGGGGCGAGGATGCTCGCCCGTTCGCAGATGTTGAACAGTTCGCGCACGTTGCCCGGCCATTCGTAGGCCGTCAGCAGCGCGACCGCCTGCTGGTCGAATCGGCGCGGGGGGCGGCCCTCGCGCGATGCGACGAGACCGAGGAAGTACTCCGCCAGCACCGGCACGTCTTCGCGCCGATCGCGCAGCGGGGGCACGTGAATCGGCAGCACGTTGAGGCGGAAGAACAGGTCCTGCCGGAACGCGCCCCGCCGCACCGCTTCGTCGAGGTTGCGGTTCGTCGTCGCGATCACGCGCACGTCGGTCCGCTGCGTCACGCTCGAGCCGACGCGCTCGAACGCCCGCTCCTGGAGGACGCGCAGGAGTTTGGCCTGGACTTGCGGCGGAATCTCGCTGATCTCGTCGAGCAGAAGCGTCCCGCCGTCGGCGAGTTCGAAGCGGCCCTTGCGCAGCCGGTCCGCCCCCGTGAACGCGCCCTTCTCGTGCCCGAAAAGTTCCGATTCGAGCAGCGAGTGGGAGAGCGCCGCGCAATTGAGCGTGAGCATCGCCGCCCCGGACCGGGCGCTCGTCGCATGGATGAGTTGCGCGACGACCTCCTTGCCGACGCCCGATTCGCCGGAGATGAGCACGGTTCCCTGCGAGGGGGCGATGCGCCCGATCTGCTCGCGCAGAGACTGCATGACTGCCGACGGGCCGACGAGCGAGGGCTTACCCGATCCGCGAGGGCGCGCCGACTCGATTCGCGTCCGCAGCACTGCGTTCTCGCGCAGCAGGCGGGCGTGCTCAACGGCCCGGTTGATGGCGGCGATGAGTTGATCGCCTTCGAAAGGCTTCATGATGTAGTCAAACGCGCCGCTCTTCATTGCGGCAACGGCGGTCTGCACCGTCGCGTACGCCGTCATGAGCACGACGGGCAACTGCTCGTCGATGCGCTTGATCTCCGCGAGCAGTTCCAGGCCCGTCATGCCGGGCATCTGGAGGTCGGTGATGACGGCGGCCGGCCGCTGGTCGGCGATGAGGCGCAGGGCGGTCGGTCCGTCCGCCGCCGCGGCCGCCTGAAGTCCAGCCCGGGTCAGCGTCGCCGTGACGCTGTCGCGCATGAGTTCCTTGTCGTCGACTACGAGGACGCGCACTGACTACTCCTTCGAACGGGCACTTTGACGGCCGGATCCGACCCCGCGGAAGCGTCGGCCTGGAGAGCCGTCGGCAGCCGCAGACCGATGCTCGCCCCGCCGCCTTCCGCGCGGCCGATGCGGATCTCTCCGCCGTGGGCGTCGATGATGCGATGCACGATCGCCAGCCCAAGCCCTGTGCCCGCGGCGCGAGTCGTGAAGAACGGGTTGAAGATGCGCTCCGAAATCTCCTCCGGGATGCCCGGACCTGTATCGTCGATCTTCAGCAGGATCGCGGGCGCGGCGGCCACTCCGCCCGCGTCCTTCGGCGGCTCGGATGGGTCAACCTCCGCGTAGAGCGTGAGCGTACCTTCGCCCGACATCGCCTCGACAGCGTTGCGGATCACGTTCACAAGAGCCTGATTGAGAAGCGAGGCGTCAGCGAGCAGGGGAGGGAGGGTCGCTTCCGACTCGGCGTTGCGCCGGACGACGATGCGCGCCTCATGCATCATTGCCCGGCACGATTCGATCGCTTGGTCGAGCGCGGCTCCGACTCCCAGCGGCGCCGGCCTTATGGTGATCTCGCGGGCGAAATTGAGCACGTCGCCGACCACCGCGTCGAGGTCGGAAACCGCCCGAGCGATCTGCCGCGCCAGTCGGATCGATTCCGGCCGGTCTGCCAGGTCATCCACGAGCAGGGACGCATAGAGCCGGATCGAGCCGAGGGGATTGCGCACCTCGTGGGCGATGCCCGCGGCCATCTGTCCAAGCGCGGCCAGTTGGCGCGAACGGCGCAACTGCTCGTTGGTCTCGCGCAGTTCGCGGTTCAGGCGGCTCACCTCCGCCTGGAGCGTCTGGTGCGCGCCCTGAAGGCGGTCCGTGACGCGCGTGAACGCGGACATGATCTCCGCCAGGTCGGGCGTCTCGATCGAGGCGCCGGCCGTCGCCGGCGGGGGCGGCTCGGCGGCACGCGAGCGAGATCGCGCAGGTCGGGCGGGTCGGGCGTCGAGCAGCGTGCGGGTCATGGCGCTATCCCCGCCTGTCCATGAAGCGGTTGTGGGTTCCCGCGGCCGCTCCGGCGGCGGCGCCTGTGTAGGCCCGCTGCGTCTGGCGGATCGTGCGGATTTCTCCGAGCGAACGGCTGATGCCCGCGCCGCATTCTTCGAGGCGCGCGGCGATCTGCCGGTCCATCTCGCCGATGGTTCGCAGAATTGCGTTGAATCGTCCCGCGGCCGCCTCGGCCGCCGGCCTCTCCGCGGGCGCAAGGCGCGTGAGGAACGCGTCCCACTCCGGGCAGCACTGCCGGAACCGCCGATGAAGCAATTCGAGCGCGGCGACGCCCGCCGCCCGATCCGCTATGAGCAACCGGCTGCGCTCGACGTCGTCTTTGTCGAGACATGCGAGAACGAGACGAGACTGGCGATCGAGTTCGCCGCCCGCCTCGATCAGTCGTTGCAGGAGATCAGCAGGCGAGTCGGCGCCGAGGGCCGAAGCGGCGGGGTGAGTGGCTGATGCGGTCATCCTGACCTTCCGTTGCGGCCGGCTCCGCCGGCGTCGATTCGACTCGTGGCGATCTCTTCATCATCATTTCGGCGCGGCGGACATGAAAACTTCTGCCCAGCCCGTTCTTCAGGGTGTCGCGCCCTCCGCTGAGGTCAGGCCGGCCTCCGCGAGACGGTTTGAGCGCAGCACCCGCTCCCAGGCATCGCGGTCCAGCGGCAGGGGACTCTTCTCAAACGCGGTGGCGGGCAGGTCGCGCAGCAGGCGCCAGGCGCGGTTCTGGGCCGTCCGGGCCGCGGGAAGGTCGCCGAGTTCGGCGTAGCAGTTGACGATCTGGATCAGCGCCACGATCGCCGTCGCGTCCTCCGAGTAGCGGTCCACCACGCCGGAATAGAGGCGGATCGCCTCGTGAAACAGGCCTTGGTCAAAGGCGCAGTCCGCCTGCCAGAACGCGGCGAACTTGAGATTCTGCCGAACCTGGGGCGAGCGCTTGTGCGGTGGGGTGGCCTCATAGCCCTCGATTGCGAAGACGTAGTTGGCCCCGGCCGCATCGAGATGTTCGCTGCGCGTCCGGTTGAGGCGCAGGCGCTCGGCCTCGGGCCGCTCCTGCGCGAGTTCATCGCCGATGGCCGCGGCGCTGAGGCGGTAGGCGTGCGCCAGGCGGTAGTGCAGGTCATGAATGCGGGGATCCGTCGGATATCGCTCGATGGCCTCGGTCAGCCGGCGGATCGCCTCGGGGTAGTACTCGGCCGCGGGTCGCGGCATCTGGTATTCGCCCGCCCGGCTGTAGAGAGTTCCGAGTTCGATGAGGGCGTCGGCGAACTCCCATGCATCGGGCGTCAACCCGGCTGCGCCGTCCACGATGTGCAGCAGCAGGCGCTCCGCTTCCGCCGGGTTGGCGCCGCCCGGCTGGCGCAGGTAGCATTGCGCCAAGGGGACGAAGGAGCGATGCGCTTCGATGGACTGGTGGTGCTTTGAGACCAGCGCGACGAACTGCTCGATGGCGCCCTCGAAGTCGCCCAGCGCCTGGTAGGATCGGCCGAGCATGTAGAGGCCCCACAGTTCGCGCGGGTGCCCCGAACTGAGGCGGATGAACTCCTTGAGCGATTGCACGGCCGCGAGGTACTCCCCTCCGCGGTCGTAGCACCGCGCCGCCCAGCGAAGCCACTCGGCCGAGGCGTCGGGATCGAACTGGATCGCCATTTCGGCCAGTCGGCGGTAGTGTTCCCCGGCGTCGAGGAAGTGCCGTTGAGCCTGCCGGCGCGTCGCCGCGTCCACCCGCGCCGTGTCGTCCGGCTCGATCGGCAGTCCCTCGTCGTTGACCATGATGCCCGCTTCGCTCCACGCCTGCGCCAGCATGGCGTCTCCGATCGTCCAGTTCGTCTGCGCCAGGCGGAAGACGAGGTCTTCGGGCATTTCGTTGCGCGCCGGGTAGAGGCTGGCCGCGACGCGGGCGAACTGGAGCGCCTCGTTGAGGCCCGCGAGATCGGGCGTCTCACGGCCGGCGATCGCCGCTTCCCGGCGCCGGTCGTGCCAGCCGAGCAGGCTCGTGCAGACCTGTCTCGCGGTGACGCTCGGCGTCCACTCGGTGCGCTTCGAGGCCGCCGCGAGCGCCCGCACGAGCGAGTTGTAATCTTCCATCGCCTCCGGGGTTCGGCCCAGTTCGCACTGAACCTCCGCGCGGCCGAGCAGCGCGGGCAGAAACGCCGCGGTCCCCGGATAGGTGACCACGACGTGGTCGAGCATCTGGTGCGCTTCGTCCCACTCGAACCGCTGCTGAGCCAGTCTGGCTTGGAGGAGGATCGCTTCGCCCTTGAGCGCGCTGCTCGTCGGCAGCCCCGCCGCGGCCGTCTCAAGATGCTCCGCGGCGCTGTCCCACCGCCCCAGTTCAAAGAAACTGCGACCGAGCAGCAGGTAGAGCTCAGGAAACTCGCGGACCCCCTCGGCCCGCAACTGCTGCATCGCCACGAGGAGTTTGTCCACCGCCTCATCGACGAATCCCTGCTTGAGCCGCAGTTCCGTCAGGCGCGCGATTGACCAGATCCGGTCCGCGGCGCTGAGGTTCGGTTCGGCCAGCAGGCGCATGAGCAGGTCGACTGTTCCGACATACTCCGATTCCGAAAGCGCGAGTTGCCGATCGATGAGGGACTTGATCAACCGTTGACGCAGCGCCGACTCCGCAGCGGGGATCCGGTCGATGACCGCCGGCGCCTCGTCGGACTTCCCCAGCCGCACGAGCGCATCGCCCAGTTGAAACAGTTGCTGGGGGGAGAGCGTCGTGCCGACCTCCTCCGCCCGGCGGTAGTCCTTGACCGCTTCGCCGAGGTTGTGCTCGGCGTTGCCGCCCAGCGCCACCTGCCGCTCATAGAACAGGTCGGCCCGCGTCAGCAGGTAGCGCTGGCCCTGCCGCTCAGTGAGGCGCGCAGCGTGGCGCTCGACCTCCACGAGGACGTCGAACGCGGCGTCGAACTCCTGCACGTCCGCCAGTTGCCGCACCTTGTCAAGAAGGCCGGAAAGATCGACCTCCGGACGGCTGCGGACCATCAGCGTCAGCGCCAGCAGCATCAACCCCACGCTCGCGACGGCGGTCGGCAACTGCCACACCTGCCGCCATGAAGGTGGCGCCGCGTCACCGGCCGCGATCGGAGAAGAGGAGTCTGTCGGGCGATCCTGAGCCACGCGCGGGGTCCATCTCTGCAGGGGCGTACCGATACCGCCGAAACTTCGAGGTCCACACCGCTTATCGGCACGGGCCGCCGCTGATCTCCAGACCGCCGGCCCAGTCTTCACCGGCGCCGGCCCTCTCGCGGCCCCGCCGCGGCGCGGGAGTATCCTTGATCCCCCGCGCCTGAACCGCGCTCCAGGACTCCCGCCGATGGTCGAGAGCGATGCCGAACTTGACTTGCGCGACGTGATCCGCGCCGGCCATGTCAGCGCAATCGTCGGCGAACTCAAATCCGGGAAGGAGGCGACGGTCCACCTCGCCCGCGGCCCGGAGGGGCTGCTGGTCGTCAAGCGATACCGGCCCTTCACCGGGCGCCGCGTTCACACCGATCCGATCTATCGGCAGGGGCAGGTGTTCCGGGATCGTGAAGCGAGGGCGTTTGAGCGGCGCACTCGCTTCGGCCGCCGCCTGGCCGCGGAGACGTGGATCGCGGCCGAGTTCGCCACCCTCCGCCGCCTCGGCCGTGCTCGCGGCCTTCCGGTCCCGCGCGTTCTCGCACGCGTCGGCGCGTGCGTGGTCATGGAGTTCATCGCCGATGAGCCCGGCGGGGAGGGGCCGGCGCCTCGCCTCATCGACGCGCCGGTCCAGTCGAGCGAGGCGCGGACGCTGCACGCCCAGATCATGCTCGCCGTGATCGGTCTTTTCGAGCGGCACGTCGTTCACGCGGACCTCTCGCCGTACAACGTGCTCCTGCCGGCTGCGGCCTTGCCGCCCGGCGGGTCGGAATCCTCGCCGCGCCGCCGGCCGATCCTCATTGACTTTCCCCAGGCCGTCGATCCGCGAAAGAACCTCGCCGCCCGCGACCTTCTGGCGCACGACGTTGCGCAGATCACCGCGTTCTTTCGACGACTCGATCCGGCGGTCTCGGACAACGATCTGGCTGCGCGTCTGTGGCGCCGATTCGAGTCAGGGTTGATCTGACGCGGGGGCCGAGGCGCCCTTCTTCTCCGCGAGGCGCTGCGCGTATTGCCGGACCCACGTCTCCCAACTCTTGCCCGCCGCCGTGTCGCGGCCGGTGAAGGCGAGGCGGCGGACGTCGCCCGCGTCGATGCCGGCTCGCCCGCCTTCCGTGAGCATGAGTCGAACCGTGAGTCTGCCGTCCGCATCCCGCCGGCGGTCGAAGAGGTACCCCTCGACAGTGCGGCCGTCTGCAAGCGTGAGCGTCACGTCGCCGCGGTAGTCGAATGCGAGTTCGATGGCGCGCTCGGCAACCTCGCGATCGCCGTCAAATACGAAGACGCGTCCCTGCGGCGAGTTCGCTTCGCTCGCCCGGGCGTCCGCGATGTGCCCCTGTTCGGTCATGCGATGCTCCGCATCAGAATGAGAGCGACCGGCCCGATTCGAGGTCCAGCAACTGCCAGTGCGTGTTCTGGCAGATGCGCGTGAGCACCGACCAGGCCATGTCTTCTTCGATGACGGCGACGAGCAGTTGCGAAACGTCATCGGCGCCGGGCGGAACCTGCATCGTCAACCCCGGGCCGTAGAGAAACTCGCCGTCGGGCACGTCCGGCGCGGTGTTGAACTTCGCCAGCGCCGCGAGAACCTCGCGCCGCGAGCCGAGCGTCGGCGCTTCATCGGAGTCGGCGGTGGCCGGGCCGGTCATGACGAGTTGCCGCTTGGCCAAGAGGTCAGTCCTTCGCGCGGGCGGCGGCCCGGGCCTTGAGTTCATCGGCCTGCTGGAGCAACTCCACCGACTTCTCGATGAGCACGTCCATCGAGAAGGGTTTCTGCAGGTAGAGATCGGCGCCCAAGCCCGTGGCGAAGGATCGGTGCCGCTTGCCCTCGTTGGCCGTGATCATGATCACCACCGGCGAGTCTTCATAGCCCTTGATCTTCTCGAGCACGAGAAACCCGCTGCGACCGGGCAGCATCATGTCGAGAATGACCAGGTCGGGCTTCTGCTCGAGGCAGGTCTGCACCGCCTTGTTGCCGTCACCGCAGGTGAGGGTGCGGGCGCCTTCGGCCTTGAAGATGGACTCGACTGAGTCGCGAATGTCGGACTCGTCATCGACGATGAGCACAAATCGTTCGGCCATCTGGCCCTGCCTGGTCATGACTCTGCTCCTCGGTGTGGGCGCGTCGCCGGCGGCCGGCACGGCGGGCGGACGCCGCCCCAGGGGGCGGACGCGGCTCCATGCCTAAGGATACGCTCTTGCGAAGCGGCGGAGCAGGGGCAGGCGATGGTCGCCTGGCGAAGGGTCGGCGGCGATTCGGGCTGCTCCCCCGCGCGAAGCCGAACCTCACCACCGCGGCCCATGAGGAATTCTGAGCAAACTCGCTCATTTTTCCCTTGCATGCTGCCCCGCCATCAGGTACATTTGTACGCGGTTGCTCCAACCGCGAGGGAGAGGCACATGAGCAGGCCCGCCGTGCCAGTTGTGGAGGCAGTGACTGCCACCCTTGACACGACCACGATCAGCGGCGATGCCGCGGAGGTCATCCTCCGTGCCCGCTCCTCCGACATCCAGGCGATCAGCCTCAACGTCTCGACCTCCGGCGAGGACGATCCCGACGGTTGCCGGCGCCAACGCCATGATTCTCTTCCCCGGCGAGTCGATCCGCCTGCCCGCCGACCCGGCGACGGGAACGCTGCTGGTGAAGTACATCATCTTCATTGATACGACGGCGCTGGCGAATCAGATTCTGGAAATCATCGAGATCGTGCCCTGACGCGTACTAGCCCTGCGGAGGAGGGCGAAGATGCCCCATTCCACGGCCCTGCTCATCGAACCCGAAACCGCGCCGGCCAGCGAGACGGACGAGCGGCCCTACCTCATCGCCGACCGCACCAACTTCGCGGTCAAGTCGGCGGCCGTCACTGTGGGCACGACTGCGGTTGAACTGACCGCCGGCCTGGCGCGGCGGCGCAAAGTTTACATCAAGAGCGTGTCCACCAGCGTCGCGAGCAGCGTCCTCCACGTCGGCGGATCCGGAGTCTCGACATCGAACGGCTATCCGATCCGCCTGAAGGATGAACTCTGGCTCGATCTCACGCCCGGCGCGGCGATCTACGGCATCGTACCGTCAGGCACGGCGAACGTGCGCGTCTTGGAGGCCGGGGTATGACTCTGCACAGCGACTCAGTTTCGCTCGACGAAGACGGCCGCGTTCGCATCAACCGCGCCTGTCCGGCGGTGAAACATGCACAGTTCTCTGTGGGCGATACGCAGGTGAAACTTGAAACGGGCCTGCCGAATCGCCGAACACTCATCATCAAGCCTGCGAGAAGCGGTACAGACCCGAATCGCTCTCGCCGCTGGATCCGTATCGGACCGGACGGTTTCGACCTGGCGAATGGCACACCCGTCTGGGAGGAGTTCGAACTGATCCTGAGTGTCAGCCCGGAGGATGAGGTGTATGCGCTCAAGGGCGACGATGAGGATGACCCTGTCGATGTTCGAATTCTCGAGATAGGAGAGGGATAAGTCATGGGCAAGCCATCCAAGGCGTGGCCGATCGATCCGACGGGACGCGTGTGGATCACTGAAGCGGCCGACAAGGAGATCGCGACAGCCGAGATTACCGTCGGGACGACGGCCGTGACGCTGACCACGAATACAAGCGGATTGAAGCGCCGCAAACTCTTCGTTCAGAACACTCAAGTCGATCCTGCGGTTGTGGCCTATCTGGGTGACGCCAATGTATCCGCCGCCTCCGGATTTCCGCTCTATCCGTATGATGAAATCGAGCTCGACGTGACGTCGGACGCCGTGGTCAAGGCGATTCGTGCTTCGGGCGCAACGGACGGCAAACTCCGCATCATGGAGGTTGAATGACATGGGACGTCGACTCCTGACCAAGGCGCCGAGGGTTGATGAGACAGGCGCGATTCTCGTAAACCATGCTGCTGATCGGGTTGGAGGCGCGCAGGTTGGCAGAGTCGAAGACCTGGGAGCAACCGAAGTGTGCGTGCCGCTATCCGGGGGTTCGCCTCTCGCTGACAGGAAGTACCTTATCATGACAATGCCTTCGGAGGCAGTCAGCCTGAGCAAGCCGGGGACAGAGTTCACTTCAGCGTACAAACCCGGGGGCGCAGGCCGAGGTGCTACTTATAGTCAGCCGCCCGATCTCGCACGGTACTCTAACAGAAAGCAGTTTCTCCGGGGTCAGTACTTTCACCTGCCGTGTTTCGCTGGCGTCCAGATCTGCGCTCGAGCCGCCGCAACTGAGCCGTGTGCATCCCTGGAGTTGTCATGAATGGTCTCGCGCCAGGATGGTTCTTAGCCGCGATCGCGATTGGCGCCTGCCCGACTACTGTGCTTGGCCAGGGTGTACTCTGGGACAATGGCCGCTACGACGAGAGCAGCAATCTAGCGTCCATGCGCAACCCGATGATCGAAGCGTGGACCGTTGACGATATCGTAATTGAATCAGATGTAGTTATCACCGGGTATCGCTGGTATTCAGTTCTGCGCAACCGCTTCGAGCCGACGGGCGCGGACATCATCATTCTGACGGAGGGCTTCGCTAAGGTAATTGAACTGCGGGACGTGCCCGTAGAGGTGCGATTCGTCGGCGAAGTCATGGGTGTGCCGCGCTTTCAAATGGACTTGGAAAACCTATCTATCGGATTACCTCGCGGACACTACTATCTTGGAGCGCGCCCGGTGAGCGACAGAGAAGGTGACGACGGCTATACGTTGCTGACCCGTACGATCTCGGGTGTAACGGCGGCGTACTTTCGATCAGTCTTTTTCGGGTATCCGGAGTGGACGTCGATTCTGAACATTCACGGCAGCCCATTCGATATCGGTTTCACCGTCTTCGGCCAGGTTGTGCGCGAGGAGGTGCGGGCGGCGTCCCTCACTATCCGCCTCGGCAGACATCTAGGCGGCGAAATCTCCGACCTTCACCAGAGTGATGACCGTTACGTTACCATCCGCGACCGCGCCCTCATGGCGATGAGTCTGCCCATGATCCGCATGGAAGTCGAGGGCACGACCGCCGTCGAGACGGCCTCGCGCATCACTGTGACAGTCGAGACCGCCGCGAGCGGTCTGCCCAACCAACCTCTCCAGCGCCTCGCCCTCTTCGATTACATCGCCGGGCAATGGACCACCATCGACGAGCGCGCTGCGCCGCCCGTGGACACCGTCGTCGAGATTGTGGTCGTAGACGACCCGGCGCGCTTCATCGCCCCCGGCGCCGGCCAACTCAAAATGCGCCTCGACTGGTTCGACCCTGGCGCAACCACCCCTTGGGGTGTGCGCATTGACCACGCGACGTGGACGGTGGAGCGATAGCGATGCGCACACCGACGGTCAAGGAGAGATGGCGTCGATGGCGGCCCCAACGGCCTGCTCCGGCGGCCCATCCACGACTTCCACCACGCCGGCGGCCACGGGGATGATCAGGCGGATCGAGCCCGCGCGGCTCTTCTTGTCCGACCGCATCGCGGCCAGGACTTCATTCATCGGCGGGCGCTGCGCCAGCCGCGTCGGCAGGCCGAGGCGGGGAAGCAGTGCGGCCAGCCGCCGCCGAAGCGAAGGCTCCGTCATGCCGAGGTGCTCGCCTGCGGCGCAGGCGGCCAGCAGACCGAGCGCCACCGCTTCGCCGTGCTCGAGATTCAGTTCCGGCCGCGTCTCGATCGCGTGGGCAAAGGTGTGGCCGAGGTTGAGGAACATGCGCACGCCCGACTCGCGCTCGTCGCGCTTGACGAAGTCGGTCTTGATCTCGACGTGGCGGGCGATGAAGCCGACGAGGTCCGCCGCGTGTTGCGGCGCCAGCGACTCGACGTTGGACTCCATCCACTCGAGCATTTCGGGGTCGGCGATGAGCGCATGCTTGACGCATTCGGCCAGGCCGCACGCGAAGAACCGCGGCGGCAGGGTGGTCAGCGCCTCCACATCCATGAGGACCGCGACAGGCTGGTGGATGGCGCCGATGAGGTTCTTGCCGAGCGTCTCCGAGCCGGGCAGGGGAAAGTTGACGCCCGTCTTGCCGCCGATGGCCGCATCGACCATGCCCAGCAGCGTGGTGGGGATGTTGATGAGCGGCACGCCGCGCATGAACGTCGCCGCGGCGAGGCCGGCCGTGTCGGTGATGATCCCCCCGCCGAGCGCGATGACGGGGCCGGCGCGATCCATTCCGAAGTCGAGAAAGGCGCCGTAGAGATCGGCGACGGACTGGAGAGACTTGTGTTCTTCGTTTGCGTCCATCGGGACGATGGCGGCTTCGAACGCCGCCTCGGCAAGCGATCGGGCTGCCGCCTGCGCGTGCGTCTGAGCGATCGCGGAGTCGCAGACGATCACGGCCCGCCGGCTGCTGACGAGTTCAGCGATGATCGTGCCGCTCCTGCCCAGCAGGCCGGCGCCGATATGCACGGCGCACTGCCGCGACGCCTCCGGAAACTGCACGTCGATCCGCACGCGATCGTTATCGCTCATGCGTCATGGTATCGCTGGCGCGGCGGCGAAGTTCGGCGAGCGCGTCGGCAGGCTCGGGGGGGAGATTCGTATCGTTCCATCGTTCGGGTTCGAGAAGCGCCGCCGTTTGCGGCTCCGCGAGTCCTCGGCGCTTCACAACCATGAGGCGAGTGAGCCACAACAGCACGATCGCCATCCCGACCGCAAGAACGGCGCCGCTCCAACCGCGCCACGACTGTGGGGCAGCGGGGGAGTAAACGGGATTCGCCCCGACAAAAACGAGAACGCGCTGCTCGCCCGCCGCGTCCATGTCTTCGAGGCCGATCGCCCCTCCCGGGCCGGATCGACGCATTCGCGCAATCGCGGTCTTGTGAAAGAACGCGGCGATTGTGATGTTTCCAACGTGATCGCCCGGCGCGGCCGTGCCCTGCGGCTCGTGAATGAGCAGGAGGATCGGCTCATCGATGTCGGGCGAAGCGAACTGCCACGCGCTGAGGCCGTCGATGCCGAAGGCTCGCTCGGCGACGCGCGTGGCGGGGCCGGTCGAGAGGCGAATCACTTCGCCGCGATGGGCATGCGGATCGTCCCATATGGCGCGCCAGGGCGGAGCGGGCAGGGAAGTCACTTCGACCCGCGCAGCCGCGTCCGAAAGCATGGTCTCCAGGTGCGAATCTGCGGCGAGAGGCTGGTCGTCGAGGATCGGCGCCGGTTCGTCAACGACCTGCCCCTGAACTACCGCCGGCTGCGCTGCGAGAGCGATGATGATGAGCATTCGCCCTGCGGGCATGGCGGATTGTATCGAGGGGTTGCGCCATCTGATCGCGACTCTGAACGCCCGCCAGGCGACCATCGCCTACCACTCGTAGCCCATGTCTTCGGCGATGCGGTAGAGAGTCGAAAGGAGCGTTGCCGCGAATGCGCACTTTCCTGCCGCCTCGGCATCTCCTCGTTCTCTCCAGTAATCCGACAACTGTTCAAACTCCTCAATCATGGGAATAGCCGTACGTGCTTCTTTCAGAGTCCGTTCTACTTCAGCGGCGCGGCCCGAAGCAACGGCCGATTCCGCCATAAGATGCGTATCGCGGAGTTTGCACTGAGCGAAGAAGTCGCGCAACTCCAGTTGCGGCTTTTCGCGCATGTGTTTCCTCGCCCATCCGGTGAACGCCGGTTTATCCAGTTCGCCCGCGGCGAGGGCGAGAATCCCTGCTTCCGCTTCGTCAACCGGAGCTTCGAATCTCCAGCCGTTGTCCGACAGAAACGCGATCATCGCAGCGGTGGCAGCCCGCTTGTTGCCATCAACGAAGGGGTGGTTCTTGCAGATGTGAAACGCATACGCCGCAGCCATCGCGGGGATGTCGTGGTGGAGATACTCGCCGGCGAACTGCTGCTGAGGCATCGCGATGGCCGACTCCAGAAGTGAGCGGTCGCGAATGGACGGATCGCCCCCTTGATCGATGATCGCGATCTGATGGAGGCGAAGGACATCGTCGATGGCCAGGAAGCGAATTGCACCGGGCATCACTTAGCCAGCCGTCGTATGAGTTCGCCATGCTTGCCGAACACCTCGCGCACGTGCCGATCGAATCGAGCGGAATCGACTCCAGCCTGCGCGCGCGACATGAGGTAGGACAGATAGGCCTCCAAGGAGAGGTTCATCTGCCTCGCGTTTTCCTCGAAGAGCCGCTTGAGGTCAGCACTGGCGGGAATCTGAATGGTCTCGCGATGGGCGGTTCCCATGCTTCAATTATTGGCGCGCCAAACGCGATCAGCCAGCCGTCCCGTTCGGTTCCCGGTTTCGGGCTCCGCCTACTCCCACTCAATCGTCGCGGGCGGCTTCGAACTGATATCGTAGACCACGCGGTTCACGCCGCGGATCTCGTTGATGATCCGCGAACTGATCGTTGCCAGGACGTTGAAGGGGATGCGCGCCCAGTCGGCGGTCATGAAGTCCTGCGTCTCGACGGCCCGGATCGCCAGAACGCTCTCATAGGTCCGCCCGTCGCCCATCACGCCGACGGACTGGATCGGCAGGAGGACGGCAAAGACCTGGCTCGTGCTGCGGTAGAGATTGTTGGCCACGATCTCCTCGAGGAGAATCTCATCGCAGTCGCGGAGCACTTCGAGGCGCGCCTTGGTCACCTCGCCGATGATGCGCACGGCCAGTCCCGGCCCCGGGAAGGGGTGGCGCCAGATGATCTGGTCCGGCAGGCCGAGCACCGCGCCGAGTTTGCGCACCTCGTCTTTGAAGAGGTCGCGCAGCGGCTCGATGAGTTTGAATCCGAGTTGCTCGGGCAGGCCGCCGACGTTGTGGTGGAGTTTGATGTTCGCCGCCGTCCCCGCGAGGCTGTGGCCCGACTCGATCACGTCGGGGTAGAGCGTGCCTTGTGCCAGATACTCGATGCCGCCGATTTCGCGGGCGGTTTGCTTGAAGACTTCGATGAAGCGGTGGCCGATGCGAACGCGTTTTTCCTGGGGGTCGGTTACGCCCTTGAGGTCGGCGAGGAACTGCTCGGAAGCGTCGACGACGCGCAAGTCGGCGTCGAAGTGGTCGCGGAACGTCGATTCGACGAGTTGCCGCTCCGCCTTGCGAAGCAGGCCGTTGTCCACGAAGACGCAGGTCAGTTGTCGGCCGATGGCGCGGATGAGCATGGCCGCGAGGACGGAGGAATCGACCCCGCCCGAGAGGCCGCAGATCACGCGCTTGTCGCCGACTTCCTCGCGGATGCGCCGGCACTCGCTTTCAAGGAACTCGCTCATCCGCCACGTGCCGCGGCACTGGCAGATCTGGTAGATGAAGTTGCGGAGGATGTCGATGCCGTGCGGCGTGTGAGTGACTTCGGGATGAAACAGCAGGCCGTAGAAGTTTCGGCGGCGATGGCGGACGGCGGCGATGGGGCACGTCGGCGTTGTGGCAAGCGCTTCAAATCCGGCGGGCAGCGACTCGACGTGATCGCCGTGACTCATCCAGACGGTCGTTGAGGTAGGGAGGTTCGACAGGAGCCCCTGCTCTTCGGCGGGAAGGATGGTCAGGTTGGCGCGGCCGAACTCGCGCTTGCCCGCCGAGCGCACATCCGCCCCGAGCATGTGGCAGGCGAGTTGCATTCCGTAGCAGATGCCCAGAATCGGCACGCCGAGATCGAAGAGCCGTTCATCGCAGCGCGGCGCGCCGGCCTCGTTGACGCTGCTGGGGCCGCCGGAGAGGATGATCCCCTTGGGACGCAACTCGCGGAGTCGTTCGATCGGCGTCTGCGGCGCTGCAAGAACGCTGAACGCTCCAGCCTCGCGCACCCGGCGGGCGATCAACTGGGCGAACTGCGAGCCGAAGTCAAGGATGACGATGACGTCGACGTTCTCCGGAATCCGGGGGTTCGGATGCTTCTCGGCCATGAACGCTCTGCCTTTCCAGCCGGGGAAACGAGAGTGTATGGCACAGTCGGGCGGCGTCCAAGACGATAAGGTGGGAGACCCCGGAGATGCGGCTTTCGCCCCGGGGCGATCGAAACTCGGGGAATGGTCGATGCCCTACAATCACGCGATGCACCGGACAAGGGGTTGGATTCGGGCAGGCGCCTGGGCGCTGAGCGGGTGCGTGCTGGTGACGGCGACGGGGTGCGCTCCGCCGGCAATCACTGGCGACTTCGACTCGCCCCACGCCGCCTCGCGCCTCTTCGCCGCCCGCCGCGCCGCCGCCGAAACCGATCCCGCGCGCCTCGCGGCCGCGATGCCCGGCCTCATTCGCAACCTCGATTCCGACGATCCCGCCGTCCGCCTCCTGTCCATCGAGGCGCTGGAGAAACTGACCGGAGAGACCTTCGGCTACCGCCACTTCGATCCCGAGTGGCTGCGAGCGCCCGCGGTCGCCCGTTGGGCGGCGGCGTGGGAGGGGGGCGAAGTTCGACTCCGCGACGGGACACCCGTCGGGCCGGATACACTTGGAGCCGTCGTCGCCGCCGAGAGGACCGCGATTGAACGCTGATCCGCACGTCAAGATCGACATGCTCTCCCAGCCACGCTACCTCGCCGGCGCGCGGGCGATGATCGCCTCAGTCGCGCGGCGCCTCGGCTTCGGCGAATCGGATTGCGCGCACGTCGCGCTGGCCCTCGACGAGGCCCTGTGCAACGTCATCAAGCACGGCTACGAGAAGCGCGACGATCAGCACATCTGGATCAGCATCTGGCCGCTGCACGGCTCGTGCTGCGGAATCCGCATTCTCGTCGAGGATCGCGGGCGACAGGTCGACCCCGAGGAAATCCGCTCCCGCCAACTCGACGACATCCGCCCCGGCGGCCTCGGCGTTCACATCATCAGCCAGGTGATGGATCGCGTGCAGTACGCCAAGCGCGAGGGCGGCGGCATGTCGCTTCTCATGGAGAAGCACCTCGCGGCCGGGCAGGCGCCGTTCGCGCGAAAGGAGACGGCCTGAGATGGTCCACGCCGATGATCTGCCCGTGGAGGCTGAGAACCGCGGCGATACCGTCGTCCTTCGGCCCGCCGGCGAGATCGACCTCGCCCGCTCGCCAGCCCTGCGCTCGGCGATCAGCCGCGCCCAGCAGGGGCGTCCGCGCCGTCTCATCGTCGATCTCAACCAGGTTCCCTACATGGACAGTTCCGGGGTCGCGACCCTCGTCGAGGCGATGCAGGTGGCGCGGCGGTACGGCGGGGCGCTGGTCCTGTGCTGCCTCCAGGACCGGGTTCGATCCATCTTCGAGATCGCACGGCTCGACAGCGTCTTCCGAATCGTCGGCTCATTCGAGGAGGCCATCGACGGCTGAGCCCGCCGCGGCCCTTGCGTTTCTGACCGCTCATGAGCGAAACCGATCCTCAGCCTGAATCGACCTCGTCGCGCGCCCTCCTGGGAGTGCAGTTCGTCGGCGAGCGCTGGCTTGGCTTTCAGCACAATGTCGGCGGCGTCTGGTACCTCTTCGTGGATGTGGCCGGGTGGGTCGGCCGCGCGCTGACTCGGCGCCGCATCCGGCTCGGCCGGGTTGCGATCATCAGCCAGGTGGTCCGCCTCGGAGCGCGGGCGATCGGGATCGTCATGCTGCTTTCAATGGCCATCGGCGCGATCCTGGCGCTCCAGATGGAGCCCCCGCTGCGCGATTTCGGACAGACGGACAAGATCGCCAACATCGTCGGCGTGGCGGTGCTGCGCGAACTCGGCCCGCTCATCAGCGCCGTGATCCTGACCGGCTTCGCCGGCGCCGCCGTCGCCGCCGAGGTCGGAACGATGGTGGTGGGTGAGGAGATCGAGGCGCTCGAAGCGCACGCCCTCAACCCCGTGCGCTTCCTCGTCGTGCCGCGCGTCATCGCGACGACCGTTTCGCTCGTGTGCCTGACGATCATCGCCGATGCGGTCGCCATCGCGGCGGGCATGTTTATCTCCGTGTACGTCCATGAAGTGCCCGCGGTGCAATACTGGGACAACACGCTGGCGCAGTGCGAGGCGAAAGACATGCTCACGGGGCTGGTCAAGGCCGGCGTTTTCGGCATGCTCATCGGACTGATTTCGTGCTACAACGGGTTGAAGGTGACCGGCGGCGCCGCGGGCGTCGGCCGCGCCACCACCGCGACCGTCGTCGCCAGCGTGGTCTCCGTCATCTTCGCCGACCTGATCTTCACCACGGTGTTCTTCGCGCTCGAGTGGACGTGAGGCCGGGCCGCTGGCCCGCGCCGTTCACCATCGATACCCGATCGGCTGCTCGATCCAGGCGCCGAGGTCGCGGACGACCATCATCCATACGATGGCGAGGCCGACGAGGGCGGTAAGGATGAGCGCCTCGCCGTAGAGTCCGGCGCCGAGCAGCCAGCAGATGCCGTAAATGCCGATCCACAGCGAGCCGTAGCGCTGGAGTTTCTCCGCCGCGAAGGCGGCGCTGGAGGCGAAGCGCACCTTGTGGACGCTGCTGATGAGGAACAGGACGGCGGCCGCCAGGGGCCACGCCAGGCCGTACCAATGGAACTCCGGCTCCCAGAGCCAGCCCTTGTCGCCGGGCTGCCAGAGCAGGAAGAGGCAGATGAGCACGTAACCCGCGACCATGCCGATGACGCTCAGGGCCGTGAATCGCGGCCGCTTCTGCTCGAGGCGGTGCACCGCCGCCTGCACGAGCATCGCGTGCAGCACGACAAGCATCACGGGCCAGACGAAGCGCAGGCCGAAGTTGAGAATCAGCATTTCCGACGCATACACCACGCCGAGGGTGAAGAGGCCCACGCCCGGAATGTGCTTGGCTGCGGCGTTGTAAAACAGGATCGCCGCCGCGCACAGGAGCGTGACGAGCAGCACCGTCCGATCGAGGATCGCCGCCACGAGCAGGGCGCTGAGAAGCGAGGCGAATCCGATGATCGCCGCGCTCTGCGCCGTGATCCGCCCGGACGGGATCGGCCGGTTGGGGGCAAAGGTCGTGTCGCGGTTCACGTCGAAAAAGTCGTTGAGCGCTCCCCCGTAGGTGGAAAGCCCGACTCCGAGGATCGAGGCGAGCGCGAGCGCGATCCACAGGGGGGCTTCCTCGATCGACGCCGCCATCGGATGCTCCAGGCTGACGCTGCGCGACCAGAGGATGACGAACCACAGATTCGCCACCGCGGCGAAGGCGTGCGTCAGCCGCGAGAGTTGCACCGTCGAAAGGAGGTTCACGATCAGCGGGCGGATCATGCGGGACATGGTAGGGGGTTGGGGCTTGAGGCTTGGGGCTGGCGCCGCTTGCGGCATCGCGGGTCGAGCGCTCCATTGCCCCCGGCGCGCTCCCCTGCGCAAGGCCTCCGGGTTGCGGCGAAACGATCCTCCGACGCCTTGATCTCCCGATGCCTTCCTCTGGAACGCTCCGATTCTCACTCGTACCATCCTGCTTCGATTCATGGTTCACACCCTTGATCCACAGCATGATGTCGCCTCGCTGCTCGTGGCGATCGTCCGGAGCACCTACCATTCGTGGGCGACCGGGCGCATGCTCGAAGGCGCGATCGACCGCTGGCGGCGCCTGGGGGGCCGGGAGGAGAACCTGATCGTCGCCGATGTCTCCGGCTGCTGGGAATTGGGGGCGGCGGCGCGTGCATTCGCCGAGCGGCGCGACGTCGACGGCATCGTGGCCCTCGGAGTTGTGATCCGCGGCGAAACGGACCACTTCGAGTACATCGGCCGCGGCGTGGCGCAGGCGCTGACCGACCTCACCTCGCGCACCGGCGTTCCCGTCGGTTTCGGAGTGCTCACCTGCGACAACGCCGAGCAGGTCAAGGCCCGGACCGGAGGCGAGGCGGGCAACAAGGGAGCGGAGGCCATGGAAGCCGCCGTGCAAACCGCGCTGATGATCCGGGCTGTTCGCGCCTGGCGGCCGGGCAAAGGTTGATCCACGTGTCCACGACTTCCCACGACATTCGCCGCCTCGCGCTTCAGATGCTCTATCAACTGGACGCGAGGCAGGGAGAGGACGCCGAGGCGATTCGCGACTCGCTCCTCAATGCCTCCCGAGATGCGGCCGGGCATTTCGCCGGCGCGTGGTCCGTGCCGACGCTCAACGACCCGGCGGCCCACCGCAAGGCGTTCGGCACTGCGCTGGCCGCGTGGAACGCCCGCGCTGAGGCGGATCGCATTGCCACGTCGCTCGCGCCCGAGTGGCCGACCCATCGCCAGCCCGTCGTCGATCGCAACGTCATCCGCCTGTGCTGGTTCGAGATGACGCAGGGCGAAGTGCCGCCCAAGGCCGCCGTCAACGAAGCCATCGAACTCGCCAAGGAGTTCGGCACCGACCGAAGCGGCGCGTTCCTCAACGGCGTGCTCGACCGGATGCTCAAGCGCATCCTCCACGCCGGGGCCGCCGCGGACGTCGCCAGCCACGAAGAGGCGGATCAGCCCGTCGATGACCCCGTGCTCCACACCGAGTACTGGAGTTCCGAGTAGCGCGATGGGGCTGTTCTCTTCGACCATCGGAGCGATCCGCAAAGGGCTGGCCCGCACCCGCGACACGTTCGTCAGCGGCTTGCGCTCGCTGCTTCGCGGCCGGCGGCTGAGCGACGAAGTCATCGACGAGATCGAGTCGCGCCTCATCCAGGCCGACGTCGGCGTGCGCACCACCACGAAACTCATCGACGAGTTGCGCCAGCAGTACCGCGCCGGGACCATCACTCAGGGCGACCAGGTCATCGGCTTCCTCAAGAGCGAGTTGAAGGCCTACTGGCCCGCCGCGAACCGGCAGATCGCGCGGGCGGAGACCCGGCCAACTGTCATTCTCGTCGCGGGCATCAATGGCGCGGGAAAGACGACGAGCGTCGCCAAGATCGCCAGGAGCCTCCTCGACGAGAAGCGCAGCGTGATGCTCGCGGCGTGCGACACCTTCCGCGCCGGGGCGGTGAATCAACTCACCATCTGGGCAGACCGCCTCGGTGTGCCCATCATCAAGGGCCAGCACAACTCCGATCCGGCCTCGGTCGCCTTCGACGCCTGCGAGGCGGCGCTGGCGCGCGGCGTGGATGTGCTCGTCATCGACACGGCCGGCCGCCTGCACACGCAGGATCCTCTGATGAAGCAACTGACGAAGATTCGCGACGTGGTGGCCAAGCGCCTTCCCGGCGCCCCGCACGAGGTGCTCCTCGTCCTCGACGCCACGACGGGCCAGAACGCCATTGAGCAGGCGAAGAAGTTCAAGGAAGCGATCAACATCACCGGCATCTTCCTCGCCAAACTCGACGGCACGGCCAAGGGCGGCATCGTCATCGCCATCCGCGAAGCCGTGGACATCCCCGTCAAACTCGTCGGCGTCGGCGAATCGCCCGAAGACGTCGAGCCCTTCGACCCCGAGACATTCATCGAGTCGATGTTCGCGGAGTGAGGCGCGCCCGACCGCCTTTCAAGCCCGCTGCCTGCAATCCCCGATGAGTCCTCCGGAACGCGCGATGCGCGATCGGAGGCGCCATGCACGAAGTCGGCCACATCCTTCTTGAACTGATGGCGGCGATCGCCGGCGGACTTGGCGGGATGTGGGTGCAACATCGCGCCGGGCGAAGGAACGCGAGCGATGCGCATCGAGCGCCGCAGTCATCCTCATTCGAGCGAGTCGGCGTGCAACTGGAGATGCTCGACGCGATGATCGAAGCGCGATGCGAGCCGGCTGTTCGGGAGCAGCGTGATGATGAGGAGCATCGTCATCTGCTGCGGCGGGTGCTGCTCGACATCGACGACCTTGCCGACTTGCCCGCCCCACCCGGACCTGGCGCTTTCGAAGTGGCGATGGATCTCGGTCTTGCCGCGGCCGCGCTCGCCGGGCCGCTGCTCGTCGATCCCGAATCGTCGCCGACGGAGCGGGCGCGAGTCTTCCTCTCGACCGGACGGTTCCTTGACGGAGGCGGCGGTTCGTTCTCAGTGCAGATTCTCGGCAATCGCGGAACGCAGCAGATCACGATCGCGTCGGGGACGGCGCAGGAGAACATTATCAGAGCGATCCAGCAGTTCACGGAGCGTACGGGCGTCCACGCCTTGCAGGATGCCGTCGATCCGAGCCTCATCCGCCTGACTTCGCGGCGTCGGGGCCGACGCCAGTGGGTCGCAGCGAAGCGACTCTTCGGCCACCCTGTCAACGCCTTCCTCGACGAGAACCGCGCCAACCACGCCGACGGCCAACTCGACTTCGGCGCGTGAGCGATCTCCGCCATACGATCCGCCGGCGTGCAGACCCTTTCGCAAATTCGTGATCTCCTCGCGCAGCGCGGCGTGCGGCCGAAGCACCGCTTCGGGCAGAACTTCCTCCACGACCAGAATCAACTCCGCAAACTCGTCGCCGCGGCGGACGTGCGGCAGGGCGATCTCATCCTCGAAGTCGGGCCCGGAACCGGCACGCTCACCGAAACCCTCCTCGAGGCAGGCGCCGACGTCATCGCCTGCGAGATCGACCCCGACATGGCCGCGATCATCCGCGAACACGTCGCTCCCCGTCACGCCCACGATGAGTCTTCGAATCGTGGGGTGCCTTCTCCGCACCTCACTCTGATCGAGGCGGATATCCTCGCCGGCAAGCACGCGATTGCGCCCGAGGTCGTCGCGCACCTTGATCGTCCCTTCAAACTCGTGGCCAACTTGCCGTACCAGGTCGCCAGCCCGCTGATCTCGTCACTGCTGGTCGAGCATTCGGACGCGACCGCGCAGCGAGCCGCGTCGTCCCCGACGCGCGATCGCGCCTTCTGCACCGGTCTGTTCATCACCGTGCAGCGCGAGGCGGCCGAGCGAATCCTCAGCGGGCCGCGTACGAAGGAGTACGGCGTCCTCGCCGTGCTGTGCCAGACCTTCGCCGAGGTCGAGTTGATCTCGCGCCTCAGCCCCGGGTGTTTCTGGCCGGCGCCGAAGGTGGAGAGCGCGATGATCGCCTTTCGGCCGCGGCCCAGCCCCGCGATCGCCGACCGCCGCGCCTTCGCCGCCTTCCTTCAGACTCTCTTCCGCAGCCGGCGCAAGCAGTTGGGGAGCATCTTCGGCCGTGACCGCGCCTGGCCCGCGGGCATCCAACCCACGCAGCGGCCGGGGGAACTGACCATCGGGCAGGTCGGCCGGCTCTTTCTGGCCGGATTCGGGGAAACGACCCCGATCGTGTGAAGAGGGCGCTAATCCCGGTCTGATTCGCCGGTTTTTTGAACCTGCCCCGGCGGTCATCACTACCATACCTGTTAATCAAGGCAATCTGCGGAACGCTCCGCGAAGGGCACGTCGCGATTGGCAATCCCGGTGGGAGGATCGGAACATGGCGTCGAAGGGGAATCGGAACAGTTCATCGTCAACCGCAACGGCTGAGAAGAAGGGGGCGGCGTCACGCTCCGTGGCGCCGCGCAAGCCCGTCAGCGTTGCCGCGCCCGAGCCGCAGGCCCGAAAGCGCGAGATCTCGCATGAGATGATCGCGGCCCGCGCCTACGAACTCTGGAAGATGCGCGGCGGAGATGCGGACCAGAACTGGCTCGAGGCCGAGCAGTTGCTGCGCAGCGGAATGTAGCGCCGACCGCGCCGGGGCAGAGGCTCTGCGCCGCCCCGGATCGATCGATCCTCGACCTCCGACCTCACGACCGGGCGCGGGAGCCGACCTTCGAGCGCGAGCGACTGCCGGCCGAAGCCGCGCGCGGCCGGGCCGCGGGCTTGACCTTGACTTCCGCCGCCGCGCCACCGAGATGCCTGCGCATCCACACGCCCGTGTGGCTTGCGTCGACGCGCATGACCGCCTCCGGCGCGCCGGTCGCGACGATGCGCCCGCCCGCGTCGCCTCCCTCGGGCCCGAGGTCGATGATCCAGTCGGCGCACTTCACCACGTCGAGGTTGTGCTCGATCACCACCAGCGTGTTGCCCTGGTCCGCGAGTCGATTGAGCACGGCGAGGAGTTTGCGGATGTCGGCGAAGTGCAGCCCCGTCGTCGGCTCATCGAGGATGTAGAGCGTGTGCTGGCTCTGCCCGTGCAGCGTCGAGCCTTTGCCCAGTTCGGTCGCGAGTTTGATGCGCTGCGCCTCGCCGCCGCTGAGCGTCGTCGAAGGCTGGCCGATCTGGATGTAGTCCAGCCCCACATCGTGCAGGCATTCGAGCATGCGCAGGATGATCGGGTGCGCCTCGAAGAACTCGACGCCCTCCTCGACGGTCATGGCGAGCACCTCGGCGATGTTCTTTCCCTTGTAGGTGATCTCGAGGGTCTCGCGGTTGTAGCGCGTGCCGCGGCAGGCCTCGCACTCAACGTAGACGTCGGGCAGGAAGTGCATCTCGATCTTCTTGGTGCCCTGTCCTTGGCAGACCTCGCAGCGCCCGCCCTTGACGTTGAAACTGAACCGCCCCGGCTGGTAGCCGCGCACCCTCGCTTCTTTCGTCTTCGTGTACAGTTTGCGAATGTCGTCGAAGAAGCCGGTGTAGGTCGCGGGATTGCTCCGAGGCGTGCGACCGATGGGGGACTGGTCCACGTCGATGATGCGGTCGATGCGGTTGAGGCCGGTGATGCGCTTGTGCTCGCCGGGTTTCTCGCGGCCGAGACTGAGGTGCCGCCGCGTGGCCTTGAGGAGGATCTCGTTGACGAGCGTGGATTTGCCCGACCCGCTCACCCCCGTCACGCAGATGATCCCGCCGAGGGGGAAGACCGCGTCGATGCTCTTGAGGTTGTTCGCCGCGGCGCCCTTGACCGTGATCGCCCTGCTCTCCGTCATCGGCCGGCGCTTCTCTGGCATCTCGATGCGTTCGCGGCCGCTGAGGAACCTGCCGGTGATCGATTCCTTTGAGGCGATGATCTCCTCGACATTGCCCTGCGCCACGATGCGCCCGCCGTGCACGCCCGGCCCCGGCCCGAGATCGACGATGTGGTCGGCCGCGCGCATCATGTCTTCATCGTGCTCGACGACGATGACGGTGTTTCCGATGTCGCTCAGGTGCCGCAGCGTGCCGATGAGGCGCTCGTTGTCGCGCTGGTGCAGGCCGATGGTCGGCTCGTCGAGGACGTAGCACACGCCCACCAGTCCGGTGCCGACCTGCGTGGCGAGACGGATGCGCTGCGCCTCGCCGCCCGAGAGCGTGCCGGTGCGGCGGCTGAGGTTGAGGTACCCCAACCCGACGCTTCGCAGAAAGCCGAGGCGCGCGAGAATCTCCTTGAGAATCGGCCGCGCGATCTCCTGCTGCTCGCCGGTGAGCGAGAGGCCGGCCATGAACTCATCCGCCTGCTCGACGGTCATCTCGGCCAGCGTCGCAATGTTGACGCGCTGCCGGCCCGGCCCCGTGAGGAAGACGTGCAGCGCCTCGGGACGAAGCCGCCGGCCGCCGCAAGCCGGGCAAGGTGTCTGGCTGAGGAGCATGCTCAGGCGTTCCTTCACCCGCTCGTTCTGCGTGTTGGCGAAGCGCTCCTTGAGGATCGGGATGACGCCGGGGAAGTGGTTCGATGCGCCGCGCCCGCGTTTCTTCTCGCCCGTGCCGTCGAGCAGAATGGATCGATGCTCGCGCGGCAGGGCGTTGAACGGCGTGTGGAGGTCGATGCCGAACTTCTTGCACGCCCGCCGGATCACCGCCGCGAACCACGAGCGGTAGGCGTGGCCGATGCGCGCAAAGGCGCTGATCGCTCCCTCGTCGATCGTCAGCGAAGGATCCTCGACGACGAGGTCAAGGTCAAACTCCTGGATCGTGCCGAGGCCGCCGCAGGTGGAGCACGCGCCGAAGGGCGAGTTGAAACTGAACAGCCGCGGCTCGAGTTCCGGCAGGCTGCACTCCGGATGCGCCGGGCAGGCGAAGTGCTCGCTGAACAACTGGTCCACCCACTGTGCCGGAGCATCGTCATTCCCGCGCAGGCGGGACTCCACGCTCCCTCCCCCGGCTTTGCGAGGGAGGGTCGGGGTGGGGGCGCCTTCTCCCTCTCCCTCTGGGAGAGGGTCGGGGTGAGGGCTGCCTTCCGCATCCTGCTGCACCGACACGACCAGCAGTCCCTCGCCCAGCCGCAGGCCCGTCTCGACCGAGTCCGCCATGCGGCCGCGACCGTCGGCGCGCACGATGACGCGGTCGATCACGGCCTCGATGTTGTGCTGTTCATAGCGGCCGAGGTTGAGGGGATTCTCCCCCGGCTCCTTGAGCGCCTCGCGCAGGTCGATGATGGCCCCGTTCACGCGGGCGCGGACGAACCCCTGCTGCTGGAGCGATTCGAGCACTTCGCGGTGGTGCCCCTTCTTGCCGCGCACCAGCGGCGCCAGGAGCATCAGCCTCGTCCCCTCCGGCATGGCCATGATCGCATCGACGATCTGCGTCGCGCTCGACCGCTCGATGACGCGGTCGCACGCCGGCCCCGCGCCGTCCGAACCGTGCCAGCAGCGCGGCGTGCCGCAGCGGGCAAAGAGCAGCCGCAGGTAGTCGTAGATCTCGGTCGTCGTGGCGACGGTGGAGCGCGGGTTGTGCCCGCTGGCACGCTGCTCGATCGCGATCGTCGGGGGCAGGCCCTCGATCGTCTCCACGTTGGGCTTCTGGAGTTGATCGAGAAACTGCCGCGCGTACGCGGAGAGCGACTCCATGTACTTGCGCTGCCCCTCGGCAAAGATCGTGTCGAAGGCGAGCGACGACTTGCCCGAGCCTGACAAGCCGGTGACGACGATGAGCCGATCGCGGGGAATGTCCACGTCGATGCCCTGGAGGTTGTGCTCCCTGGCGCCGCGGATGCGGATCATCGATTGCGGATTCGGCGCTGGCATGAAGTGGGGCGGTTCCGTTGGGGTGAGGGCAATGATATGCGGTGCGGCAGTGCCGACTCGAAACGCAGTGCATTCGTACTCATGGCTAGACTTCACCGCGTTCACTGTGTTGTGACGCGGACGCTGATTCGGGAGTCCCATCGCACTTGCCGCGCTCCCCTGCGCAAAGCCTCCGGGTCGCGGCTAACCGGCTTGTCCCCCCCATGCGCATTTTGCACGTTTCAACTCGACTGATCCTCGGCGGCTCGCAGGAGAACACCGTTCTCTCCTGCGAGGGGCAGGCGCGCGCGGGGCATGAAGTGCATCTCGCCTTCGGGCCGATCTACGGGCCGGAGGGGTCGCTGCTCGAGCGCGTCGAGGCGTTTCGCGTCGCGGAGAATGAAGACGGGCGAGACGCCCATTCCACCTCCCGTTCGGAGAAGGGAGACGGGCGAGACGCCCGTTCCACCGGCCCATCCGCCGCCTGCTCCACCGCCCGTCCCACCGCCCGTTCCACCCGCATCACCACGCACATCCTGCCGCACATGGTGCGCGAACTGGCGCTCGTGAAGGACCGCAAGGCCTTCGGCGAGTGCCGCCGCCTCATCGCCCGACTTGACCCCGACATTGTTCACACGCACTCCTCCAAGGCGGGCATCCTCGGTCGTGCCGCCGGCTGGGCCGAGGGGGGTCGGCAGGGGAAGCGCGGCATCGTCCACACCATCCACGGCCTGCCCTTTCACCCCTATGAAAAAGGCTGGCGCAACCTCATCTACATCAAGTCGGAGCGCTTCGCCGCGCGGCGATGCCACCGCATCATCACTGTCTGCGACGCCATGCGCGACCAGGCGCTCGCCGCCGGCGTCGGCACGCCTGATCTCTACACCACCGTCTACAGCGGCATGGAGACGCAGCGGTTTCTCGAACCCGGCGTCACGCGCGACCAGGCGCGGAATCGCCTCGGCATCGAGCCGGAGGATTTCATCATCGGCACCGTCGCGCGCCTCGCCGAACTCAAGGGGCACGACGACCTCCTCGACGCGATCGGACCGGTGATGCGCACGAAGCCGAACTGGAAGATGCTCTGGGTCGGCGATGGTTGGTGGCGCGAGCGCTTGCTGAGCCGCGTCCGCGAACTCGGCTTGGAGCAGCAGGTCATCACGACGGGGCTGGTGCCGCCCGAGCAGGTTGCGGAACTGATGCGCGCGATGGATCTGCTGGTGCACCCGAGTTACCGCGAGGGCTTGCCCCGCACGGTTCCGCAGGCGCTGCTGAGCGATGTGCCTGTGGTGGTCTACGACCTTGACGGCGCACCCGAAGTGTGCATTGACGGGCAGACGGGCCGCCTCGTTCCCGCCGGCGACCGCGCCGCCCTGCGCGAAGCGATCGAGTGGATGTCCGACCACCCCGCCGAGCGCGCAGACATGGCGCAGCGCGGGCGGGAGATGTGCCGTGAGCGATTCAGCGTCGAGATGATGATTGCCGATCTCCAGGCCGTGTATGAGCGGGTGCTTGAGCGGATTCGAGGGCGATGGATCTCGAGGTAGCGACTGTCTTGAGATTCAAGGGTGCGGTTGAGCGGAGCGATACGCACCGGTTCGCGCGGCCGATTGCAGATCGTCCGTCGATTGCGCAAAAGCGCCGAACTGGTGCGTTTCGCGGAGCCTCAATGCACGCTACCCGCCGCGCAGCGCTGCGAGACGGCGCTCGATGGCGCGGACCTGCGAGTCGCTCAACTGCTTGAGGGGGTCGAGACGCATGTTGGCGTTGATCTCAAGCGTGCGCTCGTAGGCGGCGATCGCTTCGGCGGTGCGCCCCGATTCGTCGAGAAGGTCCGCGAGGGTGCGGCGGGCGTCGAGGCCGTTGGGATCGAGCGCGACGAGGCACTGCTGCCAGTGGATCGCCCGGCCGAGTGCGTCCGCATCGGGAGCGAGTCGATGCCGCTCCACCCAGCGCCGCGCCGCCGCCGCGACGGCAAAGGAGGAGTCCGGCCGGCGGTTCGCGAGTTCCTCCGCCAGCCGGCACGCCGTCTCCGCCGCTTCATCGCGCATGGCGACATCATCGCGCGTCGCATGCACATGCGCCAGGAGCATCCACAACTCGGAGGCCTTGCGCCAGGCGAGTCGGTCGAGCGGCCGGCGCCGCCGCGCGCTTTCGAGTTCGACGAGCGCCGCCGCGACTGCATCAACGTCCAGGCGCCGCAGCGCCTCGTCGAGCGATTCGCCAGCCAGCGCGACCAGTCGCTGCACACGCGCGGCGTCATTGAGGCGCCGGGCCGACTGGATTTCGGTCCACGTCGCGTCGAGGTTGAGACTCTGCCCATGGAGGCGAAACGTCGATTCAGTCTTGCGGAGCAGTTCAAGGTGCTCTTCGAGGTTCGTCGCGCGCCGGGCATGATCGAGGCTCTGTCGCACCTCGCCGACCTGGGCGAGCGCACCATGGGCGCGGCGCAGGTGCCGCTGCGTTCCGATGATCGGCGCGGCGGCGAGTGCGATGTGCAGCGCCGCGAGCAGCACAACCGCGGCGAGAGCGATGAGACCGCCCGTCTGCAAACGGGTGGGTTGCGAGGCGACCGGTGTCTCAACCCGCGCCGACGCCGCGCCCAGCAGCAGCATCACCACTGCTGCCGAGCCCGGCTGGCTCAGAGTCATCTCAACCTGGCTATGCAGGAAGACCGCCGTCAGCGCCGCCCACACCGCCCAGCGCACCATTCCCAGCGAGAGGTGCCGGACAAGGTGCTCGACCAGTGGAATCGTGGCCGTCATCGCCGCGAGGGACAGGGGCATGAGCAGGACGTGGTAATCAATGAACATCGCGTGCCGGTTGAGCGCCCACGCTCCGCCGCCGGCGAACAGCGCCAGCAGCACGCCGCAGCGCCACGCCAGGCGGCTCTCCGGGGCTCGCGGCGCCGCGCCCGCCTCACCCGCCCCGTGCAGCGCACTTTCCTCGGCACGCGATGTTTCGACGCCGCCGCGCCGCGCGCCCGACGGCGCCGATCGCCACAGCAGGATCACGGCCAGCGCCACCCAAGTGATCATGAGGACGCCGCCGCCGGCGAGCCAATCGATGAATACGCTGTGCGCGCTGGTGACCTCCTCGGGGCTCAGGGTCGGTCGGTGGAGGAGATAGGCGTTCTGGAATCCCGCGGGCCCGACGCCGGTGAACGGCTGCGCCGCAAGCATGCGCGCCGCGCCGATCCAGTAGTGCCAGCGAAAGAGCAGGCTGTAGCCGTCGGCGCCCTGGAGCGATTCGGGGAAGAGCGAGCCGCGCAGCGCTGTCACAATCAGCGCGAGCGCCAACAGCGCGAGCGTGACCTTCGCCGTCAGCGGCCGCACGCGCTGCTTCCAGCGTCGCGGCAGGATGCACATCGCGGCCAGCACCAGCCCGATCACCGCCGCCGCGCCGGCGCCCTTAGAGAATGACGCCGTCAACCCCACCAGCGCGGCCGCCGCGAAGATGATCGCGATTCCCAGCCAGCCGCTCTGGAGGCGCGACTTCGCCGCCGCCAGCGAAACGCCGACCCAGAAGGTCGCGAGCATGGCGAGGATCGAGCCGTAGACATTGGAGAGGGCGAACCACGCCGTTGCTTCGCGCTGCGACAGGCGGCGGATGTAGATCTCCGCCTGGCTCGACCCGTCCTCCCATCCCTGCGCCGCGAGCAGCGCTTCACGGTTCTCCTGGAACGACCGCAGGGTCTCGCTGTACTCGATGGTGACCTGGTAGAGTCCCTTGACGGCCAGCGGAATGGTGAGCGCCGCCACCGCGCCGAGGAGCATGAGGCGCCAGCGCACCTCGCGCGCCAGGTGCAGTGAACCCACCGCCGTCGCCATAGTGGCGAGCCATTGCGAGCCGGCGCGCATCTGCTCGGCGTCGTCCCAGGCGTGCCAGGCGAGGACCGGGACGGGCGCGAGGAAGAGCGCGATGACGCGAAGGTCGAGCGCCCGCCGATCGAGCCGCTCCGCCGCGAGCGCCGCCGCGCAGCCGAACAGCGCCATCGCGTCGAGCGCGACCGATCCCGCCGGCCCGAGTCCTTCGAGGGGAATGGCGAGCAGGCGCGGATCGACGGCGAAGAAGGGATTGCCCGTGATCGCCACGAGCGCGCGGAGCGCCGCCTGCGTCGCGAGCAGGATGAACGCGGCGTGGCGGAGCGCGGCCGCGGCCTTCACGGCCGGGCTCCGTCGCCGCCTGTTCCACTGCCGCCCGCTCCATTGCCCGCCGCCGCGCCGACCTGGTGCTCATAGACCGCCAGCACGATGAGCATGACGATCACCTGCGCCCCGGCCAGCGCCGCCATCCACTCCTCCGTAAGGCGGCCGAGAAAGATGCCCGTCAGCCCCGTGGCGAGCGTGATGCCGTAGACCACGGCCAGCATGCCTCGCGGACTCAGGCCGCGCTTCACGAGGCGGTGCGAGAAGTGCTGCTGGTCGCCGACCATCGGGTTGCGCCCCTGGCGGAGGCGGATCGTCACCACGCTAAGCAGATCATACAGCGGGACGGCGAGGACGATGAGCGGCATGAAGACGCCGTACCACGCGCTCGTGCGATCGGCATCGATATACGTCGTGCGGATGGTGAGAAACCCGAGCAGGAAACCAACGACGAGCGACCCGCCGTCGCCCATGAAGATGCTCGCGGGTGGGAAGTTGAAGCACAGGAAGCCGAGCAGGGCGCCGACGAGCAGGGCGAGCGTCGCCGCGACGAACCACTGCCCGTTGAGCAGCGCCGCCGCGAGAAACAGCGACGCCGCGATGCACGATACGCCGCCGGCGAGGCCGTCCATGTTGTCCATGAAGTTGATCGCGTTGGTCACCACCACCAGCCACACGATCGTCAACACGATCGAAGGCCACGGCGCGATCGCCGCCAGCACCGGCGCCTCGTCGAGCAGCGTCAGCAGGCGGCTGGACTGCTCCAGGTTGTTCGCCAGGTCGAAGGGGAAGAGCACGACGATGGCCGCAAGGATGAACTGCACGCCGAGTTTGACGCGCGGCCCGAGGGGGCGGCGGTCGTCGATCAGCCCCATGACGTGCATGGCGAGCAGCGCCAGCGCGAGCGTGAGCGCCATCGGCGTGCGCGCGGCAATGCCCGGCAGGTGCTCTTCGATGGCCGGTGCTAAGTCGGTCAGCGTTTCAACCGGCACGATCCGCAGGAGCAGCAGGCCGAGCAGCAGCGGCCCCAGCACGGCCGAGGCGATGGCGATCCCGCCGATGTTCGGCACGCGGCGCAATTCGCGCTTCACGTGACCCGCCGCGCCCGGCGAATCGAGTTGCCCGAGTCGAAGCCCGACGCCGCGCAGCCACCACGTCAGCGGCCACGCCAGCGCAAAGGAAGCCGGGATCAGGCAAAGGACCGCCGCAATCACGGGGCCATTGTAGGGGATCGAGGCATCGAGGCATCAAGGGTTGAAGGGAGTCGTTTCGCCGCGACCCGGAGGCTTTGCGCAGGGGAGCGCGTCGAGTGGCGAAGCGATCCCCGGATCGGCAAGAGCAGCGAGACGCGAATCGTCGTCATCGCCCCGCCGGCGCGCCGCCCTTGCGAGGATCGCTCGCGGCGCTGTAGCCGCCGCCGGCGCGGCGGATCAGTTGCACGACGCCGACATCCTCGCGCCGTCCCACTTCGTGCCCCAGTGCGCCCAGCGCCTCGATCACGGCCCCATCAACCCATGAATCCTCGAACTGCACAACGTTCGGCATCCACTGATGATGGAACCGCGGCGCACTCACCGCCTCCTGTGCCGATGCGTCGAAGAGCAGCACACTCAACATCGCCTGGAGCGAACTCGAGATAATCCGCGGCCCGCCGGAGCCGCCGACGACCACCTCCACCCGACCATCCGGCCCGAGCACGATCGTCGGTGACATGCTCGACAGCGGCCACTTGCCCGGCTCTGGCTGGTTCCGCTCCGACTGCTCAAGGCCGAAGGCGTTGCGCTGCCCGGGGATGGTGAGGAAGTCATCCATTTCGTTGTTGAGCAGCAGGCCGAACTCGGGAATCGCCGTCAGCGAGCCGAACTCGAGGTTGATCGTCTCGGTGCAGGCGACGGCGTTGCCCCACTGGTCCACGGCGCTGAGGTGGCTCGTCCCATCGTCGTCAGGCAGTTGGACGCTGTTGCCGTAGCGATCGGGCGGCTGCGTGCGCTGTGGATCGATCCGCGACGCGAGATCACTCAGGTACTCGTCGCTGAGCAGCGTGGCCACGGGAACGTCGACGTACCGATCATCGCCGAGCCACTGCGCCCGGTCGGCGAAGGCGTGCTTCATCGCTTCGACCACGAGATGGACGTACCCGGCCGAGTTGGAGGTAGTCGAATCGAGATCGCCGCGCCGCCGCTCGAGCAGGCCCAGAGACTGAAGCAGGGCAATGCCGCCGCTCGATGGAAGCGGCATGGCGATGATCGTGCGGTCGCGGAACGCGCCGGTGAGCGGGCGCGAGGTGCGCGGCTCGTAGTGCGCCAGATCGCCGGGCGTCATCGCGGGGCAGGCGTCGGCGATGGCGTGCGCCAGCGGACCGGCGTAGAACGCCGCCTCGCCGTCGCGCGCCAGCAGGCGCAGCGTGCGCCCCAACTCGGGCTGATGCAGCACCTGCCCGACCTTCGGCTCGCCATTGAAGAGAAAGCGACGGTGAAACCACTCGAATCGCTCGCGGCCGATGAGGTCGGGCCAGCCGGGGTTCTCCGCGAGATCGTCAAGGACTTCGCGCGCCGCGGCGACGTAGTCGGCGTCAATCGCGAAGCCCTTCTCGGCGGCGCGAATGGCCGGGCGCAGCACCGTCGCGCGATCGAGCGTGCCGAAGTTCTCGAGGGCGTAGAGCAGGCCGGCGACGGTTCCCGGCACGCCGACGGCGTGCGGCCCGATGCGCGACGCGTCGGGCAACCCGAGTTGCGCGTAGTACTCCGGATGCAGGCCGCCCGGCGCCGTCTCGCGGTAGGTGATGGCGATGTTCCGCGCGGGCATCGGCTCTTCGGCCGCGAGGTGAACGACCATGAAGCCGCCCCCGCCCAGGCCGCAACTGTAAGGCCGCACGACCGCAAGACAGAAACTCGCCGCCACCGCCGCATCGACGGCGTTGCCGCCGCGCTCGAGCATCTCCAGCCCGGCCCGCGAGGCGATGACGTGATCCGCCGCGAGGACGCCGTGCGAGAACGGCGAAGACTCTGCTCCGGAATCGACGGCAAAAGTGGCGCAGCCCGTGGCGCCGATGAGGTACCAGCACGCAATGAGCACCCTCGCCGCTCTCCGCATTGGTCGCCGCCTCTCCAGACTGACTCTCGCGTGTGAGAGGAGCATAGGCAAGCGGCGGGAGCGGCCGTTGCAGTCGCGGTCATTCTACCGGCACGACATTACTCGTGGCGCAGAACATCAGATCGAGCAATTGCATTCGGCCACCGCAGATCGACGGATCCGCCCGGCCAGTGATCGTGCCGTGGCCGGCGGCGCTCGTGCGGGCAGACGCAACGACCTGGACCCCTGCGGACAGGCCGAGCATTGTGCCCTCGCATCGGCTGCCGTCGGGAATGAACGTCCGGCCACCGCGAGGCGAGTAGAGCAGCGCCACGCGCGTCCGAGGCGTCGCACCGGTCCAGCCGACGCGCAACGCACCTCCGTTGGGGCAGGAGGCGTCCACAAAGAGTCGCACGGTATTGCACTCGAGGTAGGAGACGTCCCTTGGGAGGGAGAGGCCGCCGGGGGCACCGCTGAAAACGAGTACCGCGCCGCGCGCTGCATCGTACAGCATGACCATGCCCCAACGAGTTTGATTCAGAGGAGGCGGCGTCCAGAACTGCCTCCACATCAGACCGGTCCAGATCCACGTATCGCGAAGCAAGCCTGAGTACACACCGAATCCGCCAAAGACGACAAGAACTCCGCGCTTCTCGTCAAACGCCATGCCATGGGACTTCCTTGGCTCCGGGCCCCCGGTGGAGATGTGTTGCCATGCGACGCCATCCCACTCCCAAAGGTCGTTGCGCCGCGAGGAGTTTGAGTCGCCGCCGAAGAGGGCCACCCGGTTCGTCAACGGGTTGAACGTCATGGCGGCGCTCGATCGGGCGCTAGGACCACCGTCGGCCACCTGATCCCACCGGCTGCCGTCCCACTCCCACGTATCTCCCAGCCCATGCAAGTCGAACAACCCCCCGAACAGGACGGTCACTCCGCGCACGGGATCGTACGCCATCGTGTGAAAGGCGCGTGCACTCGGTCCGCTCGTGGCGACTCGCGACCACTGCCCGCCGTTCCACTCCCATGTATCCCCACGGGCGCGAGTGGCATCGCTGCCGCCGAAGAGAACCGTTACGCCTCGCCGGCTGTCGAACGCCATGGCGTGCCCGTATCGAGGCGTCGGGCCACCTGTCGCAACGGCGCTCCACTGCAGATCATGGAGTTCCCACGTGTCCCCCAATCTGTTGTTGCCGTCATCGCCGCCGAACATCACGGTCACGCCGCGATGGCTGTCATAGGCGGCCGCGGAAGAGATTCGGCCTACAGGTCCCGGCGGCTCGTGCGACTCCCAGCCGCACATCTGCGCACCGGACGGCGCGACCGCAGCGCCGCCCAGCAGCGCGATGGCCAACATGGCATGGAGCGTGGGTGACCGCAGAGACATAGCGCGCGTGAACATGACATCGCCTTTCCGTTCGGAGAGTCCTCAGTTCCGCGACCTGAGCGCCGCTGGCGCATCATACCGCGCGGAGATTGACTCTCCTGGCGTGCGCTGCCGCAACTCCGCGAGATCAGGGAAATGACCCCGTGCGGCCGGGCAGAGCCGCCCTGTGACCGCCGTCCGGTGCGAACGCCCTACTTCCGCAGCAACCGCTCGAGATAATTAATATCCACATCGCCCTTGATGAAACTCGAGTACGCCATCAGGCGGCGGTGGAGGTCGATCGTGGTGGCGATGCCCTCGACCTTGAACTCGCGCAGGGCGCGATTCATCCGGGCAATAGCCCCGCGCCGGTCGTCGGCGTGGACGATCAGTTTCGCAATCAGTGAGTCGTAGTTCGGTGGGACGCGGTAGCCGGCCACGCAGTGGGTATCGACGCGCACTCCCGGGCCGCCGGGCACGTCGAAGCGGCTCAGCACGCCGGGATTCGGGGCAAAGTTGCGGTCGGGGTCCTCGGCGTTAATGCGGCACTCGATCGCGTGGCCGGTGATCGAAATCTGCTTCTGCTGAAAGGGAAGTTTTTCGCCGGCGGCGACGAGGATGCCGGTCTTCACGATGTCCACGCCCGTGATCATCTCGCTGATCGGGTGCTCGACCTGGACGCGCGTATTAACTTCGAGCATGTAGAAGTTCTGGTCCTCATCCATGAGGAACTCGACGGTCGCCGCGCCGGCGTACTTGGCCGACTGGATGAGCCGCGCGGCGGACTTGCACAGCGCCTCACGCTTCGAGTTGTCCACGCCCGGGGCGGGTGCTTCCTCGATGAGTTTCTGGTGGCGGCGCTGGGTGGAGCAGTCGCGGTCGTAGAGGTGGATGGCGTTGCCGTGCTTGTCGCCGATGACCTGAACTTCGACGTGTCGGGCCTTTTCGAGGAACTTCTCGAGATAAACGGTCCCGTCGCCGAAGGCGGCCTGGGCCTCCTGCTGCGCGGCGTCGAGGCCGGCTTCGAGCGCGACGCGGTTGTGCGCGATGCGCATGCCGCGCCCGCCTCCGCCCGCGGACGCCTTGATGATGACGGGATAGCCGATCTCCTCGGCGAGGCGGACCGCTTCCTCCTTGTTCTCAATGCCTCCGGGCGAGCCGGGGAAGATCGGCACCTTGTTCGCCTTGGCGAGTTTCTTGCAGTTGATCTTGTCGCCCAGAAGGCTCATCGCCTCCGGCGAGGGGCCGATGAACTCGATCTGGCACGAGCGGCAGACCTCGGCGAAGTGCGCATTCTCGGCGAGAAAGCCGTAGCCGGGATGGATCGCATCGACGTTGGCGACTTCCGCGGCGGAGATGATGCGCGGAATGTTGAGGTAACTCTGCCGCGCCGGAGGCGGGCCGATGCACACCGCATCGTCCGCAAGGTCGAGGTACGGCGCTCCGCGGTCCGCCTCCGAAAAGACGCACACCGACTGAATGCCCAGTTCGCGCGCCGCACGGATGATGCGTACGGCGATCTCTCCACGGTTGGCAATCAGGATGCGGGTGAACATAAGCGTGGGACCTGGGGCTTGGGAAACGCCCACGATGAGCGAGTCTTCGAGCGAATCGTGGGGTGCGTCAACGGCGTCTATGAATCGCGCCGCATCACTTCAGTCGAAACAACGGCTGGCCATACTCGACCGCGTCGCCGTCGTTGACGAGAATCTCCGCGACCGTGCCGCGGCACTCCGCCTTGATCTCGTTGAACACCTTCATGGCTTCGATGAGGCAGACGACGGTCGAGTCCGACACCTTGCCGCCGGCGCTGACGAACGGCTCGGCGTCCGGGTTGGGTCGCGAGTAGAAGGTGCCGACCATCGGGCTGCGAATGAACTGCCCTTCGCCGCCCACGTGCTTGGGCGCTTCCACGGCGGGACCGCCGCTCGCGGCCGCGGGCTGCAGGGGCGAAGGCGCGGCTGCGATCGCCGGCGTCGCCGTCACCTGCGGCGCGCTGAACGCACCGGCGCGGCGGATCGTCACGCTCTGCTCGCCGTCCGCGACGTCGAGTTCGACGATCTCGTGCTCCACCATCATCTTGATCAGGTCTTCGATGGTCTTTCGATCGATCATGGCTTGGCTCGCACCCTTGAGTTGCCGATTCCATCCATACGCGGCGCCGCGGTCAGAGCAGCACGGCGTGCTCCACATCCTTGGGCCAGTCCGAAAGGACGCGATGGCCCTTGTCCGTCACCAGCACATCATCTTCGATCCGAACGCCGCCGACGCCAGGGAGGTAGATTCCCGGTTCGACGGTCACGATCATCCCCGCCTTGAGCGTGTCGCCCTCGGCGGCGCGCGGCGAGAGGCTCGGCGATTCGTGAACGTCCAGGCCGATGCCGTGGCCCAGCCCGTGCCCGTAGTTCTCGCCGTACCCCGCCGCCTCGATGATCTTCCGCGCCGCGGTGTCCACTTCGCGGCACGAAGCACCGGGGCCGACGGCCGCGATCCCCGCCAGTTGCGCTTCAAGCACGACGCGGTAGATCTCGCCGATCTTCCGCGGCATCGAGCCGATCGCCCACGTTCGCGTCAGGTCCGAGCAGTAGCCCTCGACGCGGGCGCCCCAGTCGATAAGCAGCGCCTTGCCGGCCGTGAGTTTCACGCGATCGGAGGGACGGTAGTGGGGCTTGGAACTGTTCGCCTTTGCGGAGACGTTGGTGCTGAACGCCGCGCCCGACGCCCCGCGCTTCTTCATCTCGAATTCGAGGCGTCCGGCGATCTCCGCCTCGCTCTGGCCGACGCGCAGGTCCTCGAGCGTCGCCTTGAGCGCCTCCTGCTGGCACTGCACGGCGCGGCGGATCAACTGCACCTCGACCTCGTCCTTGACGGCGCGGAGGGCGCTGAGCAGCCCCTCCGTGTCCACGAGGGCCGCCCCCTCCGCCGCCTTGGCGACCTGGTGCCGCTGGGCGATCGTGAGATGCTCGGCCTGCACCCCCAGGCGCTTGACCTTGAGGTCGCCGGCCACTTCGCCGACCTTCTCCGCGATCGGGCCGCGCCGCAGCGCGATCTCCAGCCACTGGCCCAGCGGCTCGATCTCTTCCGCGAAGCGGCTGTCGCTGATGAGCACGAACTTCTTGCCCGTAAGGATCGCCGCGCTGTCCTCACCGCAGAAGGGCGTGAGGTAGTGGATGTCGTTGGCGTTGCTGATAAGCAGCGAATCGACCTCGGCATTGCGCATCGCCTGACGCAGCCGCGCGTGGCGGGCGGCGTAGGGCGGCGGGACGGCGGAACCGGCGGGCTTGCGGGCGGTCATCGAAGGGCGGAGTATATCGAACCCCTCGGCGCGAGCCAATCAGGCTGGAGACCGCGGTCTCGACGCTTCGCCCAGGGTCGGGGTATCATGCGCCGACGATCCCTGGAGCCGCCGCGTGTCTGAACCCGTCAAGTGGAGCATCCTCATCGCTCTCGCCTACCTGCTCGGCTCGATTCCCTTCGCCCTGCTCATCGGCAAGGCCCGCGGCGTCGACATCCGGCAACACGGCTCGGGCAACGTCGGCGCCTCCAACGTCGGCCGCGTCCTCGGCCGCAAGTTCGGCATGACCTGCTTCGCCCTCGACGTGCTCAAGGGACTCGCGCCGACGGTCCTCGCCGGCTGGTGGTGCGGCCTCTTCGCGCCCGACCTGCGCGACGAGGAGCAGGCGATCACGCAAACCCAGATGCTCCTCTGGCTGGGCGTGTCATTCGCCGCGATCCTCGGCCATACCAACTCGATCTTTCTGCGCTTCAGAGGCGGCAAGGGCGTGGCGACGGCCTTCGGCTCGATGGTCGGCATCTACCCGCACCTCACCTGGCCGATCCTCGCGGCGATGGCGGTCTGGCTCGGAGCGGTGAAACTCTGGCGGATCATCAGCCTCGCCTCGATGCTCGCGGCGATCAGCGTGCCGCTCTGGTACCTGATCAGCATCGTGCCCCGCGCCGGCGGCGAGGAGACATTCGCCGATCGCCTCGTCGAGCGCTGGCCCTTTGTCGTGGTGACGATGATGCTGGCGCTGCTGGTGGTGTGGAAGCACCGCAGCAACATCGCCCGACTCCGCGCGGGGACGGAGTCGCGCATCGGCGAGCCGCCGCATCCCCCTAGTGCCTAGTGCCTAGTGCCTGGTGACTGGCGCCTGATGCCTGATGCCTGGTGCCTCGCCTTCAATTCTCCATCTTCAACAGCGCCCAGGCCGGCGGGCTGACTTCGCACGTGTCGTGATCGACGGCCTGGAGGATGTAGGTGCCTTCGACGTGGGCGGGGATGAAGACGCTGATGGTGGCGCGGCCGTCGGGTCCGGCGACCCCGGTCGTGGCCAGGCGCGGGTCGGCGATGTCGATCATCGCGCCCGGACACTGTTCAAGCGGCGTCGGATCGCCGCGCGTCGTGCCCCAGAGGATTGAGACGCGCCCGCCGGGTGTGGCGTGATTGACTTCGATGACGTTTCGTCGTCCCGGGCGGGATGGCTCGAAACCGATGAGAGTGAGGCCAATGTCAACGGGGTCGAGGCGCACGACGCCGGACTGAACACCGTTGCCTCCTCGCCCGGCGATCTGGCCGAGATCATTGACCCACAGCCCCGGACCCCAGCCAACACCCCAGATGCCGCGCTGGGCGTCGATCAGCAGATCGTTCGGTTCGGTCATCAAGTTGTTGCGCCAGACTGCGACGCGATAGGTGCCCTGCTGGATGAGCCAGACTCCCGCCATCTCCCCGCGCTCATTGATCGACGAGACGTAGCCGCCATATGTGGTGAGGGGAATAGGCAACTGGCGAATCTCGCCATCGATCCAGCAAACCGGAACGGAGGCCCCCGACTCGGTTTCTGCCGAGCCGCCGATGATGCCGGATGGCGAGATGGCATAGGCGCCGCCGCGCCTTCCAAGGGTCGGCAGCGCCGTAAACACGTTGTTCTCCCACAGCATCGGAACGCGGGCCACGCTTTCACCGACGACCTGGCCTCGATCGTTCATGGCGTCGGCGTACTGCATCTGGAGCAGGGGGAGCATGGCCGACCAGCCCGCGTGCCCCCAGACAAACCCCTCGAAGCGGAACAGCGCCGTCTCACGGTAGCCGATGACCGCCCCTGAATTGTTGATGTCAACGGCCACACTGGATCCGCGGAGCAGACGGACGACTTGATTCTCGTTAGGCCACATGACGGCCACGCTCGGTCCGCGCGTTGCGGCACGGCCCACGATCTCGCCACGATCATTGATCCCGTACGCGTTGGACGTAGGTTCAACGCGCCCATGAATATCAGGTCGCTGGGGAAGTTGAACGACACTGCCATCCGCACGCCACTTGATGGCAACCCACGGCCCGCTGATTCGATGCGCTGTTCCGACCATCTCCCCGCGGTTGTTGAGATCGGAGACTTCAAGAATCGCGTAGCCTTGGGGAGACGCTACAAGGCGTGCCTCATAGCGCTGCGATAATGCAGAATTCACGACCCCTACGAGCACCAGCACGGGCAGAACAAGATGCCACCCGCGCCGTCGCCCAGCGGGCCTCTGGTCCGCATGCCTCATACCCGACTCCTTTCTACACGTCTACACGCCATCCGGCAGGTTGCCGCAATGACCCTGCGCTCCGGCCATCGACGCCCGCCCCTGATGCCTTGAGTATACACGAACTTGCCATGTTGCCAAGACTGAATCGACGTTTTTTTGCAGGCAGGCCACTTTCAACGGTGGAAGACTTGTCTTGACTTTTTTTTTTTGCTATTCTTCGTCCAACAGTGGAGCCCGTTCCACGGTTGCGGGGCGGTACTGAATCGGCGAACCCTTTGCGTAGGAGATAATCATGCAAGGCAAACGACTCTTGGGCCATTCGTGTTCGCTCCTTGCCATATCCGTCGTGCTCGCCATCGTTCTGACGGCAGTCGAGTCGAGCGCCCAGCCCATCGAGATCTACCACGAACGGGACGTGTACATCAAGATGGACTTCTGGAAGCCCCGATCGGAGCAGAGCGCCGAGGCGTGGTTCTTCGATCCGGCCAACGGCGGTCTGCTGACGCAACTGCCCAATGACCCGAGCACGCCGACGGCGCCTCCTCGCGCCAAGTTCACGGTCGAGCGCTTCTTCCCCGAGCCGGAGTTCGACGAGAATCACGCCTGGTTCATCGGCGTGCCGGAGATCAACGTCGGCATTCCCGGAAGTAATGAAGCGAGCTTCAACGACCTCAGCCACCTGCCCCAGTACAGCGAGATGATCGACCTCGCGGCGATGTACATCGAATCGGAGTCGGGAGCGGGCGATCCGTGCGGGAGCCGCATATGGCCCATCGCCACGGGCAGCGAAATGACCCGGTACGTGATCGGGCCGCATGTGAACAACGGACCGCCGTTGCACCGATCGTACGGCATGCGGATGGATCGAACCGCGCACGTGGGAAGCGCCGTGTGGCGCTGGAAGAACCCGGCCGGCCTTGCTGAGCAGGACATCTACCTCCGCCTCAAACTGCGCTTCGACTGGCGTGGAGATACCTACCCGCGCTGGCCCTTGCGCTGCTCGTGGATCAGCGCCGGCGGCGGATGCGAGTACAACATCTGCCTTGAACAGGGGCAGGGAGAAGTCGAACTGACTGGACCGTCGTACTCGCTCGAATGGCAGGGGTATCAACCGCGCATTATTGCCGCAGTTCCCCATACGCTTGACCACACAACGGAAGTAAAACTCTGGAGGCACATGAACGGACCGCCGCAACAAAAGATATCCCTGCTCCAGTATGCCCCGATCAACTCCGTCAATCATCTCGCTGCGCACAAGTGCGAGCCGGACGGGCAGACGCTCGGCTGGCACACGCACGGGCCAAGCCAGACAGGTCACCTTCAGTTCCGCGGCCTGGAGCAAGCATGGCAGGGAGAGTTCATGTTGACGTACGGCGACATGCTCTTCACGACGGCGAAGTTCAATGTTCCCCTGCACGGCACGCCCGCGCCGGTCGGTTGCCGGGCTCTCTACATGGTGTTCTGGCACGTGGAAGGTCCGCTGGAGTAGATCGCGCTTACGAGCCCAACTCACGCCAGCCCGCGCGTCGTCTCCGCCGTCGGGGTCGTGAAGTGCCGCTCGCGGCCCTTTTTCACGAGACCGCGCAGGGCGATGTACTTTTCGAGCCAGCCGGTCACGGCGAGGCGCTGGCGCAGGTCGGAGTGCTTGAACCACGCCGAGCCGACGCGCGGCCAGTTGTACGGGTCATCAGCGCGCAGAACCGTGCCGAAGGTGAGCGTGAGGCCCGCCTCCATCCCGCACTGCTTCATCGCCCGCTTTGTGTCCTCGTTCAACTGGCCGAAGGGGTAGGCGAGGACCGTCCCGCTCTGGCCGAACCACTCCTGCACCAGCGAGCGGCTGCGGCCGATCTGGTCCGCCTGCACAGCCAGCGGCAGGTGCGGCAGCACGGGGTGGTCGTGGGTGTGGGGATGCAGTTCCCAGCCCATCGAGGCAAGGCGCTCGAGGCCGGCGCGGTCGAGCAGGGGGGTTGATCGATAGGGGCCGGGCATGCGGTACCAGTCCGGCGGTCGGCCGACGAGGCGGGTGACGACGAAGGTGGTCGCGGTGAATCCGTGTTCGGCGAGGATCGGAGCCGCGCAGGTGAGCAGCGAGGGCAGACCGTCGTCGAAGGTGAGGACGAAGGACCGGGCCGGGATGCCCGCACCGGCGAGGACCAGCCTCGCCGCCTCGCTCAGCGCCAGCGTCCTCCAGCCGCGCTGGGCGAACCAGTGCATCTGGCGGCGGAAATCCCCGGGAGAGACTGAGATCGACGTGCCGAATTCGTCGATACTGTGGTAGGCGATGATGGGCAGCCTGGGCGCCGGTCGCACGATCTGCTGAACCTTTCGCGGCTCGACTTTGCCGGACGGGAGCGGGATGATACTCTGTCGCGTCCTTGGGCGGCGCCCGGAGCATCGGTCCGTCGCGGCGAGGAGATGAGCAGGCGAGCCCGGGGGGTGGGTTGCACGCGGGCGGCGGACGGCAATAATGCTTGACCCGACGCCGGCCCCGCCGGCGGCGAACAACCGGAGATACGAGAGTGAACGCACGCGTGGATGGATTCTTCCGGGCTGAGGTGATTCGACGGCTGGCGCTCGGCGCCGCGGGCGCGTGCCTTGTCTTCGCGGCCGGGTGCAACATGCCCTCCCGCGACGTGAAGCAGATCAACCCTACGTCGTACGGCGCGCCGCCGGTCGAGAGCGGCGACGGCGGGCCGGTTGTCGCCGACCCCGCGCCCTACTCCCTCGTTCCCGGCGACCGCATCGCCATCAAGGTCGTACAAGATCCGATGCTCGACGGCGAGTACACGATCGACTCCGACGGCGGCATCCAGTACCCCTACATCGGGCCGATGCGCCTCGAGGGGCTTACGACTGTCGATGCGCGTCGGAAGATCGGCTCGGGGCTCAAGGAGTACTACACCGACCCCTTCGTCACCGTCAACCTCATCAGCCAGATGCAGCAGTACGTGCGCGTCATGGGCCAGGTGCCCAAGCAGGGGCGCATCCCCTTCGAGCGCGGCATGACGATCGTGGACGGCATCGCGGAGGCGGGTGGGCTGACGCGTGACGCCTCGCAGAAGCGCATCGTCCTCATCCGCCGCGTGTCCGAGGACCAGGTCGCCGCCGGATTCTTCAACTACCGTGACGCCGTGCTCAGCCCGAACGCCCAGACCTGGGCCTCGAACATCCCGCTGCGCAGCGGCGACATCATCTTCGTCCCGACCAACGAGCGCGCCCAGTGGGAGTCGGCCTTCAACTTCATCAGCGTGATGTTCGGCGCGGCAGTGGACGTCGAGCGCTCGATCGTGCTCTATCCCGACGTGCGCGAGATCATCAAGACGGGCAACGCCGCCGGCCGCAACACCATCGTGGTTCGCTGAGCGAAGACGCGGATGGCTGACATGACGATCCCAGCCGTGGGCGATGCGCCGCAGCCCGGCCTGGGTGGGATTCCGACGCCGCGCCCCTTGCGCATTGCGTTCTGCATCAGCCGCACCTTCGAGCGATTCCAGGGCACCTACGGCCGCTACTGCGGCCAGGCACGGCTCCTGCGCGACCTCGGCCACGACGTGACCGTCTTCGCCGTCAACCGCGAGATGAAACTCCCCGAGGATGAGATCCACTTCGGCGTGCGCGTGCATCGCGTGCCGGTGCGCTCGCAGAGTTGGGGCGGGCCGAAGAACTTCCTCAACTTCCGCCGTATGCACCGGGCGATCTTCGATTGCCTCGCCATCGGGAAGTTCGACGCGGTGAAGGTCATCGGGCAGGACCTCAGCCCCATGATCCCGATGATCCAGCGGCGCCTGCGCCTGCCGGTCATCTTCGACGCCCACGAACCGGAGATCTACGGCTTCTGGACCGGTCCGCGGCGCATGCTCCTGCCGATCATCTATGGCCTTGAGCGGCGCTACAGCCGCATGGCCGACGCCGTGCAGATCACCAGCAACTGGCAGAAGAACAAGTACGAGCAGTGGGGCTGTCGCAACGTCACCATCGTCGGCAACCAGCCGCTGTGGGACGAGCGCATCGAGACCTGGCCCGAAGGCAAGTTTGACGAGGTGAAGCGCGGCGGCGTTGTGATGTTCGGCCGCCTCGGCACCGTCTACAAGGGCACCGGACTGCACGAACTGCTCGAAGCCTTCGCCCGCGTCTACGCCCGGCATCCGGATCGCGCGCGGCTGCGCCTTGCCGGCAAGGTCGCAGAGTACTACGAAGAAGAGTTCGCCCGCACCATCGCGCCCTACCGCGAGGGGATCATCCTCAGCGGGGCTTACTCCACGACGGACATGCCCGCCCTCTATGCGCAGTTGCACGTCTCCGTGCTGCCGTACCTCGCAGACGCCAACTTCCGCTACATCAATCCGAGCAAGTTCTACGACTCGATCGCCAACGCATGCGTCGTGGTCATGACGCCGATCGGCGACATGGGCGAGATACTCGCACGCGTCCGCTGCGGCCGCGTGATCGACCCGCAGCGGATTGAGACGATCGTTGAGGCGATGAACCGCTATCTCGAGCATCCCGAGGAGATTGAGCGCGACGCCCGCACGGGCTTCGAGGCGAGCCTCGGCGAGTTTCACTGGAAGGCGAACCAGCGCCAACTCGAGGCGACGTTCCAGCAGATCGTGGGGTGAGCCGGAATCGCGTCGGGCGATGGGGCGTTGACCACCTCGCCGGCGGGACTCAATCGGCCGGCGCCGAGTGATCGGCGCAGGCGACGGCGCGGCAGAAGGCCCGGATGAGCGCGGGGTCCTTCACGCCCCGCTCGCGCTCCACGCTGCTCGAAACGTCTACGGCGAAGGGGCGGACGGTGCGGATGGCCTCGCCGACATTCTCCGCCGTGAGCCCCCCGGCGATCATCAGCGGCGCGCGGATCGAATCACGCTGCGCCGCCAGCGCCCGCCAGTCGAAGCGCTGCCCGGCCCCGCCGTCGGAGCCGTCCACGAGCAGGAGATCGATGCCCGTCTCCGGCCCCCATCGGGCGATCGCCTCGGGCGAGAAACGGATGGCGCGGATCACGGGCCAGCGCTCGCGCACCGCCTCGACGGTGCGCTGGTCCTCGCGCCCATGCAGCTGCACGAAGTCGAGGCAGGCGTCCTCGGCCATCGCGACGACGTCCTCTGCCGATCGATCGACGAAGAGTCCGACCGCCTGGATGAAGGGGGGCAGCAGGCAGGCGAGATCCGCCGCGGCATCGGGTTCGATGCAGCGAGGCGACGAGGGCGCGAAGACGAAGCCCACCGCGTCGGCGCCCGCCTGGACCGCCGCTTCGACGTCGCCAGGCGTGCGCAGGCCGCACACCTTGATTCGCGTTCTCCCGATCATTCGCTCGCTCCTTCGGCGGGGCGGACGTATTCGACGATCCGGCCGACTTCGCCCATGCCAAGCCGCGCACAAACGCTCTGGCCGAGGCGGTCCGCGGGTCGCGGCGAAGCGATCACACGGCGAAACTGGCAGCGGCGGCAGAGATCCATCAGGTGCCAGAGGATCGCCTCAATCGGCCTCGCCGACGCTTCGTTTTCCGGTCCGCGCACCGGGCCGAGCACGCCGAATTCGCCCACCGTCTGCACAGCCACGCTCGCGATGATCTCCCCCGCGCGGCGAAGCACGATCGCCTCGTACCCATCTGCGTCGAAATGGGTGACTTCGCACGCGGCCGTCTCGCGCGCCTCGTGGGCGCCGCTTCGACGGGCTTCATCGCGCTCGACAAAGCGCTGGTAGTGCTCAAGCAGGGCGCGGGCGGGGATGGCCTGGAACTCCGCCGGCTGCTCCCGCGCCGCCGGCGCCTCGTGCTCGAGCAGGAACACGCGCCGCTCCACGGCGACATAGCGGCGCGCCGCGATCGCCGGCGTCCATGAATCGTCCAGCCGCTCCTCGGTGGGCGCGAGAAGCCGGCACGAGCCTCCCCAGGCGAGAAAGGTCGCGTCGATCTCGTCGAGCACCGCGCCCGCGTCGCGCCCCGCTGGCTGATGTACTTCAAACGCGGCGTTGGCCCACGGCTCGCGACGGCAAGTCGGCCGGGCGAGAAGCAGCGCCCCGTCGATCGATTCCTCGCGCTCGGCCGCGGGGCGCCAGAGGTCGAGTTGCGCCTTGCGCACGGCCCGGATGAGGGCCTCGGCGGTGGGGCGGTGGCGTCCTCCGATAACGGGTAACTCCATGGGCAACGATAGCCCGGGCTGTCGCGGGATCGCCGCATCGCTGTGGCATGGCGGCAACGCGCGGCGGATCCGGACCGCCCCCAACGCCGCTTCCACGCCCTGCGGCGTGCCGCGCTCCGCGCGGCGCGCCCGTTGTATCATTCCCGCGGGAGAATGACCATGATCGCAAGACTCGTCCTCATCGGCGCGATCCTCGCGCTCGCCTCCGGCTGCACTTCAACTGCGTCGCACCGTTCCGCCTCGTCGCGCATGGAAGCGCCGGGTGAACGCTCAATCGCGATTCGCAGCGCGCGCAACCCCGCCCTGCTCTTCGCCACCCCGGAAATGGGGCAAGTGCTTGCGTCCCGCGCGTTGCCTTCGGGCTTCGCGCCCGGCGACTGGGAGTACGGCCGGCGCGACCTGCTGCTTCCGATCGGCGCGAATCCGCCTCGCCGCTTCGGATTCTCGGCTTTCGAGGTCAGTCAGTACGACCGGTACACCGACTCGAACGGCCGGCCGCGCGACGCCACGCGCCGGACGGTTCGCACCATGCGCTACGGCGTCTCGCCCTGACGGGCGCCGCGGCGGCGGCGGCGCGGGGAGCGTGCGGCGACTTCGCGCCCTTTTTCCCAATCTCGACAATTTTTGAGAATGCGGTGTTTGTCCACCCGGTGTGGCTTGACGCGCCAATCCCAAGCGGCCATACTGACAGGGGTTGGAGTGTCGGCATGATTGCCTCGCGAAGCCGGTCCCAGGTCTTTCCGGCGCAACCGCCGACCGATCAGGTGTTGCTCCAGCATGAGTCCTCGTGGCGCCTTTCATCAATTGATCAGCGTGGAGCGGGTCGAACAGTTCGAGCCCGTATCAGAGTCCGTCGGCAGGCGGCTCGGATCCCTGGAAGGGGGCGCATCACATGTCGAACGTGACCAAGAAGGAACTGATCGACCGGATCGTTTCGCAAACGGGATTCAAGCGCCCCGTCGTCAGGCTGATCGTGACGACGTTCCTCGAAACGACGCTGCGGACGCTCGGCGACGGCAGCCGCATCGAACTGCGCGACTTCGGCGTGTTTGAGGTCAAGCCGCGCAAGGCGCGCCTCGCTCAGAATCCGAAAACGCTCACCAAGGTGAGCGTCCCCGCGAAGTCGGCCGTCAAGTTCAAGCCGGGCCGGAAGATGAAGGAAGTCGTCGCGGCCGTCAGCGTGGATGGCGATCACGGCGCCTCGCGCGACGGGCGTGGTCGCCCGCCTCGCATCGGCTCGGGCGATCAAGGCGACGCCGACGAGGAGCGAGGCGCGCCCGTCATTACGGCGCCCCCGACTCGCGCGGTCGCGAGCCGCTGACCGTGGGTCGAGTCGCCGGGCCGCCTCCGCGCCGATGCCGCAGATTCGTTCATGACGCGCCCCCCCCACGCTCCATCCTGGCTCGAGCGAATCGATCGCGATCTGGCCCGTCGAGCGGAGGCTTCGCTGCGGCGCCAGTGGCGCGTCGTTCCCGAGGAGCCCGAGCAGCCGGGCCGGCCGCGCCTCATCCGCCTCGCCGACAACGACTACCTTCGCCTGCGCCGCCATCCGCATCTCATCGCCGGGGTGTGCGAAGCGGCGAAGCGCGCCGGCGCCGGCAGCGGATCGAGCCGCCTCGTTGACGGCACGAGCGAAGCGCACGTTGCGCTCGAAGCGCGCTTCGCCCGCTTCAAGCACGCTCAGGCCGCGCTGCTCTTTCCCACCGGGTACATGGCCAACATCGCCCTTGTCTCCACCTTGGCGCAGGAGGGAGATCTCGTCGTGCTCGACAAGCACTCGCACGCGAGCCTGATCGACGGCGCCCGACTTGCTTCGGCGCAGGGCGCGATGATGCGCACGTATCCGCACGGCCGAATGGACCGCCTGGCGTCGCTGCTCGAATCGCATCGGCGCGATCGCCCCGGGCGGCTCCGCCTCATCGTCACGGATTCGGTTTTCTCCATGGACGGCGACGTGGCGGACCTCGACGCGCTCGCGGCCCTTCGCGATGAGCATGAAGCGGTGCTCATCGTGGATGAAGCGCACGCCACGGGTGTGCTCGGGCCGGGCGGCCGCGGGGCCGACGTCAAGGGCCTCGCCGACGCGACGGTCTCCACGGCGAGCAAGGCGCTCGGCTCGCTGGGCGGCCTGGTCACCGGTCCGCGCCTGCTCATCGAGTGGCTCATTAACGCGGCCCGGCCGTTTCTGTTCACCACCGCGCCCCCGCCGGCGCAGGTCGCGGCCATCGACGCCGCACTCGATCTTGTCGAGTCCGAGCCGCAGCGGCGCGAGCGCCTCGCCTCCATCGCCGCGGCGCTTCGCGCGCGGCTGCGCGAGGCGGGTTTCGACGTGCGTGATGATCCCACGCCGATCGTGCCCATCATCGTGGGCGCCTCCGAACAAGCCCTCGCCCTCGCCGATCACCTCCGCGCGCACGGCATCCTCGCGCCCGCGATCCGCCCGCCGACGGTCGCGCCGAACGCGGCGCGCGTGCGGCTGAGCGTTCACTGCGAACTCACCGACGAAGACGTCGATCGGATCGGCGCGACCGTCCGGTCCTTTCCGCGTTCGCCGGGCGAATGAGCAGGTGAGCGATTGCAATCGAAAGCGCTCCCTCGCGACGCAAGGCGGCCGGGCGGGAGCGCTCCTTCAATTCAGCCGGATGGCGTCAACTCGCGGGTCGACGCGTGTTCAGGGCGGCCTATCGCCGGAAGGCACGGATCGAGTGGGCGACAAGGCGCGGCCCCTGGCGCGTGCGGACCCGCTCGGCCACGACGTGCGCGCGGTCCCGCGGCTGAAGGGCGCCGAGGCGGACGCGCTCGCCGTTGAGGCTGATGACGGTCCGCTCCGTCACCATGATGCGAACGTCGCCGCGCCGAGTGTGCAGGGAGATGCCCTGCTCACCGACGGCGGTGATGACGCCGCTGAGTTCGATCGGTTCCGAGGCCGTTGCCGGCTGCGCGGGGGCGAACATGGCGATCGCGATGATGGTCAGAAGCACTGCAAGTAGATTCCTGGCCATGGTCAATCTCTCCGGGATGGGTTCCGTGTGGGGCGCCTGTCCGACGATCGGACCGCCTCCTCCTCAACGTCTGGCCGAGGCGGCTTATTGCGGGTGAGCCGGGAGATTGCGCGAGCAAGGCCGCCTCACGGCCGGCTGAGCGCCTGGACTCGGTCATTGCGGCTGTCCACGACGTAGAGCGTGCCCCCGAGGGCGCCGATGCCCCATGGCGTCTGGAGGCAGCCAGGACCCGTCCCGACCACGCCCCAGAGACCCAGGCACCGCCCGTCGCGCCCGAGATGCTGGATCCGGCTGTTGCCGAACTCGCTGACGATGAAACTCCCGTCCGACAAAACAGCCAACCCGTACGGGTACGAAAGCCGACCCGGTTCCCGGCCCGGCCCGCCAACCGTGAACTTCCACTTTCCGTCGGGGTCCGTCACGACGATCCGGTGGTTGCACGCATCCACGATCACCAGTTCATCGCGCGAAGCGTCGTATTCAATGGACTGTGGCCGGTTGAACTCACCCTCGCCGAATCCGAACGAGCCGAAGGCGTACAGAGCCTGGCCTTGGGCGTCGAAGGCCTGGATGCGGTCGTTGCCGCCGTACTCCGAGACGAAGATCAGGCCGCCGAGTCCGAAGGCAACGTCCGTGGGGTAGAGCATCTGCCCGCTCTCGCTTCCTTCCGAACCGAAAGTCTGCTCGAGGCGGCCCTGCTCGTCGTAGACGAGGATGCGGTGCTCGTGGGTGTCGGCGACGAAGAGACGGCCCGAATCAGGTTCCACGCTCAATCCCGTCGGATACCCCTGGTCGAACTCGGGCAGGATGATGGCGTCGAGCAGCCGGCCGCGCGCGTCGAAACGCTGGATGCGACCCGTCTTGTCCACGACCCAGACGCGCTGTCGCCGCTCATCGCACGCCAGGCCGCGCGGATAGATGAACTGCCCCGGCGCCCGGCCGGTCGAGCCGAAGATGAGCGTCGGCTCAAACGCCTGCTCAACGAGCGATGGCGGCCGATCGCATCCGGGCGCGGCAAGCAGCGCCGCGGCCGCGCCCGCGAGGAGCAGGGGCGCGGAGCGCCGCGCCGCGGAGGTGGTCGCCGGCCGTCTCGTCGCGCCGAGCCACCGCGAAGCGAGAAAGCCCGCCGGGACGACGATGGCGAGCAGAATCAGGCACGTCGCGACCGCCGAATCTTCATAAGCGTAGTGCATTTTGTTGAGCAGGCGCTGGGTGAGGCTGTTGGGGCCGGCCGGGAGGACGATCATGGTGGTCGAGACTTCGCCCAGGGCCAAGGCCGCGCCGAGCAGTCCCGCGGCGCCGACTGCCGCGGCCGCCGCGCCGCCGCGCGCGCCGAGCCAGGCCGGCAGCGACACCGCCCCGTCGAGCAGTCTCATGCCGCGGCTCGCTTCGTCCTCGCCGCGCGCCAGCCACCAGCCGAGGAGGACCGCGACGATGCCGTAGGTGCTCAGGTATCCGAGGATGACGAGCACAGGCCAGGCGAGGTAGCCGCCGCCGGGCAGCGTCAGCCAGAGCGTCTCGGGGATGATCTCGCGACCTGCAGTCTGACCGAGATGGCGCTGCGCCGCCACGAGCGCAGCGCCTCGCGCCGCGGCGGGCATGACGCCCATGATCGCCCAGCCGAGCGCTGAAAGCGTGGTCAGGCGTCGCACGAACCGGCTCGCGCTGCTCCAGCCCAGCGCGTGTCCGAGCGCCAGCGCCGCCAGGCCGCCGCCCGCGACGAGAGCCCACGCGAGGCTCTCGGCCAGCGCCCGGCCCTCCAGCGGGCCGAGGCGAGCCAGCGGCGCCAGGCCGCCGACGCGCCCGAACATGATCGCGATGGGTACGCCGAGCGAAGCGGTCAGGACCAGCCCCAACGCAGCATGCGCCCACCGTCGCGGTTGCGTCGGGTGAGTCTCGCCGACGCTGAGGTCGGCGCCGCGCGTCGCGGCCGCCACCGCGCCGACGAGCAGCAGGCTCGCGGCGATGAGCGGCCAGGAAGCGACGAGCGTCGCCTCCGCGCCGACTTCGAAGCGAATCCGCCGCAGGACGTTGCCGTAGGTGTCCGCCAGCGGCAGGCTCGTCGAGGCGAGGTCGAACGCCGCGAACCCCGTGAGCGTCGAGATCCACGCCAGCCCTCCGCCGAGGAGAAGGGAGGGGCGAATCTCGCGAAGCGTCACCGCCGCGCGGCGCCAGACGCCCGCGCCGTCGAGGTGGAGCATCGCCTCGCGCTCGGGCGGGACCGCGCGCCGCGCCGCCGCGACGGGCAGGGCGACGAGCGGCCAGGTCCACCACACCAGGCCCCACCACAACTGCCAGACCTGCAGCGCCTCGGCCCGCCACGGCGCCTCGTGCGCCCATTGCCCGAGCGGTGAACCGGGCAGGCGCAGCAGCCCCCACACCCAGTAGAGCAGGTAGGGCGGCACGCACAGGACCGCGACGGCCAGCCCCGTCCACCTCGACGCGGCGCGCGACGATCCGAGTCGCGCCAGGCCGCAACCCGCGGGCACGCCGATGAGCGTCGCTCCGAGTGCGATCGCCGCCGACCAGCCGAACGTCACGGCCAGCAGGCTCGGAGCGTCACCCAGCCGCCAGAGCGAGGCGGTGCGGAGATCATCCGCGGCTTGTTGCGACACGCCCGCCAGCGCCGCGACCTGAACCGCGAGCGGGGCGGCGACGCACGCCAGCGCCGCCAGCGCCATGTAAAGCGCGACGAGCGGCGAAAGCGTGTGCTCAAGCCGGTGCTTCATGACGCGATTCTATTTGGCCCGCCCGGGCCGCTCCGAACGCGCCGCCATGGCGGCGCGTTTTCTGCGGAGTTCGACGCGCGATGATCGATCAAGATCTTCGGCCGCGCCCGGCGACGGGATGCTCCGCGGCCGAAGCGGCGCCCCCGTGATCCTCGACGCCATCCTCTTCTGGCTCACTGCGCTGTTCATGGCGCTGTCCATCGCGTCGCTCATGTGGCTCGCGGCCCGGTGCGCCGTGGTCCGCCGCCGCCGCCGCCGCGCCCGGACCGCCCGCCGGCCGTTCGGCTTCTGCCCGACTCCGCGTTCGGCGTGGTGGGTCAACGCGCTGCTGCCGTGGCGGCTGCTTCTGCGGCACGCATGCGGCTACGACCTGTCCCACCAGGCCGCGATTGACCCGTCCGGCGCGGTTCGCTGCCCGGAGTGCGGCGAGGCCATCGTGCCGCGGCGGCGCCTCGTCGTGGCGAACCGATCCCGCCCTGGCCGCGCCGCCCTCACCTGCCTGATGCTGACGACCGCGTCTTTCGTGGCCATGCTCTCGCGCGGCGACGGGTGGGTCCGCTACGCGCCCACGTACTCGCTGCTCGGCCTGCGGGAAACGGGTGTCCGCCTCCGCCGCGAGGCTGTGCGCGAGGAACTCTTCAAGCGCGTCCGGGCCGGCGACGCCTCCCCGGCGGCGCAGCGCCGCTTCCTCGATCAACTCGTTCACGATCTTGGCCATGACCGCGTGCGCGGCAACGCACTCGCCGCCGGGGACCAGATTGTCGCGCTCGGCGACGTCGCCCTCCCCGCCCTGCGCGAAGCGCTTGGCTCGCGCGATGCGCAGCGGCGGCAGTACGCCTTCCTTCTTGCCGCCGGGCGCGAGGCGGCGGGCCGAGTCGAGCAGACCGACGAGCGGTGGCTGGCCGTCGCCCTCGAAGCGCTTCGCGATGATGACTATTCCATCGTCGGCGGCAATGCCGCCGCCTCCTTCTTCTCGCTGCTGCGGCATGCCCCCGACCGGCCCGAGATCGAGTGGGAGGTGGTGCGCACCCTTCGCACCACCGACGACCCCCAGCAGCGGATCCTGTGCGCACTGATCTGCGGCTACGCCGGCTTCGAGCGCGGCATGCGCGATGCCTTCCCTGTTCTGCTCGATTGCCTCGCGGACAACCGGATCGCCGGTGACGCCCAGGCCGCGGCGCCGGCCCTCGCTCATTTCGGCCCCGCCATCATTCCCCTGCTCGAAGCCGCCAAGGCCGCCAGCGCCGATGCTCAGCAGCGGATGCTCATCGATCTCCTCCTCTTCGATCTGCGAGCAGCATCCGCTCCGCCGACGCGGCCGCGTGAGTCGCACTCGGTCGCCGGCTGGTTCTCCTGGACAAGTCTCACGGAACTTGCGCCGGAGCGTTTCCTTTGCGACGGCGGGCTGTACTGGCTTGACGAGTACGCCGACGCTCACCCTTTCGACGCTGGCAGGCCATGAACCCCACTACACTTTCAACGCCATGACGACGCCGTCAGTCGCGCATTCTGCTTGCCCTGCGGCGGATGAGTCGCCCGGCGGCGCGTCCGCCCTCCGTCCGTGCCGCTGCTGCGGGCTGATTCAGCGCGTGCCGCCAGCGCTGCCCGGGCATGAGGCGCGGTGCGCGCGGTGCGGCGCAGTGGTGCGGCATGCGGCGGCGCCCCGGTCGATGGCCCGCGCCGCCGCCTTCGCGCTCGCGGCGCTCATCCTCTATCCGCCTGCCATGCTGCTGCCCGTCATCGAGATCGAGCGCCTCGGTCGCCGCAGCGAGGCGACGATCTGGTCCGGCGTCGTCGAACTCCTGGCCGACGGCTCCATTCTTGTGGCGCTGGTCGTTCTCGTGTGCTCCATCGTCATTCCGCTGCTCAAGATCGGCGCGACGTTCGTGCTTTGCACGGGGGAGATGTTCCTTCCCGGCCGGCACCGCGCCGCGACCTACCGCTGGCTCGAGTGGATCGGACGCTGGGGGATGGTCGATGTGCTCCTCGTGGCGCTGCTCGTCGCGGTCGTGAAACTCGGCAGTTGGCTGAGCGTGCATCCCGGCCCCGGGGCCGCCGCGTTCGCCGGCGTCGTCGTCCTGAGCCTCCTCGCGTCTGCGACGTTTGACCCCGAGTCGATCTGGGAATCGGAGGCCGCGACATGAGCGTGCCTCCGCTTGAGCAGTCTTCCGCGACCGGTTCCGCCGCGGCGATCCCCGAGGCGCGGATTGTCGCGCGGCGCTCCTGGGTCTCGTGGGCGTGGATGGCGCCGCTCCTGGCCCTGCTCGTCGTCGGCGCGCTTGTCTACGAAGCGATCCGGCAGCGCGGCACGCCCATCACCATCACCTTCCACGATGGTCGAGGTCTTTCCGCCAACGACCCCGTCAACTGCCGCGGCGTGCAGGTGGGCGTCGTGGAGCGCGTGCGCCTGGCGCCGGACCTGGACGGCGTGGTGGCGCACGTTCGCCTCTATCCCGACGCCGAGGCGCTCGCGGCGGCGGGCACCGAGTTCTGGATCGTGCGGCCGGAGGTCAGCCTGCGCGGCGTGACGGGTCTGGATGCGCTGCTCGGCCCGCAGTACATCGAGGTGGCGCCGGCGGCGGCGGGCTCGGCGCGGCGGACGCACTTCACCGGCCTCGAATCACCCCTGCGTTCGGATCGCGCCGCACCGGGTTCGCTCAACATCGTGCTGCTCGCCCCGCGGCGAGGATCGATCACCGTCGGCTCTCCCGTCACCTATCGCGACATGCGCGTCGGAAGCGTGCTCGACATCCGGCTCGCGGACGACTCGACGCGCGTCGAGATCAGCGCTGCGATCGACCTGCCTTACGTCGATCTCGTGCGCGACACCTCCCAGTTCTGGAACGCCAGCGGCGTGGGGGTCGATTTCGGCCTCTTCGGCGGCCTGACCTTTCGGGCCGATTCCCTCGAAGCGATCCTGACCGGCGGCATCGCGTTCGCCACCCCCGCGAAGAAGACCGGGAGCGCGGTCGAGCCGGGACACCGCTTCGATCTTGCGGCCAAGGCTGATGCGGAGTGGCTCACGTGGGATCCGGTCATTCCGCTGAGCGGCGGCGAGTCTGCGGCGGGCGAGGTCGACGCCGGGGGCTGACGCCCCTGCGCCGCAGAATCGGCGGAACCGCGCTGCCGCGGCAAGCGAATGGGCTGCTTTGGGGGTGAGCGCTCTCGGTGCGCGGCGCGGCAGACGGGAGACATCGGTCGCGAAAGTGGCAACCGCGGCCGGTTGGGGATAATGTCTGTAATGCGTTGCCCGCAGCGAGAAGACCCGGTTCCGGGGCCGCGCGCGGCGGCGTTTTCGACGCGATTCTGCGAACTGAGTGGGACTGGGGCGGAGCCATATGGCCAGAAAGCGGCTGAAACTAGGCGAGATCCTCGTTCAGGAGGGCAAACTCGACGACGGCAAACTCAACCGCGCGCTCGAAATGGCCAAGGGCCAGGGCAAACGACTCGGCGACGCCCTCGTTGAACTTGGCTTCGTCAAGGAATCCGACTGCGCCCGCGCCATCGCCCAGCAGTTTGGCCTCGAGTATTTCGACCTCAACGCTCCCGGCGCCACCGAGCAGATCACCTTCGACCTCCTCCCCGAAGACCTCATCAAGAAGCACTTCGTCCTCCCGCTGAGCAAGAACAACGGGCGCCTGAAACTGCTCATCCACGACCCGATGGACCTGCAGTTGCTCGACATGCTGCGCTTCCGCCTCAACTGCGAGATTGACACCAAGGTGGCCTCGCGCAGCGACATCAAGGCCTACATCGACAACAAACTCGGCATGCCCGCCGCCGGCAAGTCGATGTTCGAAGAGGCCGGCTCCTTCGTCACCGAGTCCATCGACGTCACGATGGACAAGTCGGTCGACTCGTCGATCGACATCGCCGCGGGCGAAGACGCCCCGGTCATCAAACTCGTCAACCGCATCATCTCCGAGGCCGTGCGCACCCGCGCTTCGGACATTCACGTGGAGCCCTTTGCCGACCGGGTGCGGCTGAGGTACCGGATCGACGGCGTCTGCCACATTCGCGACGACCTCCCGAAGCGCATGCAGAACGCGGTGCTCGCCCGCATCAAACTCATGGCCGGCATCAACATCGCCGAGAAGCGCCTGCCGCAGGACGGCCGCATCAAGATGACCATCGACTCCTCGATGATCGACTTCCGCGTGAGTTCCTGCCCGGCGTACCACGGCGAATCGATCGTCCTGCGCATCCTCCGTCCCGAGTCGGTGCGCATCGGACTGGAAAACCTCGGCTTCGAGCGTGACAACCTCGAGATCTTCAACCGCATCATCCGCCGGCCCAGCGGCATCTTCCTCGTCACCGGGCCGACCGGCTCGGGCAAGACCACGACGCTCTACTCGGCGCTGTCGATCCTCAATCGGCCCGACAAGAAGATCATCACCGCCGAGGACCCCGTCGAGTACAACTTCAACGGGATCAACCAGTGCCAGGTGCGCGAGAAGATCGGACTGACCTTCGCCTCGATTCTGCGATCCATGCTCCGCCAGGCGCCCAACGTGGTGCTCGTGGGCGAAATCCGCGACCACGACGTGGCCGAAGTGGCGATCCAGGCAGCCCTCACCGGCCACCTCGTCTTCAGCACCCTGCACACCAATGACGCGCCGTCGGCGATCACGCGCCTCATCGACATGGGCGTGGCCCCCTTCCTCGTCGCCAGTTCGATCCAGGCCGTTATGGCCCAGCGGCTCATACGCGTGCTGTGCCCGAAGTGCAAGGCGCCGGACCCGAATCCCGATCCGAAGTTCCTCAATCTCTGCGGCATCACCGGGGCGGATCGCCATTCTGCGACGATCTACCAGTCGGTCGGGTGCGCTCACTGCGGAGGAACGGGCTTCCGGGGACGAAAGGCCATCTTCGAACTCATGCTCATGAACTCCGTCCTGCGCGACCTCGCCTTCAAGCGGGCCCCGCTCAGCGCCATCCGGGCCGAGGCGCTGGCTTCGGGGATGCGGCCGCTGCTGGGCGACGGCCGGATCAAGATTCTCAACGGCGTCACGACCCCCGACGAGATCGCCCGCGTTGCCCAGGTCGCCGGCATCGTCGAGGAATAACCCCATGCGCCGCATCGGTTCCATTTGCAGCGCGGGCTCGATACCACCGCCCGCCTCCGCCACGACAAGGATGCTCCGCGATGTCAACCCTTCAGATTGACCGTCTTCTCGAAACCGTCATCCGGCAGGGCGCCTCCGACCTTCACCTCTCCGTCGGCCGCAAGCCCACCATCCGTCTGCACGGCCGCCTGCGCGAACTCAACACCAAGATGCTCGGCCCGGACGACACGATGGCCCTCATGAAGTCCATCACCTCCGAGCGCAGCCAGCAGGAACTGCAGGAAGAGGGCACTTGCGACTTCGGCTTCGCCTACGGCGAGGAGGCCCGCTTCCGCGTCTCGGTCTTCCGCCAGAAGGGCTCCCTCTCCCTGGTCCTCCGCCAGATCCCCAACAAGATCATGACGTTTGAGCAGATCGGCCTTCCGCCGATCTGCAAGGAACTCATCCGCCGCCCCCGTGGCCTGTTCCTCGTCACCGGGCCGACCGGGTCGGGCAAGACAACCTCGCTGGCGACGATGATCGACTACATCAACGTCAACATGGACCACCACATCGTGACGATCGAGGATCCGATCGAGTACTACCACCCGCACAAGAAGTGCATCGTCAACCAGCGCGAGGTGGGGGTGGACGTGCCTTCGTTCTCGGAGTCGCTCCGCCGTGTGCTGCGCCAGGACCCCGACGTGATCCTCGTCGGCGAAATGCGCGACCTTGAGACGATCGAGGCGGCGATCACCGCCGCGGAAACCGGCCACCTCGTCTTTGCCACCCTCCACACGACCGGGGCCGCCGGCACCATCAACCGCGTCATCGACGCCTTTCCGACCAACCAGCAGGAGCAGGTTCGCGTCCAGTTGTCCGTCACGCTCATCTGCATCCTCAGCCAGGCGCTCCTCGCCCGGGTGGACAAGCCGGGACGGGTGGCCGCGTACGAGTTCCTCGTCGTCACTCCCGCCATCGCCAACCTCATCCGCGAGAACAAGGTCTTCCGCATCGACTCGGCCATCCAGACCGGCAAGAAGTTCGGCATGCAACTGCTCGACGACCACCTCTGGTCGCTCTACGAGCGCGGCATGATCTCGGCCGACGAGATGATCGACAAGGGCAAGAACCCCATGGACCTCACTCAGAAGGTCCACCGGGCCGGGGGGGTCGTCGGCCGCACCGAACTCGACGAGTCCGAGGAGTGAGGCCGTCGTTCCGGACCACCGCCTAATGCCGGGGGGGGGGGGGAAGTCATGGGCTACTCGCTCGCCAGACGCCGGTGGAGGGGAGTCCATGTTTGCCTTCGCGCGCCCGTCGGCCAGCGTGTCTCTGGGTCGATGTCGGCTGCAGGTGGGTGGGTGAGTACCGTCGTCAGCAGGACCAGCATTGGGTTCGTGGCGGGTAAAAAGTCTCCTGAAATCTACGAGAAAGAATGTTTCTTTTCGAGAATGTTGATTGCAGTGCTCCGAGAACCGGGTAATAATGGGTGGAAGGCAGCCGGGGGTGGCCCGGTGCGAGGCACAGCGTGCCGGTCCACTCCCGTGTTGCCCCCTGTAATGGGAAAGCAGATCGATGGCGGACCTCTCTGAATACAAAGGCCGGAAGTTCGGGCGCGTCCTCACCAAGATGGGAAGGGTGACGCGCGAGCAGGTCTACGAGGGGCTGGCGCTCCAGAAGAAGCGCAAGATCCGCCTGGGAGAAGCCCTCCTCGAACTCGGCTACATCAAAGAAGACGACGTGCTCAAAGCCCTGGCCTATCAGGCCGGCATGGAACTCGTCGACCTCGACAAACTCACGATCAGCGAGGAAGCCATCGCGGCCCTGCCAGCAGTGTCGGCGAACGCCTACCAGGTCGCCCCGATCGACTTCGATCCCAAGACCCGACACATCACCGTCGCCATCAAGTCGCCGGACAACTTCTCGGCGGTGGACGACCTCCGCCTGCTCATGGGCTTCAAGGTGACCGCCGTCCTGGCGCCCGAGAAGCAGGTGACGGAGTTCATCAAGAAGCACTACTCGACGCAGGACACGGGCCTGACGTCGATGTACGACGAACTCGCCGGGAGGGAGGATCTGGCCCAGTTCCAGGGTCGGGGCGACTCGATCGACCTCAGCGAGATCGCGGCCGCCGCTCAGGACAACCAGGTCATCAAACTCATCAACCTCGTGCTTCTTCAGGCGATCCGCGACCGGGCCTCGGACATTCACTTCGAGCCTTTCGAGGATGAGTTCAAGATGCGCTACCGCATCGACGGCGTGCTCTACGAGATGATCCCGCCGCCGGCGTACCTCGCCATGCCCATCGCCTCGCGCATTAAGGTCATGTCCAACCTCGACATCGCCGAGCGGCGCCTGCCGCAGGACGGCCGCATCGAACTTCAAGTCGGCGGCAACCCCGTTGACCTCCGCGTCTCCGTCCTTCCGACCATCTTCGGCGAGTCGGTCGTCATGCGCGTCCTCGACCGCTCGAACGTGCAGTTGAGCCTCGACAAGATCGGCCTGCGGCAGGATGAGTACAAGAAGATGCAGCAGCTGATCAACAAGCCCAACGGCATTATCGTCGTGACGGGCCCGACCGGCAGCGGCAAGACGACGACGCTCTACGCCGCCCTCAACAACCTCAACACGCCCGACGTCAAGATTCTCACCGCCGAAGACCCCGTCGAGTACGACATCGACGGCCTGTGCCAGGTGCAGATGAACGCGGAGATCGGGCTGACCTTCGCCCGCACGCTGCGCAGTTTCCTTCGCCAGGACCCCGACATCATCCTCGTCGGCGAGATCCGCGACAAGGAGACGGCCGAGATCGCCGTTCAGGCGTCGCTGACCGGCCACCTCGTCTTCACCACCCTGCACACCAACGACGCCCCGAGTTCGATCGTGCGTCTGCTCGACCTCGGGCTGGAGGCTTTCCTGCTCACCGCGACGATCGAGGCGATCGTGGCGCAGCGCCTCGTGCGGCGCATCTGCCTCAAGTGCAAGGAGCAGTACGCGCCATCGGAAACGGAACTGATGGAACTGGAACTGCGCCCCGAGGACGTCAAGGGCCGCACCTTCTTCCGCGGCAGGGGCTGTGACACGTGCAACGGCTCGGGCTTCAAGGGGCGCATGGCGATCTTCGAAATCATGGTCATCGACGACGACCTGCGGGAGATGATCATGAAGCAGGCGAGCGTGGGGCTGCTCCGGGCCGAGGCCCGCAAGCGCGGCATGCGCAGCCTGCGCGAGTCCGGCCTGCACGCGATCTACGAAGGCCAGACCACCATTGACGAGGTGATCCGCGAGACGCTGAGCGAGGAAGACTGACCGACCGGTCCGCCGTCGGCCCAACTACGGGAGCATCGCGGCGCTGAAGCGCCGATCAGGACACTGGAGCGACCACCATGCCCACTTTTGCGTACGAAGCGCTCGACGCCTCCGGCAAGCCGCGCAAGGCGGAGATCGACGCCGCCTCGAGCGATGAAGCCATCTCCAAGATCAAGAGCATGGGCTTCTTCCCGACCTCGGTGCGCGAGCGCAAGACGAAAGGCGCGGCCAAGACCGAAGGAGCCAAGGCCGCCAAGAAGAAGAAGAAGGGCGATTTCACCATCAGTTTCGGCAAGGTGAAGACTAAGACCCTCACCCAGTTCACCCGCCAGTTGTCGACCCTTCAGGACGCCGGCCTCTCTCTGCTCCGGTCGCTCCAGGTGCTCGAGCAGCAGCAGCGTCCGGGCCTGATGAAGAACATCATCGGCTCGGTCGCGGAAGACGTGGAAGGCGGCAGCACGCTTTCCGACGCGATGGCCAAGCAGCCCAAGGCCTTCGACCGCCTCTACGTCAAGATGGTCGCCGCGGGCGAGATCGGCGGCGTGCTCGACCTCATCCTTCAGCGTCTCGCCGACTTCCTCGAAAAGGCCCAGCGCCTTAAGGCCAAGATCCGCGGCGCGATGATCTATCCCGCCGCAGTCATCAGCATCGCCGTCCTCATCGTCACCGGCATCATGGTCTTTGTCATTCCGAAGTTCCAGGAGATCTTCATCGACTTCGAGATCGAATTGCCCGGGCTGACGGTGTGGCTCATCGACACGAGCCGGTGGATGGCGGCGGCCGATCCCGGTCAGGCCATTCCGGGGGCCGTCTGGGTCGTCGTCTCGCCCTTTGTGGCGTGGCTGTTCATTAAACTGGCGCGCAAGACCGAGCCGGGGCGGGCCGTCGTCGACCGCGTCAAACTCTACATCCCGCTCATCGGGCCGCTCATCAAGAAGGCCACGGTGGCCCGCTTCACCCGGACGCTCGGGACGCTCATCTCCGCCGGCGTGCCCATCCTCGAAGCGATCATGATCACCCGCGACACGTCGGGCAACTACGTCTACGAGAAGGCCCTCACGAAGGTCCACGATTCGATCCGCGAGGGCGAGTCCTTCGCCAACCCGCTGCGCGAGACGAAGGTGGTCGACGCCATCGTCGTCAACATGGTGGACGTCGGCGAAGAGACGGGCGACCTCGACGCCATGCTCCTCAAAGTCGCCGACAACTACGACGAAGAGGTCGAAGTCGCGGTCAGTTCGCTCGTCTCGCTGCTCGAGCCGCTGATGGTCGTGGTCCTCGGCGTGATCGTCGGCACGATCGTCGTCGCGCTCTTCCTCCCGCTCGTGAAGATGATCGAGTCGGTGGGGCAGAACTGAAGTCAGCCGGCCCGCGCCGCGGGCCGGCCGAAGCGGAAAGGAACGCCGTCATGACACGACGAACGGCAGGCAGCAGCATGAGACGCCGCGAGGCGCGGGGGGGATTCTCCCTCATCGAACTGCTCATGGTCGTCGCGATCATCGGGCTGCTCATCGGCGTCCTCATCGTCGCGCTCAACAAGGTGCGCGGCACGGGCGAAGCCGCCTCCACCGAGCAACTCCTGCGCGCCATCGACATGGGACTCTCGCAGTTCAAGTCCGACCACGGCTTCCTTCCGCCCCTGCTCGACGACACCATTCCCGTCAACGGCAGCGGGGAGATCATCCCCTACGACATCGCCCGCGCTGAGGACATCGACTATTACAGCACCCTCTCGCTGGCGCCTTACCTCCTCGGCGTGGGTGACCTCAACGGCGACGGCGACCAGGACGAGTACGACGACGGCCTCACGGGCGCGGGATTCCGCGATCCCGGCCGCGACCGCTCCTGGGGCTACCAGTACGCCTCGCCCGGCGGCCGCGGACGAAAGCAGTATTGGCGCGACCAGGAGAAGATGATCGGCGACCCGCCGGTGCGGCAGATTCCCGGCCCGACCTTCGGCCCTTACGTCGCCATCGGGGGCGACGACCGGGTCGTCTACGGCGCCAACCGCGCCGGCGTTGCGTTCACCGACGTCCGCCCGCTCTTTGTCATCGCCGACTACTGGGGCGGCGCGATCCGCTATTACCGCCACTGGCCCAAGACGCTGCCCCAGGGCCAGCGCCTCGAAGACCACGTCCCCGCCTGGTTCGGCTCGATCCGCGCCGACCAGGTCGAAAGTTTCAGAATGCAGACGCGGACCGTCGAGTACATCCTCATGTCCACCGGCCCGGACGCCAAGGCCGACGACAACACGCTCGACGCCGAAGAGAACAAGGACAACATCGTAAGGGCCCAGTCATGATCGCGCTGGAAACGAACCGCTCTCGACCGCGGCGTCCGGGCTTCTCGCTCATCGAGATGCTCATCGTGATGGCGCTGGTCGTCGTGCTCGCCGGGCTGACGGTCGTGGTGGGGCGCAGCGTGATCGGCAAGGCGAAGGTCGACCAGTGCCGGCAGGTGCTCCAGGCGCTCGACGCGACGCTGACGGAATATCAGGCGGAGAAGGGGGCCGTGCCGCCCTTCGTCCGCCGCGCCTACAAGGCGCCGGACGGGATCGGCTCATACGGCCTCTCGACGCGCCGCGAGGTGGCGGTTTACCTCGACCAGGTCAAGGGCTACGCCGGAATCGACAAGCAACTCGGAACGATCGACTCCTCTTTCCTCGTGAAGCGCGAGCAGATCTACGCGGACCTCGCGGGCTATCCCTACGCCGGCGTGGTGGCGGATGACCCTCGCCCCTCGGTGCGCGATCCGTGGGGCATGGAGATCCTCTACATTCACCCGCACGAAGACAACGAAGACGCCTTCCGCGCCTTCGGCACGCCGCTCAACGAACGTCCCTACTTCATGTCCGCCGGCCCGGACGGGGAGTACGAAACGCTCGAGGACAATCTCTACTCGTACGAGGTGCCCAGACCGCCGTCGAACTGATCCTCCGCCGCGACCGAGGTCGAGTCAGGAGCAAAGGCCCAGTCATGCAGACCGGAACGCACGAACATCCAGGAGGCCATCGCCGGCGCGCGGGCTTCACGCTCGTGGAACTGCTCGTCGTGATGGGCGTGATCCTCGTGCTGGTGGTGATGACGCTGCCCGCGTTCCGGGCGATTCAGAAGTCCGGCCGCCTCTCCGGCGCCATCAACGCCGTCACCAACACCCTCAGCAATGCGCGGGCCCAGGCCGTGCGCGAGGGGCGCGACGTGGCGGTCATGTTCCGCTTCGACACGCTGCGACAGACCTGCTCGATGGAAGTCCTCCGCGCGGAGGGAGTGGTCTACGACGCGGACCAGGTGAGCGGGCGGATGAACGCGGCGACGGTCTTCGCGGCGATCAAGGGCCAGGCGCCGGTGGCGCTGCCCCGAGGCGCGGGCGTGCTCGGATACGGCTACGGCGCTTCGCGCGGAAACGTCAGCAACTACGACAACTGGTATCCCGACCTCGGCAACCTCTACCAGTACTCCGGCAACAACCGCAGCGATCCCTGGCTTCAGCCGCGAACGGATCCGCGCGTCATCGCCGAAGATCAGGAACCGAACACGAGCGACGTGCAGCGCCTCGAGACGTTCATCATCCGCTTCAGCCCCGAGGGCACGGTGGTGAGCAACGCCGAAGAACTCGGCTCGCTGGCGCGCGGCGGCGATGGGTTCCTCGAACTCGACGATCCGGATCATCCCGAGTACTTCGTCTGGAAGCCGCAGGTGCGCCCGGGCGGCAACCTGCGCGAGGAAGTGGTTCACGCCGAGTATCAGTTGCGCGCTGTCCCGATGCTCGTCGTGGTGGACCTGCTCGACCTGGGCGCCGACCTCGCGATCCGCGAGCCGTGGATGGTGCTCGGGCAGGGGTATCCCGTGGAGCGCTCCGACGCGAACGGCAACGGGGTGGAGGATCAGAAGGAAGTCAACGACTGGGTCGAGGCGAACGCGACGCCGATTTCGTTCAACCGGTTTACGGGTGAACTGATGCGCGGCGTCAAGAGGTGATCAATCATGAAGCACGCTCCAACACGACATCATGCTGAGGCGGCGCGGCGGCCGCGCCGGGGTGCGGCGGGATTCACCCTCGTGGAGGTGCTTCTCTCGGCGATCATCCTCGCGATCGGCCTCGTCGGCCTCGCCGCCGTCTTCCCCGCCGTCATCAGCCAGCAGCAGGCCGCCAACGACCTGAGCACCGCCACGTCGGTGAGCGGGACGGCCGACGGCCTCCTCGCGACGCGCCTGCCCGCTCTGCGCTCGCGCTTCACCGATCCGAACGTCATCCGCCAACTCGGCACCGACTGGCACCGCATCAACGCCGCGAAGGCGAGCGTGGGGGAGGCGTACTACCTCCAGACGCCGCTGCAGCCCGACCTCGTGCTGCGCGAGGACGCGACCTACCTCGTTCCCGACCTGGGACTCGGCGGCCAGCAGCGCAACTACCCCCGCGTCATCCTCCCGCGCCGGCCGATCGCGGTGGACCTGAATCCCGGCGACCTCGAAGTCCTGGTCACGTGGAGCGACCAGAGCGTGCTGCGTTTCGTCCCGGACGAAAACAGCCCGTCGCGCCTTCCGCTGAAGTTCAAGGTGGCGGAGGGCGACCCGGGGAACTGGAACCCCGCCGGCCCCAACAGCATCGATTACCGCAACGCCATCATCGGCTTCAACTTCGAGTTGTCGGGCCGGACCGTTCAGAGCGTGGTCGTCAAGTACCGCTGGCTCAACGACCGGATCGTCTCGCATCCCGACCGGCTCTATCCCACCGATGCGCCTCGATACGGGTGGGAACTCGCCTTCCGGCGCACGGCCGACGGCCAGATGCAGTACACGACCTTCGTCTACCGCTTCGACGGCATCAACGCGCCGTTTGAGCCGGAGATTCCCGGCCGCCGCGGCATTCCCGACAACGACGGGGCCGGAATGCTCCGCCGCGACTCCGCCACGGTCATCTACAACCCCACGGACGACCGCTACGAACTCCAGACGCGCTCCGGCGACCTCGCGGACCAGATCGAGCCGGGCCTGTGGCTCCTGCCGGTGAAAGGGACGAATCCGATCCGCGCCCGGCGCCTGATCTCGACCGGCTCCGGCTCGCCGCGATACGAACTCGAGGGGCCGCCGATGTGGATCGACGCCAACGGCGTCGCGTCGCCGATCCTCGGCAGCGTCGACTTCTGGTACGTGCCCACGCGCATCAAGGCCTTCAGCCCGCAGGGCCAGGAGATCGGCATCTGGCGCCTCCGGCCGCTCATCGCCACGACCAAGCAGGTGAAACTGTGATGAAGCACGACCTGGGCGGATCATCCCGACGAAGCGCAGCCGGCCGAGGCGGGCGGCGCGCCTTCACCATCTCCGAACTCATCGTGGCGGTCGGCGTTGCGGTCCTGCTTATCGTGGGCATCGGCCGCATCTTCTCCACGACGCGAACCACCATCTCGACGGGCGAGGCGTCGGCGAGTTTGACGCAGAGCGGCCGCACGCTCGAACGCCTGCTGCGCCAGGACTTTGCCGGAATCATCCGCAACAACCAGGCCTACATGGTCATCCGCAACGAGCGTCTGGGAAGCGGTCAGGACGTCCTCAGCCGCTTCAACCGCCGGCGCGGCGTCTACCTCTCCCTCGCCGACGAAGAAGCGGGGCGCGACCTCGGCACCGTGCGCCTCGACCAGATCGTCTTCTACACCTCCGGCGAGCACGCGAGTTACCAGTATCGCAACCCCTCGTTCGGCCAGGAGAACATCATCTCCCGCAACGACAGCGCGCCGGTGGCGCGCGTGTGGTGGGGGCACGGCCTGCGCGATCCGAACCCGACGGACAACCTCGAGGGCATCAAGGGTACGATGGGCCTGGCCGGCTACCGCGCCCAGTTCGCCGACGAGCGCGGCCAGTTCGCCCTGACCGGCCCCGATCTCGTCAACAAGTACGCGGGGGAGTGGGTGCTGGCGCGACAGCCGGCGCTGCTGCTCACGCGCGACGCGGCCGGGTGCAACACGTCCGGCACCGAGTTTGAACTCAACTTCGCCCCCTCGCCCATCGAGATCTTCAACGAGTTCGACAACTACTGGTTCGACAACCGCTACTTCTACCCGCCCCCGGTCCCCGGCACGGACATCCGGCGGCGCTTCTCGCCCGGCTACGTGGACCTCATCGACATGGACCTCTCCACCGTCATGGAGTCCATCGTCGAGTACGGCTGGCGAACCAACCGCTTCACCGGCGCCCGCGAAATCTACCCCGATCCGCTCGATGCGCTCTACTCCGGCCTGACGGGCCCGCTCGGCGGCGTGGACTGGAACGTGGATCGGACCTTCGACGTCGGCGGCGATCCCTCCGCCTACGTGACCGACGCAGGCCACAAGGCCCAGTTGAACCAGGTCAGCGAGCAGTGGGCGCGGCAGCAGCGCTACCGCATGATGTACTCGACCGGACGCATTCGCATCGAGACCGCTCTTCCCTCCACCGAACGCCTCCGCCAGATGCTCACGCACGCGACGCTCCTCGAAGGGTGCAGCAACTTCGAGGTGGCGTGGAGCAACGGCGAGGTCGACTACCCCGAGGGAGACCTCGTCTGGTACGACATCAACAACCCCGCCAATCCCTACGCCCGGCACCCCAACCTCACCAACCAGGACGTCTACGAGCAGACGCCCGACGATGCCCGGACGTGGTACCTCACCGAAGTCCTCCCGCCCTCGTCGGGCCTCTCCGACGCCTTCACGACGATCCCCAACGTCGAGCCGCAGAACAACGATCTGTACTACGCGGTCTTCGGCGCCTTCGTGCCGCGCGACAACGACGCCTCGCGGGGCGAGGCCTGGCCCTGGCCCAAACTCATCCGCGTGCGCCTCACGCTGCACGACGCGCAGGGCCGGATCGGCGGGGGGCGCGAGTTCGAGTTTATCTTCAACCTGCCCGATTCGCCGGACCGGACGGGCAGTTAGCACACGCCGCGGCCGCCGGGCCGCGGGATTCGCCGAGCACAGGAGTTGGAACATGCACGCGCAGACCAGACCCAATCGCGCACGCCCGCGCCGGACCTCGCGCCCGCGGCCACGCGGCAGCGTGCTTATCCTGGTGGTGAGCGTGCTCGTGCTGCTGGCCGTCTCCGCGGCCGTGTACGTTTCCGTCGGGCAGCAGGAGCGCCTCGCCGCCGCCGCGGGCGAAATGAAACTCCACCGCGAGGCCGTCAGCGCCAAGGTCGTCGATTACCTCGGTCAGATTCTCGTGCGCGACATCTTCGGCAACGACGCGCAGGCGACCAAGCCCTTTCAGGATCGCGTGGCGGACCTCGGCTTCGGCGA
>WYBR01000041.1 GCA_011525805.1 Vicinamibacteraceae bacterium
ACCGCGTCATGTTCGCTTACAACGCCCAGGGGCAGGTGATCTGGCAGAAAGACCAGTCCGCCAACATCATCGAGACCAACTTCGACACCGCGGGGCGCGAGACGCACCGCCGGGCCACGACGGTGGCGGGGGGCTTCGACGACGCCGTCGAGCGCATCAGCACGGTCTATGACACGCTGGGCCGGGTGAGCACGATCACCCAGTATGACGACCCGGCCGTGGGCAGCGGCAACGTCGTGGACCAGGTGCAGTACGCGTATGACGGGTGGAGCAACCTCACCCAGTTCGCCATGGACCGCAACTCGGCAATCTCCGGGGGCACGGACGCCTCGGACGGGTATTACGACGTGGACTACACTTGGGCGAAGGCGACGGCGGGTCGCAACACGATCCGCAAGACCACGATGGTCATGCCCGAGGGTTCGACGTTGACGTATGAGTATCTGTCAACGAACAGTCTTCACGACGCCGACGCGAGCCGGGTGACGCGCGTCAAGGTGGGCGCCACGGCCGTGGCGGCCTACGCCTACAACGGCGTCGGCCAACTCGTCGGCACGAGCCTCCCCCAGCCGGACGTCTTCATGACCCTGTACGATCCCGCCGACCTCGACGACTACGACCGCATCGACCGCTTCGGCCGCGTGACGCAGCCGCGCCGCCACTAGCATCAACGCCGACTGCCCATCGGGGAAGGCGCTCACCACCCCCGCACCAACCGGCGATTTGCAACTTCGAAAGCCGCCGCCTGGCGCGCGTGTCTCTCTTTCCCTCCGGTCCCGTTGCGAACACTGTCGCGCCCGCTCTATTGCCCGGGTCGTCCAGAAACTGGGCGACCCACCCGTTAGAAGTGAACGCCCCGACCGCAAGGCCGGGGCGTTTGCGTTTCCGGGCCGCGTTTTGCCGAGTCTCTCGACATGCCCCACCGCGGGAAGTCTCACCGACTTGCGCGGTGAGACTCACGGGGCGCGGCATCTGGCCTGTGAGGACGCTTCCAAACCCAAAAAGTCTCAGAGTCTCTGCGTCTCACCCGGCACGCCGTTATAGCCGTGACTCGACATCTCGTGGGTCGGCAACACGTGGCGGGCCCAGCAGGGGCGACGGCGATTTCGAACGCAAACTCGATCCGTGTGATGCCAACGCATCGACGCGCTTCGCGTGAGCGCTGCAGCGAAGGTGGTGGCGATCCCACCTCGCAACTCGAATCAGATCGATCCCTCGCATGCCCAGTGCGGACAGCCCGCCTCCGCGTGGCGTATGTAGCCGGGGAGAAGACATGCCTTGCCTTCTCGCCCCCACGCCACCTCAATCGTCCGACGACGAGCCGGGAGCACCGCCGATGGTTGCCAATGACGATGACGCCAATCTGTCCGCCGACCAGCGCCGCCGCGAGGTGATCGCCATCCTCGCGACGGGCGCGATGCGATGGCACCGCCGCGCCAAGGCTACGGGCCTTGTTGTTAACGCGGTTGCAGCGACCCCCGACGCCCCGAAGTCGGAGCATCAAGAAGAAGCGGACATCGAACTTGAACTGGGCGAGGAAGCCGGCCTCAGTGTGTCTGACCGTACCGCGCGTTAGCGGTGCGGGCATCTGGAGACTTGCCCATGACGACAACCGTTTCGAAGGACCTCGCGGCGCTGGAAAAGATGACGATCGGCGAACTGCACGATCGCTACGCCGAGCTCTTCGGCGAGCGGATTCAGAGCCGCCATCGCATATACCTCGTCCGCCGCATCGCGTGGCGCATCCAGGCCAACGCCGAAGGTGGCTTGTCCGAACGAGCCCGTGTCCGAGCGGCCCAACTCGCCAACCCAACCGACGTGCGGCGTACGCCGCCCAAGTGGGCCACGCTCGGGGAGGCCCCCAAGGACGCCAAGAAGGTCGCCCTCGCCGCCACGGCGGACCCACGGCTACCACCCGCGGGAGCGGCGATCGTCCGGGACTACCGGGGCCGGACGGTGCGGGTCGTGGTGCTGGCGGACGGGTTCGAGTTCGAGGGTGAGCGCTACCGCTCCCTGTCGGCGATCGCCAAGGCGGTCACTGGCTCGCACGTCAACGGATTCCGGTTCTTCAACCTGGAGGGCCGTCGATGAGCAGAGGCACCCAGAACGGAAAGCACGCCGCCACTCCGCCTCCGCAATGTCGCTGCGCGATCTACACCCGAAAGTCGAGCGAGGAGGGGCTCAAGCAGGAGTTCAACTCCCTCGACGCCCAGCGTGAGGCGGCGGAGGCGTACGTCGCCAGCCAGCGGAACGAGGGATGGTCAGCGCTTCCTGATCGATACGACGACGGCGGATTCTCCGGCGGCAACGTCGATCGGCCCGGCCTCAAGAGCCTGATGGCCGACATCGAGGCGGGCAAAATCGACTGCGTGGTGGTCTACAAGGTGGACCGTCTGTCCCGGTCGCTGATGGACTTCGCGCGCCTCATGGAGGTCTTTGATCGCCACAAGGTCTCGTTCGTCTCGGTTACCCAGCACTTCAACACGACCCATTCGATGGGCCGGCTCACGCTCAACATCCTCCTGTCGTTCGCCCAGTTCGAGCGTGAGATCATCGGCGAGCGCATCCGGGACAAGATCGCGGCGGCGAAGAAGCGGGGCAAATGGGGCGGCGGTCCGCCGCCGTTCGGGTACGACGTCGACCGCTCGAACGGAAGCCCACGCCTCGTCGTCAACCCGGCTGAGGCGTCGCGGGTTCGCCACATCTTTGAGCGGTACCTCGAACTCGGGTCGTTGCTGTCGGTCGGTGAAGATCTCTGCAAACGCGGCTGGAAGACCAAATCGTGGCGAACGAAGGCGGGCGTGGTTCGCGGAGGCGTGGAATGGGACCGGCACTCGGTGTACTGCACGCTGACGAATCCGATCTACATGGGCAAGGTGGTCCACAAGGGCGAGACGTACCAGGGGCAGCACGAGGCCATAGTTGAGGAGGAGACGTTCCGGCGTGCTCACGTGCTGATGCAGAAGAATTCACGGACCCGCGGCAACGAACTGCGGAACCAGTTCGGGGCGCTCCTGCGCAAACTGCTGTACTGCAAGGGGTGCGGCAGCGCGATGGTCCACACCTTTACCCGGCGTGGGAACAAGGCGTATCGGTACTACGTCTGCTGCAACGCCATCAAGAAGGGCCGCGCTCGTTGCCAGAGTGGTTCGCTGCCCGCCCTTGAGATCGAGAAGGCGGTCGTCGAACAGATCCGGTGCGTCGGCCAGGACCAGAGCGTTCTGGAGGAGACGCTCTCGGCATCGCGGGCTCAAGCAGCCGCGGCCATCGAGCAGTTGGACGCCGAGCTGCGCATCGTCAACCGTGGTCTGGGGCGCAATCACGCCGAGATCCGCCGCCTGGCAACCACCGAGCCAACGTCCTCCGCGTCCGCGGGCCGCATCACCGACCTCAACGACCAGATCCGCGAGGCGGAGCGGCGGGCCAGCGAGATTGGGGCCGCCTTAGAACGCCATCGAGCGGAAGTGCTCTCAGCCGAAGACCTCCACGCGGCGTTTGCCGACTTCGACAACGTCTGGACCGCGCTCGCGCCCCGAGAGCAGGTCAGGATGCTCCAGTTGCTGATCAACAAGGTCGTCTTCGACGCCCTCGACAGCAGCATCGAGGTGTCGTTCTACCCGTCGGGCGTGAAAGCGCTAGCAGGTGGGACAGTGGAAGGACCGGAGGCCCAGGCATGATCACCGTCAAGACGAAGGTCTTCTTCAACCGCGCCGCACACGGGCGCAAGACGATCGACACCAAGCCCGCCGCGAGCGTGGCCGTGGACCCCGGCCGCGTGCCGCGGATCTCCCGCCTGATGGCGCTGGCCATCCACTTCGACGAGATGATCCGCGCCGGCAAGGTCGCCAACATCTCCGAGATCGCCCGCCTGACGCACGTCACCCAGCCTCGGATCACGCAGCTGATGAATCTCTGCCACCTCGCGCCGGATATTCAGGAGGAGATTCTGTTCCTGCCGCTGGTGATGAGCGGGCGCGATCCCGTCCACGAGCACATGCTGCGCGACGTGGCCTGCGTGATGGACTGGATGGAGCAACGGCGGCGATGGGGATCGCTGCCGCGCCGCTGACAACTACTTCTTCTTGTTGTCGTAGCGACCCGTGTCGCCGTTCCCCTTCTTGGGCATGACCTCGACTGACGACCCTCGGGGGTTGGCCTTGGCCTGTTCGACAGACTTCAGGCGGCCCGTCTCATTGTCCCGACCGATCTTGAATCCCTTGGACTTCGACATGGCGTTTACTCCATTTTGACGCGGGCTGTCGGATCTACCCTGATCCGCTGGCTTTGACCCGCTGGTTATGATACCCTGTCCACGTTCACTGAACATGGACGGAGTACAAAATGGCCAAGCGGACCGCGAAGAAGCCCAAGGACGAAGCCCCGCAGAACGGGACGGCACAGCTCATGAAGGAGCTGTGGCAGGCCGCCGTGAACCTGCGCGGCTCGATCGAGCCCGCCGACTATAAGCGGTACGTCTTGCCCATCATCTTTCTCCGGTTCCTCTCGCTGCGCTATGAGCGCCGCCGCGAAGAACTCGAGGGGTTGCTCGCGGACCCGAAGAGCGATTACTTCACCAAGGACGCGAAGGCCCGCGCCCGCATCCTGACCGACGCGGACGAGTACCGCGCTGCGGGTGCTTTCATCGTCCCCGAGAAGTCGCGCTGGTCGTACATCCTCCAGCACGCCCAGGCGGACACGATCAAGAGCATCCTCGACGACGCACTCGAACTCCTGGAGAAGACCTACCCCGACAAGCTCCGCGGCCTGCTGCCCCGCATCTACGCCGGCTCGAACCTTGACCGCGAGGGGGTCACCGGGCTCATCAATCTGTTCTCGAAGGACATCTTCAAGCAGGACCACGGCGGCGAGGATCTGGTCGGCCGCGTCTACGAGTACTTCATCGGCGAGTTCGCCAACAGCGAGGGCAAGCGCGGCGGCGAGTACTTCACGCCCGTCTCCATCGTCCGCACGCTCGTCGCCATGCTGGAGCCCACCGACGGCGTCGTGTACGACCCCTGCTGTGGCGCTGGCGGCATGTTCGTGCAGTCGGACGTGTTTACGAAGCACTCCGGCCGCCTGTCATTCATCGGTCAGGAAAGCAAGGACTTCACGTACCGGCTGTGCCGGATGAACCTCTTCATCCACGGCATCGACGGCAACATCCAACTCGGCAGTTCGTACTTCAATGATCTGCACGCCGACACGAAGGCCGACTACGTCATCGCCAATCCCCCCTTCAACGACGGCGCGAAGGGCGAGGACGGCTGGGGCGCTCACCGCATCACGAGCAAGGACCCACGGTTGGACTTCGCCAAGCGTGCTGGCGCGAACGGCCAGGGCCAGCCCATGCCTCTCTCGCCGCGCAACGCCAACACAATGTGGATGATGCACTTCCTGCATCACCTCCGTGACCCGGATGGCAAGAAGCACTCCGGAGGCACTGCCGGATTCGTAATGGCGACCGGCGAACTCTCCAACAGCGAAGTCGCTCGGCTCGAAGTCCGTAAGGCGCTGGTAGAGCACGGGTACGTGGACTGCATCGTGCAGCTCACGGGCCAACTCTTCGCCAACACGCAGATCCCGTGCTGCCTCTGGTTCCTGTCGAAGAACCGAGGCGGTGGCGGGGGCTTCCGTGCCCGGAAGAACGAGATCCTCTTCATCGACGGCCGCAAGCTCGGCACGCTCATCCCCGGCTCGCGGAAGCAGAAGCAGTTGTCTGCGGAAGAGGTCGAGAAGATCGCAGCCGTGTATCGTGAGTTCAAGCGAAAGGGCACGCCCGCGGAAGTCGCGGGCTTCTGCAAGGCCGCGACGCTCGACGAGATCCGCGAGCACAACTACGCCCTGACGCCGGGCCGCTACGTCGGCGCGGCCGAGAGCGATGATCCGGATGAGCCGTTCGAGGACCGCTTCCCGCACCTGTGCGCGACCCTGGATGAACAGTTCAAGCAGTCGGCGGCGCTGGAGAAGCAGATTCGGGCGTCGCTGGCCGAGGTGGCCCGTGCGGCGGGCTTGGACGGCGTGCGAGTGGAGACCAAGAACAACGGCGCGCTCGCGCCGGCGGCGAAGTTGGCCGGGGGGGCGAGGCGATGATCGACTTCGCAGCGCACATTCTGCCTAATAGGCGTCGTCCCCGCCACGCGACGGATCACTTGGCGGACGCGACGGATGAGTCGTCGCGTTCTCCGGATCACCTGGAGACCGCGACGGACGGCCCGGAGCGTTCTCCGCACGAGCTGGAGAACGCGACAGGTCATCTGTCGCGTCTTCCGGGCCGGCTGTCGCGTCATCTGCGTGAGTTGGAGAACGCTCCGACTCGTCCGGAGCGTGTTCCAAGCGACGTGGAGGGAAGCGGCGCAGCGCGCCGCCGGGGAATCGTGGCACGCCGGGAGGGAGTCGACCGTGCCCGGAGACCCCGCGCAGATGCCCGCGAGTGCGGAAGTCGCGCCCTGGACCGTGCGGGCGATCTTCGTGCCTTCAGCGGGGAGGTGCCGGAGGGGCGGCACGCCCCTCTGGCGTCAGCGCACCCGCTGTCGGGCGGATCGGGGGTGCGGCGTGGCGATTGAGGATTCTCCACTCGGCGATCTTCCGCGAGGCTGGACGCTGCCGCGCCTCGACGCGATCACGTTGCGCATCGGATCGGGAGCAACGCCGCGCGGAGGCAGCGCCGTGTATCTGCCGTACCGAGAACGGGTCGCGCTCGTGCGCAGCCAGAACGTATTCGATCGCCGTTTCGACGATGACGGGCTCGCATTCATCTCGGATGCCGCCGCCGAAGAACTCGCGGGTGTGGCGCTCGAAGCGGACGATCTCCTGTTGAACATCACGGGAGACGGTGTCACGTTTGGCCGAGCCTGCATGGTGCCGCCATCCGTCTTGCCCGCCTGCGTCAACCAGCACGTCGTGCGTATCCGGTGCGATCGGAAGAAGTGCGAACCCGCGTATCTTCTCGCGTACCTCACGCACCCGATGGTCAAGCACTACATCGAGGGTTTCAACGCGGGTGGGAGCAGACGCGCGATTACGAAGGGACACATCGAGTCCTTCGTTGTTCCCCTCCCCCCACTCCCCGAGCAACGCGCCATCGCACGGGTGCTTGGCGGGCTGGATGACAAGATCGAACTGAACCGGCGGATGAACCAGACGTTGGAGGACATGGCTCGCGCTCTGTTCAACGACTGGCTTGAACGCATGGAGGGCGAGCTTGAGACGGTGACGACACAATCGCTGACCGACTCGGGCGTGCTCGTCATTGGTGACGGATACCGCGCCAAGCGCAGCGAACTGCGACCGACCGGTCTCCCGTTCGCGCGAGCGGGCAACATTGACGGCGGCTTTCAGTTCACAGACTGCGAGTACATGGGCGTTGATGGAGTTCAGGCCGCGGGCGACAAGGTGTCCCGGCCACTCGACTCGGTGTTCACGTCCAAGGGCACAGTTGGGCGGCTTGCGCTAGTTTCGAAGAGCACGCCGACATTCGTATATGCGCCACAACTCTGCTTCTGGCGTGCTGCCGATCCTTCACGTCTCAACCCGTTCGTCCTGCACCAATGGATGCACGGCGACGAGTTCGGCGAGCAGGTGGACATGACCAAGGGCCAGACCGATATGGCGGACTATGTCAGTCTGACCGATCAGCGTCGCATGCGGATCACACTGCCCTCACCGAAGCGACAGGCCGAGGTAGGGCGGCACCTGGAGCGTCTCTACGGCATGATGGATCAGAACACCACGCAGATCGGCACGCTTGCGGCGCTCCGCGATTCGCTACTGCCCGTTCTCTTATCAGGCGAACTCCGCCTGCATCACGTGTCGGCGGCCGTTAAGGAGGTCGTCGCATGAGCAGATTCGACGATTTTCCGAAGCAGATAAACGTACCGATCCCCACGGATGACACCGGCATGGTCGGGCGTGAGTGCCCCAATGCTGAATGCGAGGGGTACTTCAAACTCCAGCCTGGAACGGGCCTGACGGGCGAAGATCTCGACTGTGTATGTCCGTATTGCGGCCATCGGGGCAAGCCGGATCAGTTCTGGACAAAGGAGCAGATCGAGTACGCGAAGTCATACGCGTTCCGAGCCATCGGGGACATCGTGACCCGCGAGTTGAAGAAGCTCGCGTTCAATCACCCGCCGCGCGGTGCGTTCGGTATTGGCATCAGCATGACACTGAAGGAAGGGCCACGCGCCCCCCTTCGGCACTACCGAGAGAAGGCACTCGAAACCGAGGTCGTGTGCGACCAGTGCACCCTTCGGTACAGCGTGTTCGGTGTCTTTGGGTTCTGCCCAGATTGCGGATGTCACAACTCCCGTCAGATCTTGGAGAAGAACCTGGACCTTGCGATGAAGGTGATTGAGTTCTCTCAAGCCGCGCCTACGCCCGAGATCACTGAGAATCTGGTTCAGAACGCGCTTGAAGACGTGGTTTCGTCGTTTGACGGATTTGGTCGCGAACTGCTGAGTGCCCACGCCGCGCGAGCAAATGATCCGAAGAAGGCGTCCAGCGTGTCGTTTCAAAGCTTGACTGGTGCGGACAAGTCGTTGCAGGCCTTGTTTGGGACGTCCCTTCAGACGCTGACGACGCCAGAAGAGTGGAAGCTCATGGTCCGCTGCTTCCACAAGCGTCATGTGATCGCCCACAAAGGCGGGGTAATCGACGAGAAGTACATCGAGCAATCAGGCGACGACACCGCAATCGAAAGGCGAAAGGTGCGTGTCTCAGCGGATGAGGTGCGGATGCTCGTGGCTGCCGTTCGGTCGCTAGGAGATGGGTTGTGGCGGTACTTCACGCCGGCGGCCCGGTCGGTGGAGGTGCCCAAGTGAACGTGTTCATCTCCTACAGCGTGGCAGACGTTGACCTATTGCGCAGGGTGGCTCAGGTGATCGCGGCGGGTGGGGATAAGCCTCTGTGCTGGGACACCAGCAAGACGCCTGGCCACGAAGTCTGGCCCAGCATCTTCGGATGGATCGACGCGAGCGACCTGGTCATCGTCATCATCACAGATCAAACCGTGGCGCGGGCAATGTCCGTCGGGCAGGAAGTTGGGCATGCACGAGCCAAGGGAAAGCCGATCGTGCCGCTTGTCGCCGCTGGGGTCAGGCCAGAGGACCTCGGGTGTCTGAACGGGGTGATCTATCAACCCATCAGTCGAGAGAACACAAGTGATGCGCTCGCCGCTGTTCAGCGGGTTCTCGACGGGATGAAGATGCAGAAGGCCGAGGCGCAGCGCCAGTTGCTAGTGGTCGGTGGGATCGTCGGCCTGCTGTGGCTGTTCGGCCAGAACGGGTAATCGAAGAAGTTCCGCGATTCAAGAGGTTTATGTGATTCCCAAGACGTTGGACAAGATCGAGGCCGCTGACATCCAGTCCCTCGTCACCAATGGTGACGAGGAACGCCGGACGTTGGACTTCAAGCGCGACCTGCCGGGCAACACCGACAAGGACAAGAACGAACTCCGCGCAGATGTCACCTCCTTCGCCAACGCCGGCGGCGGCGACCTGATCTTCGGCGTGGATGAGGCGGGCGGCGTGGCTACGGCCGTGCCGGGTTTGCCCGGAGTCGATGCCGACGCGGAGATCCGCCGCATCGAGGCCGTCATTCAGACCAGCATCGACCCGCGCGTGCCCGGGTTTGAGTCACGGGCTATCGCGATCCCGGGCAAGGGTCCGGTGATCGTCGTCCGTGTGCCCAAGAGCTGGCGCGGCCCGCATCTGGTCAAGATCAACGACACGTTTCGGATGTTCGGGCGCAACAGCAAGGGCAAGTACATCTTCGATGCCACGGAGATCCGTTCGGCGTTCGCGCTGTCGGAGCAGTTGCCGGAGCGCATCCGGCGCTGGCGGGATGATCGGTTGGCTCGAATTATCGGGGAAGAGGCTCCCCTGCCGCTCGCGGCCGGCGCAAGGCTAGTCGTTCATGTTGTTCCCCTGGCCTCGTTCGCCGCAGGGAGGGAAGTCTCCGCCGAGGCCATGAAGAAGGCAAGCCAGGCCTTTCAACCACTCTGCACGGGCGGCAGCGACTCCCGCATCAACATCGACGGGCTCCTGAAGTTCACCGGGGGCCGTGCGGGTGCGCCCGGCGCGACCGCGTACTGCCAGGTGTTCCGCTCCGGAATCGTTGAAGGCGTGACGACCGAGGTCGTTCAAACTCGTGAGCCGCGCCCGTACATCGCCAGCCAGTGGCTTGCCCAGGAGGTCGTCTCGAGCGTCAAGCAGTATCGGGCTGGTCTGATCGCGTGCGATGTCCTGCCGCCTTACCTCGTGCTGGCCACGTTGGCGGGAGCGAAGGGCGCGACGCTGGCAGTCAGCAATCGCTTCATGGTCTGGGAGCACTACCCGGTTGACCGTGACTTGGTGGTCCTCCCCGACGTGCTCATCGAGTCCAGGGACAGTGATCTGCTGACAGACCTCCGGTCGCTGTTCGACGGCGTCTGGAACGCCTGCGGCTGGGTGCGGTGTTTCGATTACAACGAACAGGGCAAGTGGGCACCTCCCGCCTGAGCACCAACGAAAGGACGTTTCGGCATGACGTGGCACGGCTCTGAATCCCAGTTTGAGTGGACGACCATTGAGCGGCTCAAGTCGCTCGGGTATGTCTATGTCCACGGGTCGGAGTTGGGCGCTGCTGCGAGGCCCGATGACTCAGAGGTCGTGCTCAAGGACCGGCTTCGGGTGTTCCTCATCGCCCGCTACGGGCGGACAGTCACTCGACCCGATGGGCTGCCGGATGCGGCGATCGATGCAGCCGTCGCCAAGTTCGCACGGCCCGAGGGAGTGGACACGCTCCGCCGCAACGCGGCGCTGCACGCCATGCTTCGCGGTGGCGTGGAGATTGCGGTCGAAGAACCGGCGGCAGACGGGAAGCCCGCGGGTAAACGCATCGCGCACGTCTATGCCGTGGACTGGGAACGACCCGAGCACAACGAGTTTCTGGTCGTGAACCAGCTGCCCGTCCACGGGCCAAGTGGGAACGATCGTCGCCCCGACGTCATCGTGTACGTGAACGGGCTGCCGCTGGTCCTGTTCGAGCTCAAGAACCCGTACGACGACCAGCCCACGGTGGCGGATGCCATCAACCAGATCGGCCACTACCGCCACGAGATCCCGCAACTATTCGACCACAACGCGCTCTGCATCGCCTCCGACGGCGTGACCACGCTGCACGGCATGTGGACCGCCAGCGCGGAGTGGTACGCGCCGTGGAAGAGCATTGACGGCCTGACAGTCGAGCGCGGCACCACCGGGAGCATGAAGACGCTGGTCGAGGGGCTGCTGCCCAAGGACCGGCTCTTGGCGTACATCCGCGACTTCATCGTGTTCGAGACGATCGGAGCGGCTGGAGGCAAGATTGTTAAGAAGGGAGGAAAATACCACCAGTTCTTTGCGGTGCGGATCGGGGCGAGGAAGATCCTGGAATCGGTAAAGGCGGGGACGGCAGACAAACGGCTGGGCGTCATTTGGCACACCACCGGCTCGGGGAAGTCGCTGTCTATGTGCTTCCTGGTCGGGATGCTGCGGCGGGAGGCCGTGCTGAACAACCCGACCTTCGTGATTCAGGTCGATCGGACGGACCTGGACCAGCAACTGCACGACCAGTTCGTTTCGGCCCGCTCGCTGGTGGGCGACGTCAAGCACGCCAAGAGCGTCGAAGATCTTCGCGGCCTGCTCCAGACGCAGGGCGGTGAGGTGATCTTCACCACGATCGAGAAGTTCGCGCTGCGTGAGGGCGAGGCCGAGCATCCGGTGCTCTCGACGCGAGACAATGTGATCGTGATCGCCGATGAGGCGCACCGGAGCCAATACGGATTCACCAAGGGCTTTGCACGCTGGCTCGGGGCGGCGCTGCCCAATTCGCGGCGGCTGGGGTTCACCGGCACGCCTGTCTCCTTCAGCGGGGCCGACACCGTCGAGGTCTTCGGTGACCTGGTCCACGTCTACGACATCCGCCAGAGCCAGGATGACAAGGCGACGGTGCCGATCTTCTACGAGCCACGGCAGATCAAGCTTCGTTTGAACAAGACGGACGTGGATGGGGCACTGGCGGAGATTGTCGAAGATGCGCCGATCGACGAGTTGGAGAGAAAGAAGGGCCAATGGGCTGCGCTGGCCAAGGCGGCGGGCGCGAAGGAGCGGATAGAACTGCTCGCGGCCGACCTGCTCGCACACTTCAAGGACCGGACGGCCACGCTCAAGGGCAAGGCGATGGTCGTCTGCATGATCCGCGAGAACTGCGTGAGACTGTACGATGCGCTGAAGGCGCTGCCGGGGTGCCCCGAGATCAAGGTGGTGATGACCGGCGACCTGGGCAAGGACCCCGAGGCGTGGAGCAAGGCCGGGCACCTGACGACCAAACAGCAGCGCGAAGCGATCAAGAAGCGGATGATCGACGCGGACGATCCGCTGTCAATGGTGATCGTCTGCGATATGTGGCTCACGGGCACGGACATCCCTTGCCTGCACACGCTGTATGTGGACAAGCCCATGAAGGGCCACACGATGATCCAGGCGATCTCGCGTGTGAACCGCGTGTTCAGCGACAAGCCGCACGGACTGATCGTGGACTACATCGGCATTGGCGATGAGCTGCGGGCAGCGACCGCGAAGTACTCAGCGGGTGGAGAAGATCACGGGAAGCCCGCGGGCGGGCTGGATGAAGACGCCCGGCCGCTGTTCGTGGCGGCGCTGGCCGAGGTGCGGTCGTTCCTCCCCGAAGGCGTGAATTACGGCGACTGGCGGCGGCTCTCGCCGATCGCGCTGGAGGACCGCTACGCGGCGGTTTATGGGCATCTGACCAGCGACGATGACCTGCGGGACCACTTCTTGGACGCCGAGCTGCGGCTGACGAGCGCATTCCTGCTCGTCAAACACCTGGATGACTGCCGCGCCAGCGCCGACGAGGTGATCTTCTGTCAGCGGGTGCGTAAGCAGCTCCTCAAGACGATCCGCGGGCGTGGACCTACCAGAGACATCGAGAAGGCGGTGCGGGACCTGGTGGATGACACCGTCGAGAGCGAGGGCGTCGTTGACATCTTCAAGGCCGCGGGGATCACGCGGGCCGACATCTCGATCCTCGACGACAACTTCCTTCAGACGTTTAAGGATCGGCCGCTGCCGGACCTTCGGCTCAAGTTGCTCGAGAAACTGCTCGCCGACGAGATCCACATGCGGGCGAAGAAGAACTTGGCCAAGGCGAAGACGTTCCGTGAACTACTGGAAGCGACGCTCCAGAAGTACCACAACCGGCTTATCGACGCGGCGGCCGTGATCCGCGCCATGATCGAGATCAAGAAGGACATGGAGGCATCGGATCAGCGGGCCGGGCAGTTGGGCTTGGCGGAGGATGAGCTTGCCTTCTATGACGCCGTCGCCATCAACTACGAGAACGTCTACGGCGTGGACTTCCTGAAGGGCCTGATCCACGACGTTGTGCAGAGCATCAAGCGAAACCTGAAGGTGGATTGGACCGAGCCGCACCGGGAGGACGTGAAGGCCGCAGTGAGAGCGGCGGTGCGGCGTGTTCTGACGAAGCAGGGCGTGAAGGCTGAGGACTTTGATCGGCTGATGCCCGTGCTGATGGCACAGGCGGAGGCGTTGTACGCGGAGTGGCCGATCGCGGCCTGAGGAGTGATTTGTGAACGGACGCCAGACATGAGCAAGAAACAACCAGCCTTTGGCGAGCTCATCCGCGAGAAGCGGCTCGCGAAGGGTCACAGCCTGCGGAAGTTCGCGGAGCTCATCGACGTGAGCCCAACCTATCTCTCGCTCGTCGAGCAGGGAAAGGTGGAGAGCCCTCCGACCGCCGAGCGGGTGCGTCGGATGGCGGAGGTCCTCGGAGAGAACCCAGATGAGCTGATGTCATTGGCCGGCCGGATGCCGGAGGATCTTCGCGGAATCATCCAGAGCGAGCCGGAAGAGATGCCTCAGTTGTTGCGGGCGGCGAAGGGTTTGACGGCAGACCAGTTGAAGGCACTGTCGGCGCAGGCCAAGAAGATGCAGAGAGAGGAGCAATGATGGGGCGACCGCCTGCCAAGACCGAACGTGTGCCGTGGCTGCGCGATGAGAACATCGAGGCCGAAGCCGAGACGCTCTTTGAGCTGTGGCAGAAGGCTCACGGCGAGGTCTCCGAACCCCCGGTTCCCGTCGATGAAATGATCGAGCTGCAGCTCAACCTGCGGTATGAAATAGATGACCTGCAGAAGCGATTCCGTCACGGCGATGTGCTGGGAGCGATCTGGTTCAAGGAGCAGCTTATCCGAGTCGACCGGAGCCTTGATCCCGTCGAGCATCCGCGCATGCTGGGACGCTACCGCTTCACGCTCGCCCATGAGATCGGCCACTGGCAGCTTCACCGGAAGGTCTTTCTCCGCGACGAGACACAGATGTCTCTGACATCCGCAGCGGATGCGCCCGCGTTCGTGTGCCGCTCGACCGATCAAGCGCGTGAAGAGGTGCAGGCGAACATGTTCGCGGCGTTCCTGCTCATGCCGCGTGACCTGATTCGCCGGGCGTGGATCAAGTGGAGGGGCACCGATGACGTTGTGTGTGTGCTTGACCTCGCCGCGCCAACCTTATCCCGAAGTGTGAAGGCACAGCAGGACGCTGCGATGCAACGCTTCTCGAAGCCTTTCGCTGAGCAGTTCCATGTGTCTGCCGAGGCCATGAGCTACCGCTTGGAGGCGCTTGGGCTCCTTACTCGTGATCGATCCCTGTTTGGTTGAACCCCCAGTGTTCTTGTGCGCAGTGCGTTTACTGTTCACGGGACATGGACATTTGGAGGCCCTGAAATGGCCAAAGACTTTGATCCGCGTCGCATCCTCCGAAAGATCTCCAACTCGCTCACCCGCGTGTGCTTCGAACGCGCCGGCGTGGTCGAAGGCATCCCTTGGGATGACCTGGGCGAGACCCAGGTCGAGCCCATCTTCACCGCGTGGCAGAAGATGCCCGACGACAAGCGCCGGCTCATCCAGCTCGTGCTCCAGGACATCAACGAACTGGCGGACGAGCGCGGCGTGAAGGTGCTGGTTGAGGAGATCCAGCGCATCGCGCCCGATCGCCTCGCCGAGTTCGACGCGATTGTCGGCCAGGCCGACCGCGCGATGTGGACGTACCTCAACGTCAAGATGGCGTTCGTGGTCGCCGCCTATTTCGCACGGGCGGAGGCCCTCTCCACGGGCCGCTACTGGATCACGCGGAACAGCCTGCCGAAGGAGGCGATCGCGGTGGATGATTCCCACAAGGCGGCGCTGAAGGCGGCGCTGGCGGAGTTCTACTGGGATCGCCAGCTGCGCGGCAAGATCTGCGAGATCGAGCACTACACGAGGATCGGCGGCAGCGAGTACTTCTTTGCCTATCTCGATGACTACCCCGATGACCCGGTGGTCTTCGACGACACCGGGCATCTCGTGCGGAGCAAAGAGCGGCGCGTGTTCGACAACGTCTTCGTGTTCAACCCCAGCGATGGGACGCTCGATGTGTACGCCAAGGGCGGGAAGAAGGTGTACGAGCCCCTCCAGCAGAGGTTCTGCAAGGCCGTGCTTGGCGTTGACATCGGACCCGCGGACCCGAAGCGCCCCGCATACGCGCTTGATCACCTGCTCAAGCCGGACCGGAGGCTGCCGACCGATCCCAAGGATCGCATCGTTGCAGTCACCATCACCCGTGTGCGGGTGGAGCCGATCGACCGGCCGGGCGAGTACATCGAGCTCGGGCTCAACCCGGAGCGAGGCATTCACCGGATCGACCAGGCGATTGCCGAGTACTTAAACACGCAGCGGCTGACGCCCGACCGGCTGCGCGTGAAGCAGATGTCGTTCGAGTTGCGCTTCTCAACGGATGCACGCCCGCGCCCGCTGAGGTTTAGCGTCAGCTGCCCCAACTCCTGCGACCTCAAGAGCAAGCCGGACGAGCTGCGCGCGATCGGCGAGCGGTGCCTGCGGCTGTGGGAGGTGACCCATGGGTGATTTCCTCTCCCGCCTGTGGGCGTGTTTCGACAGCAGGGAGCCTCTCTTTTCCGCCCGTGAGGTGGCATCATGGCCGGATGGGCAAGCCCAGTGGCTCCAGGAGCGTGGGGTGCTCTGCGCCACGACGTCCGCCTCGCGCGTGGGCTGTTCGTGCTGCCCTTCGGGGCATGTCGAGGATGTGCTCGAGGTTCCCGACGCCGACCCGCCTCGGTTCTTCATTGCGTGCCCGGAGTCGGTCACGGTTGAGGTTGATTCTGAAGCCCTGCGGCAATGGACGATCGACGGTGACGCCGTCGCGTCGCTCATCGCGGCGGCGCTTGGTATTCAGGGACGCCCCACTCCGATCGAGTCTGGCCGTGTGTGGCGGCTCGGCACAACCCGATGGCAGCAGACTTCCCGTGAGGTGTTGCTGGCCCGGGGGCTCGGTGCCGAGGATGCCGCCCGCATCGCAGCCCACGCGGGTCAGGCAGGTCGGCCCATTGTGCTGGTCAGCGGCCTGGAACCCCTGACCCACATCTGGCCGGGGCGGCCACCGGCCTGTGTCGCACTGTCGCGTGTGATGTCGCAGGATGCGACAGGGCTGCAGGCGGATGGCGTACTGCTTCACGACCTGGTTCAGAAGGCCGACGAGCTTCAGGCGCAGGTGGAACTCTTGCCGCTGGACCCCGCCGGCAAGAGGCGTGTACTGCGCCGGCATGCCCAGGCTGCTGCATCATCAAACCAAGAGGACGAGGTGTTGGTCGGTGCGTACCAGGCATGCCACTCGTACCGCGAGGCGGCCAAGGTGCTCTCGGCACGCCTGAAGACCAAGATCACCAAGGACAAGGTCAAGCGTGCCGTGGACCGCGCCGGCGGTGCCTCTGCCGTCATCAACGGAGCCAACAGCAACTCGGTGGTGCGGACTGTCGCGTCGCACCGACGCGACAAAGGCGGGAGATTCTGAAAATCGTGCAGGTGCCGTGAACACAGGCCTCTGCGCGTTGTTCGACATCGATGGCGTGCGTCGCGGGGCGTTCAGAACCGCGACACCGGCCGGTGGGTCCGAGGGCCACGAGGGCCATAACCCGCCGGTCGCTACAAGCTCGTGAATGTCTGCGGCGTGCGCCGCGACGCGAGATTGGCACGGACGGGTGATGGCTCCGGCCCCGGAGGTCACCCGTGACCAACGGCGCATCACTGAACGACCAATACATCCGCACACTCATCCTGATCAAGGCCCGCAGCCTGATGAAGTCCCCGGCCTTCCGGGGCGTCGAACGCGACGACGTTCTGCGGGACCTGACGCTCATCCTCGCCAAGCGGCTCGGCCAGTTCGATCCCGAGCGGGCCCAGCTTCGCACGTTCGTTTCCCGCGTTCTGGACTCAGCCGCGATCACCCTGCTTCGGGCTCGCCAGCGTGAGAAGCGGTCCGGCGATCACGGCATGGCCTCTATCGAGAGGCTCCGGGAGAGCCAGACCACGGATCCGGTCACTGGCTCGGCAGCGGTCGGGGAGGCCGATGCGGCTCGCCGCCTTGGGCGTGAGGTCCGCTCCCCCATCGATGAGTTCCATCTCAATGACTCGATCCGCGAAATCGTGGCGGCGCTGCCCCCCGATCTCGCCGACTTGTGCCGTGCGCTCCAGGAAGACTCCGCAGTGTCGACCGCTCGCGGCCTGGGCATTTCCCGTCGCCAGCTACGTAATCGCATCGCCGAGCTTCGTGTGCGATTTGCCGCCGCGGGCTTCGAGACGTTTTGACCAAAGCGGACAGCGGCTCTGCGGACGGCGTATGTAGCCGGGGAGCAGCACTCCAGTGTGCCGCGAGGAGTTCACCATGACCACCGGCGTGTACCGCTTCACCTTCGACAAGGACATCGCTCTCACCGACGCGGAAGCAACGCTGCACCTGGCGATGATCGCCGCCGAGGGGCTCTTCGGCAATGCCATCGTCCGAATGGACGTCAGCTTCGCGGCGGACCAGGCGGGTCGAAGCCTGAGCGTCGACGGCACAACGCCGGTGGGCGCAGCGGTCGTCCGAATGTTCACCTCGCTGATGCTCCGCGAGTTCGGCGATGACGCCTTCACCGTCCGGCGCGTGAAGGCGTCCTCGGCCGAGCCCACGGCGGCTGCCGCGTGATCACACCACTTCCGCTCGTCCGCCTCGGCCAAGGCGCATTCACCCGCGACATCTGGCCTGAGGACATCGATCCCACTTTCTGCCATCACGGAGATTCCATGCCCACAACCGCAACCGCAACCCCCCACACCCTCATGAACCAGATCAGCAAGGGCCGCAAGGCCCGTCCCCGCCGCGTGATGCTGTATGGCACGCACGGCATCGGCAAGAGCACCTTCGGCGCGATGGCCGAGAAGCCCATCTTCGTCCCCACCGAGGACGGCCTGGCCGACATCGACTGCGAGTCGTTCCCGCTGGCCCGCAGCCTCGGCGAGGTGATGGCGGCGCTCGAGTCCCTGTACTCGAGCGACCACGACTACCGCACCGTCGTCATCGACAGCCTGGACTGGCTTGAGCGCCTGATCTGGGCCGAGGTGTGCGCCGACGAGAACGTCGAGAACATCGAGAAGATCGGCTACGCGAAGGGATTCTCGTTCGCCATCGACAAGTGGCGATCGGTGCTCGGTGCCCTCGATGCGCTCCGCAGCGATCGCGGCATGATGGTGGTCCTCATCGCGCACGCCAAGATCGAGAAGTTCGAGAACCCCGAGACCGTGCCGTACGACCGCTACTCGCCGCGCCTGCACAAGCTCGCGTCGGCGCTCGTTCAGGAGTGGGCCGACGAGGTGCTCTTCGCCACGTACAAGGTCCACACCATCAAGGTGGACGAGGGATTCAACAAGGCCAAGCACAACGGCATTTCCACCGGCGAGCGGATCATCCGCACCGTCGAGCGGCCGGCGCACGTCGCCAAGAACCGCTTGGGCCTGCCCGAGGAGATTCCGCTCGACTACCGCGTCTACGGCGCGTTTGCCCGGGGCGAAAACCCGTTCGCCGAGGCGTCTGCACCTGCCACCACATCCGACACCACCGGCGCGGCCTGAGCGCCGTCGTCGTTGTCCATCCCTCATCCGTCCATCACCAATCGCAAAGGAACTGACTCATGGCCACGCTGAACAACTTTGATGCCAACCAGGTTGACCCGTCCGTCGCGCTCGATCCGCTCCCCGCGGGCAAGTACCTCGCCGTCGTCTCCGAGTCGGAGCTCAAGCCGACCAAGACCGGCGGCGGCAAGTACCTGCAGCTGACCTTCCAGATCATCGACGGCGAGTTCAAGGGCCGCCTGGTCTGGGCCCGCCTCAACCTTGAGAACAAGAGTGAGATGACTGTCAAGATCGCCCGCGGTGAACTCTCCGCCATCTGCCGCGCGATCGGCGTCATGCAGCCCAAGGACTCGGTCGAGCTCCACAACGTTCCCCTGGAGATCAACGTCGGGCTGAAGAAGCGCGACGACAACGGCGAGTTCACGAACGTCATCAAGGGCTACGCCAAGAAGGGCGGTGGCGGCGCGCCAATGAGCGCTCGCGCTCCCGTCGGCGTCGGCCCGGGGAGCACGCCGCCCTGGAAACGCTGAGTCCATCTGGTCGCGTCCTCGAGCTCCCGTACCCGCCCAGTGTGAACCACATCTGGCGACGGATGGGCTCAAGGACCGTGCTGAGCCGCGAGGGGCGGCGCTACCGCGCAAGCGTGTGCGATGCCCTCGCGGTGATGCGTGTGGTGCGGATGAATGGTCGGCTGGAGGTGCGTGTCACCGTCTGCCCGCCCGACAACCGCCGCCGCGACCTGGACAACGTGCAGAAGGCCCTGCTCGATGCGCTCGCCAAGGGCGGGGCGTACCGAGACGACTCGCAGATCGATCGGCTGGTTATTGAACGCGGCCCGGTGACGCCGGGCGGCAAAGTGCTGGTGGAACTCACAGAGATCAAGTCATGACCGTTCCGTGTCCACAATGCGGCAGTACGACTCGACGCTTCGGCTTCTGCTGCGAGCCATGCCATGCACGCTATATGGCGGAGCAACGAAAGAAGTGGAACGCGCCGGCAACAGGCGTGAATCAGCCCGAGCGGGTTGGATACTTCTCGCCGAGCACCGAGGCTCGTGCCTGGTCATTGTCTCGGCCGGGACGCCCCGATCCATGCTGGGATACCGATGAGCAGGTTGGATTGTGGTCGGTCTGCGTGCGAGCGATCGAGGAGGCGGCGTGCTGATGGAGCTCCGTCCCTACCAATCCGAAGCCATCGCCGCGGTGTACGAGCACCTGCGGACCCGCGACGACAATCCGTGCGTCGTCATTCCGACCGGCGGTGGCAAGACGCCGGTGATCGCGACGATCTGCCGCGACGCCGTCGGCCACTGGGGCGGACGCGTCGTGCTGCTGGCGCACGTGAAGGAACTCCTCGAGCAGGCGGCCGACAAACTCCGCGTCATCGCGCCCGACGTGCCGATGGGCATCTACTCGGCTGGCCTCAAGCGCAAGGACCTCGGCTACGCCGTCACGGTCGCGGGCATCCAGAGCATCTGGAAGAAGGCGTGCGACCTCGGCCCCGTCGATCTGATCATCGTCGACGAAGCGCACATGGTCCCCGCCGAGGACGACGGGATGTACCGGCAGTTCATCGCCGACGCCAAGGTGGTGAACCCCAACGTCCGCATCATCGGGCTGACCGCCACGCCGTATCGCATGAAGTCCGGCTCGATCTGCGCCCCCGAGAACATCCTCAACCACGTCTGCTACGAGGTCGGTGTCCGCGAGCTCATCGTGCAGGGATTCCTCTCGCCACTCAAGACCAAGGCGGGGTTGCAGAAGATCAGCACCGACGACCTGCACGTCCGCGCCGGCGAGTTCGTCGCCAGCGAGGTCGAGGACCTCATGGACAAAGAGGGTCTGGTCGAGGGCGCGTGCGCGGAGATCGCGCAGCACACCAACGACCGCAGCGCCACGCTGATCTTCTCCTCGGGCATCCGCCACGGGCAGCACATCGTCGATGTGCTCAAGACCAAGCACCGCATCGAGTGCGGCTTCGTCACCGGCGACACCCCCGACGGCGTGCGTGCGGCGATCCTCGGCCGCTTCCGTTCGGGCGAGCTCAAGTACCTGTGCAACGTGAACGTGCTGACGACCGGCTTCGATGCACCGCACATTGACTGCGTGGCGCTCGTGCGCCCGACCATGTCGCCGGGTCTGTATTACCAGATGGTGGGCCGGGGCTTCCGCCTCCACCCTGGCAAGTCCGACTGCCTCGTGCTGGATTTCGGCGGCAACGTGCTCCGCCACGGCCCGGTCGACGCGATCCGCATCGCCACCGACGATCGCGGCGACGGCGAAGCGCCAGCGAAGGAGTGTCCGAACTGCCAGGCCCTGATTGCGGCGGGCTACCAGACCTGCCCGCAGTGCGGCCACCAGTTCCCCGAGCCCAACCGCCAACAGCATGAGGCGAAGGCCAGCACCGAGGGCATCCTCAGCGGCCAGACCACTCGCGAAGAACACCGCGTCAGTGAGACGACGTACCACGTGCACTACAAGCGCAGCGACCCGTCCGCGCCGCTGACCATGCGCGTCGAGTACCGCGTCGGATTCAACCGCTTCTTCCGCGAGTGGGTCTGCTTCGACCACACCGGATACGCGCGCACGAAGGCGGAGGCCTGGTGGCGGGCTCGCTCGGTCGAGCCGGTGCCCGGCGGGACGGAGGAGGCGGTCGAGATGGCCAAGGCCGGGGCGCTCGCCCCGACGCTCTCGATCACCGTCGAGAAGAAGGCCGGCGACCAGTTCGAGCGCGTCACGCAGCACGTGCTCGGCGATAAGCCCCCGCGCCTTGACAGCGACGAAGGCCTGCCGGACCGGCCGCCGGAGCCCGCGGGCATGACGTACGGCATCCCCGAAGACGAAATCCCCTTCTGAACAAGGAGTACCGCATGATCACGATCACGATCGAAGAGACCGACAAGGACGGGCAGTTGCTCGGATGCCACGTGGCCTCCGCGCCCATCGACAAGAACGACACCAAGGGCATCGGCTCGCTGCTGGCGAGGAGCGTCGGCGGGCTAATGTACCACACCGAGGCCCGCGCTGAGATCCCGCTGCTGATCGCGGCCGCGGGCACGCACCGGGCCAGTTCGTGCACGCGGGCGATCGGCCACGCGGCGGGCCTGGCCACTGGGACGTACGGCTTCGACCTGGCGATCAAGCCCGTCATCGAGATCGACCGCCTGCTGGACTACCGCGCCAGCAAGCGCGATCGCGAGACCGCAGCGCAGACGCTCAAGATCATGGGCGCCACCATCCGCCGCCGCGAGGACAACGAATAAGCGATGAGCGATGGCCCCTCCATTCTGCTCGAGTCGGCACGCACGTACCTCGCTCGCGGGTACGCGGTCATCCCTCTGCCGGCGCGGAAGAAGATCCCCGTGCTCAAGGGGTGGACGGACCTGCGCCTTTCCGAGAGCGACCTGCCGGCGCACTTCAACGGCACAGGCAACATCGGCGTGCTGCTGGGCGAACCGAGCGGGTGGCTGGTGGATGTGGACCTCGACTGCGAGGAGGCGGTGGCGCTCGCGCCCAAGTTCCTGCCGCCGACGGGCGCGATGTCCGGGCGGCCGGGCAAGCCCGCGTCGCACTGGTGGTACGTGTGCGAGGGGATGAAGACCCGAAAGCACCAGGACCCGGTGTCGAAGAAGATGATCGTGGAACTGCGGAGCACCGGGGCTCAGACGGTTGTCGGCCCGAGCATCCATCCCAGCGGGGAGCCCTACGACCCGCTTGACGGCGAACCCGCCGTGGTCGACGCGGGGGAACTGGCCGCCGCCGTCGCGGCGCTGGCCGAGGCCGTGACCGAGGCCAGGCACGGGCGCAAAGAAGCGATCGTTTCACAACCGCCGTCACTACGAAGCGATCGCTTCCCAGCAGGCGACGCTGTGCTCCGCCGCGCCGCGGCATACCTGGACCGCATCCCACCAGCGATCTCCGGCTCGGGCGGGCACAGTCAGACCTACACGGCCGCGACGGCGATGGTGCACGGGTTCGCCCTCGATCCCGAGGCGGCGTTCTCGCTGCTGTGGAATCGGTACAACCCGCGGTGCGATCCACCGTGGAGTGAGAAAGAACTGCGGCACAAGGTGACCGACGCTGCCAGCAAGCCCCACGACAGACCGCTGGGTTGGCTCCGCGATGCTCAGAAGGCCGAGGATCTCGGCGGCGTGGACCTGTCGGGCTTCATGGCAGCGCCGGCGAAGGCGAGCGACGACACGGCAGCCCCGGACGAGGACGCGCCGGTCGATCCCGGCCCGCTTCCCGAGCGGTACCTAGCGGTGCCGGGCTTCATATCCGAGGTCATGGCGTTCAACAGGGAGACGGCCCACCGGTGGCAGCCGATGCTCGCGCTCGCCGGCGCGATGTGCCTGCAGGCCGTGCTCGCAGGCCGCAAGGTCCGCGATGAGCGCGGCAACCGCACGAACCTCTACGTCGTGTGCCTCGCGGGGTCCGGCTCGGGCAAAGACAACGCGAGGCTCATCAACAAAGCGGTGCTCTTCAAGGCCGGTCTCAACGGGCTCGAGGGCAACGAGGATCTCGCCAGCGACGCCGGGCTGGTCACCGCCGTCGAAACCGAACCCGCGATCCTGTTTCAGATCGACGAGTTCGGGCGTTGGCTCCGCACCATCGGCGACCCGAAGAAGGCCCCGCACCTGTTCAACGTCATCTCGACGCTGATGAAGATGTACTCGTCGGCGCGGAGCGTCTTCAAGGGCAAGGCCTACGCCGACGCGAAGCGGAACAAGGTCATCGATCAGCCGTGCGTGTCCCTCCTCGCGACAACCGCGCCCGAGCACTTCAAGCACGCGCTCACGCCCGACGCCATGAGCGACGGGTTCATGGCCCGGCTCATCGTGTTCGAGACCGGCGAGATGCCGCCACGCGTGTGGCAGCCCGAGAAGGACCCACCGCAGGCGATCGTGGACGCGGCAGCTTGGTGGGGCGCGTTCAACCCCGGTGGCAACCTCAGCCGCGAGCACCCCAAGCCGACGGTCGTTCCCACGACCGACGACGCCCGCGCCGTGTTCAACCGCCTCGCAGCGCTCGCCGACACCGAGATGGAGCGCCCGCGCGAGGACCTGCGGTCGATCTGGGCTCGCGTTGAGGAGAAGGCGTGCCGCTTGGCTCTGATCTACGCCTGCTCCCAGAACCGCGAGAAGCCGGTCATCGATGCCGACGCAGCGGAATGGGCGTGCGGCCTGTCCGAGCACCTGACCCGGCGCGTCCTGTACCTCGCCCACGAGTATGTGTCGCAGGGCGAGTTCGACGCCAAGCAGAAGGCCGTGCTCCGCGCGATGCGAACGGCGGGCGGACGCATGACCCGGTCGCAGATGTGCCGCGTGACCCAGCACCTGACCCAGCGGGAGCGGGACGAGGTGCTTGAGAACCTCAAAGAGACCGGCCGCTTGAAAGAAGGGGTCGAGCCGACCGCCGGGCGGTCAAGGAGGGTGTATGAACTCCTGCCGTAGCAGGTCAGAAACGAGGGTCGGACGTGGTCGGACCCTTCTTTCACATTCTTCACGCGCGATCTCTCGGGCGGGCGGGAAGGGAGCAGAGAAGGAGGGGTTGAAGAAAGTGAAAGAAGGTATCTCTCTCATTTCTATACCTTCCCCCACCCCTCCCCCGGCCCCCCGCCTCCCCACCGCAGCGCCCATGCAGGTCGTGTGCCAGGCAGCGCCTAGCGGGAGCCTTACAGCCGGAAGCCTTACGGGAAGGGAGGCGGATGGCGTTAGGTACTTCCCGGGCCCGATCGCGTGGCTTGGCCCGCGGGAACAGCCGCGCTTGGCGACAGAGTTTGTTTCGCCCGTCCGAGCGCGGGGCGGCCCCGTGGCGGGGTTGGTACGCCTCGCCGCCAATGACGCGACGTGGGCCAACGTGGGCGGACCCGTGGCCAACGGGCGCGGCCCGTAGCGCGGGGGAATCGGGGCGCTAAGCGCTCCCGGACGGGCCCGTCGCCCGAGCGATCCAGCCAACCAGCGATCCACCGATCCCCGGACCTGCCGCATGTGCGGCGGGCCACCACGACGTTTTGCGCTGGCGTTCCCCGCCGCGCTTCCGACGGAGATCGCTATGAACATCGAGACGCTGCCCATCGACGCGGTCAAGGAATACGACCGCAATCCCCGCACCATCAACGACGCCGCCATCGACGCGGTGGCCAAGAGCATCGAGGCGTTCGGCTTCAAGGTGCCGATCCTGATCGACGCCGATGGCGTGATCATCGCCGGGCACACGCGACTCCGCGCGGCGCGGAAGCTCGGGCTGAAGGAGGTGCCGACGATCCGCGCCACCGATCTGACGCCCGAGCAGGTCAAGGCACTGCGCATCGCCGACAACAAGGTCGCCACGCTGACTTCGTGGGACATGGAGCTCCTGCCGCTGGAGCTGGCCGACCTCAAGGGCGTGGACTTCGATCTCGCGCTGCTCGGCTTCAGCGCCGAGGATCTCAGCGCCATCATGGCTCCCGCGGGCAGCGAGGGTTTGACCGATCCCGACGACGTGCCGGGCGCACCGGACGCAGCGACGACGGTGCCCGGCGACATCTGGGTGCTCGGCAACCACCGGCTGATGTGCGGCGACTCGTCCAAGCCCGAGGACCTGGACCGTCTGCTTGATGGCCAGCCGATTCATCTCGTGAACACGGACCCGCCGTACAACGTGAAGGTCGAGCCACGCTCGAACAACGCGATCGTCGCCGGCCTGAGCTCGTTCGCGCTGCCGGGCAAGGCAGACCAGCATGACCAGCAGAGCGCCGACCTCAACCGCTACCCCGAGAAGAGTCGTGCCACGCACAAGAAGCTCCGTGCCAAGGACCGGCCGCTCGCCAACGACTTCGTGTCGGACGACGAGTTCGACCGGTTGCTCGCGGCGTGGTTCGGGAATATCACCCGCGTGCTGATCCCCGGCGGCACGTTCTACATCTGGGGCGGCTACGCCAACTGCGGCAACTACCCGCCCGTGCTCAAGCGCTGCGAGCTCTATTTCGCCCAGGCGATCATCTGGATCAAGGAGCACCCGGTCCTGACCCGCAAGGACTTCATGGGCAATCACGAGTGGTGCTTCTACGGCTGGAAGGAAGGCGCGGCACACCGCTTCTTCGGCCCCGCGAATGTGCCTGATACTTGGTCGATCAAGAAGGTCAACCCGCAGAGCATGGTTCATCTGACCGAGAAGCCGGTCGAGCTCGCGCGGCGGGCCATCGAGTTCTCATCGCGACCCGGCGAGAACGTGCTCGACCTCTTCGGCGGCAGCGGCTCCACGCTCATCGGCGCGGAGATGACCGGGCGGCACGCATTCCTCATGGAGCTCGACGCGCTCTACTGCGATGTCATCGTGCAGCGCTGGGAGAAGTTCACGGGCCGCAAGGCGGAGCGACTGCCTGCGAAGGGTGCGGCCGAAGAGAAAGCCGCGACGAGCGTCGCGGCTGGGAGCAAGGCGTGATGAACGCCTCACTCGTCGTCGAGCGTGGGCAGAGCCCCGTCGGTCGCTTCGTCCCAATCAAGGGCGTAGCGCTCGGCGATGTCCTCGAGGTCGTGCTCGGTCAGGTAGTCGGCCGTCTTGCGCTCTTGGCAGGCCGCGACGGCTCGGGCGAGGTCCGTCCACTCCTCGATCGTGACCATCCGGTCCTGCCGCGCTCCGAGCAGGTAGAGCGCGGCCTGCAGCACGGCATCGAGTTGGGCTTGGGTCGGCGCGGGCTGCGGGGCTGGAGTGGCGCTCATGGCTCAGGCTCCCTTCCCCGCGACGAAGACGCCGCGTTCGTGCTTCTTGAAGCGGGCGGCGGTGCCCTTGGCGGCGATCTCCCGGACGATGGCGGCGTAGAGCGTGGCCTCGGGGGTCTTGCCGCCGGGGCTCGTCCAGAGTTTCTTGGCCTCCATCGCCGCGATCATCTCCTTGGCCCGCATCGGAACCTCGCTTGCGGCGAGCACCTGCGCAGCCGCGTCGAGGGCGCTGACGCGCATGGGCTTCGGCTCCTTTGCGGGCTTCGGGGCCCTCGGCGTCTTGGGGGCCTTCTCGCCCTTGGCCCTCTTGCCCTTGATAGCCGCGCCAAGGCTCGCGTTGTTGGCGACCTCCTTGTCGCTGGGGACCTCGTGGTCCTGCTTCCCGCCCGCCCCCCCAACCAACCGGTCCTTGATCTCAGCGAGCGCCGCTTTGCGGAGGCGGTCCGTCTTGGCGGCTCCCTCGGCGCGGGCGGCGCTCTTGGACATCTTCGGGGTGCGGGGGGTGCGGGGCTTGGCGGGCTTCTTCGTCTTCGTACTCATGGTCATCTCCGAACTGGGGGTTGGAACTCCCGTCGCACATTGCGGCGGGGAAGCGTGGCCGTCGCGGTTCCCCGCGACGCCGCGTGGGGCGGGTCAGCAGCCCGCGACGCGCTCCATCTCGTTGAGCACGTCATGGACCATCGATTTGGTGGCGGCGGCTTGGCCTCGGCGGTCGGTGCCGTAGACCACCTTGGCGACCTCTGTCGCCTTCGCGTAGCGACTCTCCCGGTTCTCGTCGCGGGCGATGTGCGCGATGCAGATGTCCTGCCTGCCCGATCGCCGGGTGTGCTGTTCGATGGTCACCTCCGCGCCGCGCTCAGTGCGGCGGATGCTGATGTCTTGGTCGATGCCCTCGATCACGATCGTCTTGATGGTCATGGCGTTGCTCCTTGCGGTTGGTGGTTCTGGTCACTCGGCGTCGTTCAGAAAGGCCTCGACGTGCTCGGGGTCCATGTTGCTGAGGAACCCGACCAGATCGATCAGGTCGCTGCGGACCTTCCCGAGGCTTCCCGCGAAGCCCCAGTTGCGTGGGTCGGCCCTGGCCCCCTCGTTGTGCTTGTCGAGTTCCATCTGCAGCACGTCCATCAGGCGGGCGATGTCGTTGCGGCGTGCGGCGTACGTCTCTGCGGCGGTCGGTTCGGGCTTGGTGGTCTTGGGGGTGCGCTTCGTCATGGTCGTGCTCCTTGCGGTTCGGGGTCTCTGGTAAACAGCGAAGCCCGCATTTCGCGGGCTTCAGGTCGTCGGGTGGTTGTCGTTCTTGCGGTCCCAACTCGTCGTGTCTTTCGGCTGGCCAACCGCCCGGAGGTAGTCGACCAACTCGTCGGCGGTCCAGGTGTCGCCGTCGATGGCGTCGTGCTCGTTGGGGGTGTCGGTATCGCGGTCGATCTCGAACAGGCGGAAGCCGCCCAGCGCTCCGGGACGCGGTCCCCAGTGGCCGTCGAGGTGGCGGCCGCGTCCGGCGGGGACCGTCGCGATGTTCCAGGTGCGGCCGTCGGGCGTGTGGATCTCAATCGCAGGGATGTGGAACCCGCTCTTGGCGAGGGTCTTGGCGAGGTCGAGCGTGGTCTTCGTGGTCGCGTTCATGTTCGTGGTCTCCGTCGCGTGCGGGGGGTGCGTTGTTCCCGCTCGCGTTGGACACACATTGGCCGGCTGATGGGGAACAGGCAAGGCGTTAAACGCTCATTTCTCGATGATTCTGAGACATGTGGGCAACTGCGTCCGCGATGTGGGCAACCCTGCGCGGGAGGTCCGCGATGACTCCCGAACACGCGCCTAGTTCCCAGCCTGCGGGGAGCGGACAGGGAATGTCCCGGCTCAACCCGGCGGCGATGCCCGTGGCGGACGCCGCCCGCGTGCTCACCCGGCTTGGCGGCAAGCCCGTGACCGAAGCGATGCTCCGCGCCGACATCGATGCGGGCGCGCCGACCAACGCCGACGGCAGCGTCAACCTCGTGCACTACGCCGCGTGGCTCGTGAAGGAGATGTCCGCAGGTGGCGATTGACTCGCGCAAACTCAAGCCCGGCGAACTCGCGCGGCTGCTCAACAGCACGACGCTGGGCGAGGTGATCAGCGAGCGGCAGCTCCACCGGCATCGCACGCGCGCCGGGTTTCGCGTCGCGGCCGACGGCGACGCGGGCAAGGTTGATCTGTTCCGATACGTGGCATGGCTCGTGGCGACGCGGCATGAAGCGATCGCCGAGGCCGCGAGTGCTCCCGAGGGTTTGACGGGTTACGACGCGATGAAGGAGCGTGCCCGGCTCCGCAACGCGATGCTTTCGCTGTCGGGACGGGACATTGGTGACCTGCCTCCGGTCGCGGACGCAGCGAGGAGGCTGAAGGCGGCCCGCGACTTCCGGTTCTTCTGCGAGGCGTATTTCCCGCAGACGTTTCACCTCAAGTGGTCGAACGACCATCTCAAGGTCATCGCCAAGATTGAGCAGGCGGTACTCGATGGCGGGCTGTTTGCGATGGCGATGCCGCGCGGCTCGGGCAAGACCTCGCTCTGCGAGATCGCGTGTCTGTGGGCGTTGGTGTACGGGCACCGGGAGTTCGTGGCGCTTGTCGGCTCCGACGAAGAGCACGCGGCCGGGATGCTCGATTCGATCAAGGCGGAGCTGGAGAACAGCGAGATCCTCGGCGGCGACTTCCCAGAGGTCTGCCACCCGATCCGCTCGCTCGAAGGCATCCACCAGCGGGCTTCAGGGCAGCTCTACCAAGGCAAGCAGACCCACATCGGGTGGACCGCCCGAGAGATCGTGATGCCCACGGTCCCGGGCTCCGCGGCATCCGGCGCGATCATCCGTGTCGCGGGGATCACCGGCCGCATCCGTGGCATGAAGCACAAGCGTGTCGACGGTGTGAGCGTCCGCCCGTCGCTCGTACTGATCGACGACCCGCAGACCGACGAGAGTGCCCGTTCGCCGTCCCAGTGCGCCAACCGCGAGCGCATTCTCGCCGGTGCAATCCTCGGCATGGCCGGACCTGGACGGAAGATCGCAGGCTTGATGACGCTGACCGTGGTCCGCCCTGACGATCTGGCGGACCGCATTCTCGACCGCGACAAGCACCCGCAATGGCAGGGCGAGCGGACCAAGATGGTCTATTCGTTCCCCAAGAACGAGAAGCTCTGGGCCGAGTACGCCCGCGTGCGGGCCGAGGGGCTTCGCGCCGATCGCGGGATAGCCGATGCCACGGCGTTCTACGGCAAGCACCGGACGGCGATGGACGAGGGAGCGGTCATCGCCTGGCCGGAGCGGTTCAACCACGACGAGTTGTCGGCGGTGCAGCACGCCATGAACCTGCGGCTGCAGAACGAGTCCGCGTTCTTCGCGGAGTATCAGAACGAACCGCTGCCCGAGGTCGAGGTCGCGGACGACCTGCTCAGCGCCGACCAGATCGCGGCGAAAGTGAACGGGCACGCCCGCGGGCTTGTCCCGCTCGGGTGCTCGCACCTGACGATGTTCGTGGACGTTCAGGGCAAGGCGCTGTTCTACCTTGTCGCCGCATGGGAGGACGACTTTACCGGGCACATCATCGAATACGGCACCGAGCCGGATCAGAAGCTGGCGTACTTCACGCTTCGGGATGTGCGCCGAACGCTCGGAGCGGCGTCTCCCCGCGCCGGCGTAGAGGGTGCGATCTACGGCGGTCTGGAGCGGCTCATCGAAGCGACGATCGCACGCGAGTGGCGGCGCGATGATGGTGCGATGGTGCGGATTGACCGATGCCTGATCGACGCCAACTGGGGTTCATCCACGGATGTGGTCTACCAGTTCTGTCGCCAGAGCCCGCACGCCAGCGTGCTTACGCCCAGCCACGGCAGGTATGTCGGCGCGAGCAGCCTCCCCTTCAGCGACTACAAGCGCAAACGCGGCGAGCGGGTCGGGCTGAACTGGCGTGTGCCGATCGTGACCGGGAAGCGAGCGGTGCGGCACGTCCTGTTCGACACGAACTACTGGAAGTCCTTTGTCCATGCGAGGCTGGCGGTGCCGATGGGCGATCCTGGAGGCCTCTCGTTGTTCGGCCAGAAGCCCGAGCCACACCGTCTGTTGTCGGAGCACCTCACCAGCGAGTACCGCGTGCGGACGGAGGGCCGCGGCCGCACCGTGGACGAGTGGAAGCTTCGGGTCGAGGGGCTGGACAACCATTGGCTGGACGGCCTGGTGGGCTGCGCCGTCGGCGCGTCCATGCAGGGCGCGGTGCTGTTTGGCACTGATGCCCGAGTGCCAAACCGGCCACGCATTCGACTGTCGGCCATCCGAGGAGACCGTCGCTGATGCCACGCGTGCGGCGAGTCGTCCCGACGGAGAAGGACCAGCCCCTCGGGCTGGTGTGTCGTGTCTGTGGATGTCAGCACTTCCGGGTGATCTACCTCAAGCGGATTGCCGGTGCGATTGTGCGCCGGCGGGAGTGCCGGCACTGCGGGCGGCGTGTCTCGACCAAGGAAGCTCAGACGTAGCCCGTTCGATCTATCGAATGACTTGACCCAGGCGCTCCGCAAAGCGGACAGCGGCTCCAGCGGCGGCGTATGTAGCCGGGAGACGTCTCGTCGCTTCGAGACGAGGAGCCTGCTGTGCCAGACGCCCCACCATCCCCAGATCCCGACCAAGCTCTCCGCGACGCCGCGTCGCAGCCTGCCAAGGCGTCCGTGGATGGTCAGTCCGTTGAGCAGCACCCGCTGAAGGACCAGATCGAGGCCGACCGCTACCTCGCGTCCAAGGCCGCCGCGAGGAAGCCCGGCCTCGGCATCAAGTTCGCCAAGATCGTCCCGCCCGGTTCTGTCTGACCCACTCATGCTGAAAGCCCTCGCCAACATCATGAGCCGGATCGCTCCCCATCGCGGGACGTCCACCGTCTCTTCCTCCCCGGCGGCGTCGCATGCTCCGCACGGAAGTGGGGCACGCGGCGGCCGTCGTTTGGTTGTCGCCAAGTTCGACTCGGCCAAGACCACGCCGGAGAACCGCAAGCACTGGGCCAACGCCGACGGTCTGTCGCCCAACGCTGCCATCAACCCCGAGGTCCGGCGCGTCCTCCGCAACCGCGCCCGCTACGAGGTCGCCAACAACTCCTACGCCAAGGGCATCGTCCTCACGCTCGCCAATGACACCATCGGCACCGGTCCCCGGCTGCAGATGCTCACTGATGACGCCGAGGCCAACGCCCGCATCGAGGATGCGTTCGAACAGTGGTCGCGGGCCGTTGACCTTCCCGGCAAGCTCCGCACCATGCGGCTGGCCCGGGCAGAGAGTGGCGAGGCGTTCGCGCTCCTGATCAACAACCCCGGCATCGCGTCGGCGGGCTCGCCCGTGTCGCTTGATCTCAAGCTCATCGAGGCCGACCAGGTCTGCACGCCCCTCCTCCGTCGCGGGCGCAACGACGAGATCGACGGCATCGCTTTGGATCAGTGGGGCAACCCCGCCGCCTACCGCGTACTCAAGCGCCACCCCGGTGACAGCGGCGTGTTCCGCACGCCGATCGACGACCTCACGGCCTACGACACGTTCCAGGCCGCTTCGGTCGTGCACTACTTCCGCCCGGACCGGCCTGGCCAACTCCGCGGCATCCCTGACATCACGCCGGCGCTCCCGCTGTTCGCGCAGCTCCGCCGGTACACATTGGCGACGATCGCGGCCGCCGAGACCGCCGCCAATTTCGCCGCCGTCATCTACACCGACAGCCCCGCCAACGGCGAGGCCGATCCGCTTGAGCCGATGGACGAGGTCGAACTCGAGCAGCGTCTCGCCACCGTGCTTCCGGGCGGCTGGAAGCTCGGCCAGGTTCATGCCGAGCAGCCGACGACGACGTTTGGCGAGTTCAAGCGCGAGATCCTCAACGAGATCGCCCGCTGCCTAAACATGCCGTTCAACGTCGCGGCTGGCAACTCCTCCGGGTACAACTACGCCAGCGGTCGCCTCGACCACCAGGTGTACTACAAGAGCATCCGCGTCGAGCAGCACCACCTGCAGCTCGCCGTGCTCGATCGCATCCTGAAGGCGTGGCTCAACGAGGCCGTGCTTGTCGAGGGTTTGCTCCCGCAGTCCCTGCGGACCATCGCCGCAACACTCCCGGAGCACGCGTGGTTCTGGGATGGCGTCGAGCACGTGGATCCCGCCAAAGAGGCCAACGCCCAGGCCACCCGACTTGCCAACCACACGACCACGCTCGCCGCGGAGTTCGCCCGGCAAGGCCGCGACTGGGAGCAGGAGCTCCGCCAGCGTGCCAAAGAGCTCACGCTCATGAACGAACTCGGCCTAGCACCGGCAACGGCGCAGACCGCTGCGCCCGCCGCGACTGCGCCCGCAGAGGACCCCGATCCCGCAGACCAAGTAGATGAGGAGACCGCCAGTGCCAGTCACCGCTGACCCCAAGAAGGCCATTCCCGCTCTCACGCTCACCGCAACCGCCGACATCACCGTCGTTGCTGCGGCTGATGGGCAGGCTGCGCCTCTCCCTCGCTTCAAGATGGTCGCGTACACCGGCGGCGCGATGCGTGTCGCGGGCTGGCGTCACCCGGTCGTGATCGACCTCGCGGGTCTGGCGGTTCCCTCGCAGGCACGCCCCATCCGCTTCGGGCACGACCCGCTGTCGGGCGTCGGCCACACCGATTCGATCCGCGTTGAGGCCGGGCAGCTCGTGGCGACGGGCGTGATCTCGCGTGACACCTCCGCCGCCAAGGAGGTCGTCGCATCCTCGCGGAACGGCTTTCCGTGGCAGGCCTCCGTCGGCGCGAGCGTCGAGGAGTTCGAGTTCATCAAGGACAACCAGAAGGCGACGGTCAACGGCCAGGAACTCACCGGCCCGGTCAACGTCGTTCGCAAGGCCACGCTCGGCGAGATCAGCTTCGTGGATCTCGGCGCAGACGGCCGCACCAGCGCGAGCATCGCCGCGCGTCAGAACAAGGAGCCCAGCGTCATGGCCGACGATCCCACGACTTCCAATCCCACCCCGTCCGCAATCATCGCCACCGAGCAGACGCCCGAGCAGGTCCGCGCTGCAGCCCTTGCTGAAACGGCCCGCATCGTCGCCGTTCGCAAGGTCTGCGCCGGCAAGCACAGCGAGATCGAAGCCCAGGCCATCCGCGACAACTGGGATGCCACGCGGACGGAGCTCGAGGTTCTGCGTGCCAGCCGCCCCAAGGCCCCGGCCATCCACGCGCCCGACACCAGCGTCACCAGCGAGGTCCTCGAAGCCGCGTGCTTCCAGAGCGCCAAGCTCGAAGGCATCGAGAAGGTCTGCTCCACGCAGGCAATCGAGATCGCCGCCAAGCGGTTCCAGGGCGGGCTGGGCCTGCAGGAGCTTCTGTTCGAAGCCGCGATCGCCAACGGCTACACGGGCCGCACGTTCCGTGACAGCCGCCGCGTCCTCGAGGCCGCGTTCGGACGCGGCATCGAGGCGGGCATGACCACCATCGATGTGGGCGGCATCCTCTCCAACGTCGCCAACAAGTTCCTGCTCGAGGGCTTCTTCAGCGTCGAGCGCGTGTGGCGGAGCATCTGCGCCGTCCGCAACGTCAGCGACTTCAAGACCGTTACCAGCTACCGCCTGGTCGGCAAGGACCAGTACGAGCAGGTCGCCCCCGGCGGCGAGCTCAAGCAGGGCACGCTCGGCGAGGAGAC
>WYBR01000042.1 GCA_011525805.1 Vicinamibacteraceae bacterium
ACTTCGATTGCGTCTGGTATTCGTCAATGGCGAAGTACAGGGCCTTGAGCGTCTTCTCGTGCTCCGGCATCGCCTTGGCCATCTCGCTGATGCGGTTGAACAGGTCGTTGCTGGGCAGGGCGAGCAGTTCGTCGAGCGTCATCGCTGTCGTCGTCTCGTTGGTGGTTCGCGTCGTCATGGTGGTGCGTCCTTTCGGTGGTTTTCGCGGGCGGCCCATTCCGCCTCGCATTGCACACATGAGGGCATGAGCAGCGCGACAATGCAAGGCGATTCGCCGAGGATTCCGGCACATTTCGCAGATTGTGGGGAAGTGCCGATCAATGTGGGGAACCTCGACGTCCGGCGCGCGAAGTGTGCTAGGCATCTGCTAGGAAGGGCCGAACATCGCGCCGTGTTCGCCCACGTCGGGCCGGGCTTGCACATGGGCCGACGCCTCGCATCGAGCAGCCCGGGCGCGCCGTGGGCCACGGAGGGCCGCCGTGTCGACGCCGCGTGAAGAACAGACCGTTCGACCAGACTCACGGCAAGTCGATCGCTCGGCCCCCGGCGGCACCCGGCGCGGCTGCGCACAGATTTGCAAAGCGGCGATTCACCGCGCTCAAGAACCTATCATCTGAGGGAAGGTCAAAGGATGGACCACGCACTTCCGCCCACGGATGATGATCGGCGACTCAGATTGGAGTTGCGCTTCGTGCCCGCGCGCGATCGTGACGATGCGCTGCAGGAGGCATGGCTGGCGCATCTGGAGGGCCGACCTGCTGCGACCGCGGTGAACACCTACACGAAGCGCCAGCGCCGCTGGCGCAAGCGGATGCGGCCGCTGACGGGACTCACCCACGAGCAGTTGACAAAGAAATCGACGCGCCGCCCCTGAAGCACCGCGAGCCGCCGATCCTGTTGAGAATCGACGGCTCGCGATCATGGAGCCTCTGAGCAGACTGTCTCGCCAGGCGCCCGTTTGCTTCAGCGCCTCCAATCCCGGCTCACATTGTCGGAGGCCTCCGGTACATGTCTCGGGGTAGTCGCTCTCCGAATGCGGAATTCACCCGCGCGGCAGCCATGCCGTCGCTTCTGCCGCATCGAGGAATCGCGGAGCCCGGAATCGAGCGTGCATGCCGCCCTATTCGATTCGAACCAGATTGCTCGTCGCGCATGGCGACAGGTCGAGCAGTTGCAGGTGTCCGCCGCAGGCGGCTGGGCCGGCGGTGGCGTTGAGAGTGCGCGAACCGCTCGGGCCGGCGCTGCCCTCCCAAGCGAGTTGAATCTGGTCGGAACCGAGGGCGAGTTGTGTGCCGGCGCAGGGCATGTTGCTGGGGATGATGAATGACCCGGTGTTGCGGGCGAAGATGAGCGCCACATGACCGCCGGGCGTCGCCCCGGACCACTCAATGCGGATGGGTCCGCCGGAGGGGCAGGTGGGGGCGATACTCAGCTGCGGACCGTCGGGGATGCGGAGTTTGACAAGAAAGGCATCGATGTCGCCGCCGTAGTGGGAGTTGACCCGCCCTTCGTAGTCGGTGGACCAGGTACCGCCGGTCACCAGCGCGTTGCCAGCGCTGTCCACGGCGATTCCGGAGCCTGAATCACTTTCGCTTCCTCCCAGGTACATCATCCAAAGGATCTGACCGGCGGGGCTTACTTTGAGCGCGAAGGCGTCATCCGTGTTACTGCCATGCTGCGAGTTGTTTCTCCCTGCGAAGTTCGCGGAGGCAGTATACCCCGTTACGAGCGCGTTGCTGGCGGCGTCTATGGCGATTCCCTCGCCCGCATCCCACTCACTGCCACCGAGGTAGGTCATCCACAGGATCTGACCGGAGGCGTTGACTTTGAGGGCAAATCCGTCCGCCACCCCGTGGAACGAGTTGTTTCGCCCGGCGAAGTTCGTGGAGCCGGTCGTGCCCGTCACCAGCGAGTTGCCGGTACTATCTACTGCGATTCCCACACCCATTTCCCAATCGCTCCCGCCGAGAAATGTCATCCACAGGACTTGACCGGAATGGCTGACCTTAAGTGCGAAAGCATCAGCCTCTTCGCCGTGCATTGAGTTGTTCCGGCCGGAGAAGTCGGTCGAAATAGTTACTCCCGCCATCAATGCGTTGTCGGTGCTGTCCGCAGCGATGCGGAAGCCCACGTCATCGCTGCTCCCACCGAGAAACGTCATCCACGAGAGCTCGCCCGACGGGCTGAGTTTGAGCACGAAGGCGTCAAACACGCCATGGAACGAGTTGTTCCGTCCCGCAAAATCAGCCGAGTCAGTCCCGCCTGCTACCATCGCGTTGCCGGCGCTGTCGACAGTGATGCCCAAACCTTCATCCACCTCGCTGCCGCCGAGATAGGTCATCCACAGGAGTTGGCCCGAGGGACTGACCTTGAGCGCAAAGGCATCTGACCTGCCGTAAGGCGAGTTAGTCCGCCCGGCGAAGTCAGTGGAACTAGTAATGCCTGTCACGAGAGCGTTACCGGCGCTGTCCACGGCGATGTCGTTGCCCCCGTCTGCGTGGCCTCCGCCAAGATAGGTCATCCACAGAAGTTGGCCGGAGGGACTAACTTTGAGCGCAAAGGCGTCGCCATCGCCGTGAGGCAAGTTGGTCCTCCCGGCAAAGTCGATGGAACCGGTACCGCCCGCTACGAGTGCGTTACCGGCGCTGTCCACGACGACGCTCCCTCCCCAGTCGCCACCACTCCCGCCGAGGTAGTACATCCACGCGATCTCAGGATCGATGATGAGGGGGCGAGTGGGATCGATCGGACCGTTGAGAGCGATGCGGTAGGTACGGGCATCACAGATCTCGAAGCGGGCTGGGATGACAGATATGTCCGACGCACGGGTGCCCCGCTGGTTGGTTGCTTCTGCGAAAGCGGCGTCCCGCCCGTTCGCCACTGAGAAGGATGCATCGACGGCCGCGGTGGCCGTTCCAGCACCCTGTCGCTCGTTCAGTTGCTCATGCCACACAATCGGCGCGCCGTCGCGCAGCATGCCGAAGGTGGTTGCGATGTCGAGGTCGCCGTCTGCGTTCACGCACAGCGAATCGATTCCGTCGTAGTGGATGCGAATCTGTGTGTAGTCGGCGCCGGGGGCGCAGTAAAATTCGTACTTGAGGACACCGCGCGCATCCGGGGCGGCCATGACGTGCAGATCAATCCCCTTGTACAGATTCTCGTAGACGATCATTCCATACGAGGGCACGTCGCTCGCCCAACGAGACTCATCATCTCCGATGAAGTAGTTGAACCGAGCCACCTGTGGTCCTGCGGCGCGCGGGAGGACGGCGTTCGACCCAGGAAAACTCACTTCAAGTGTAAGGTGCTCCCAACCCGGGGTGGAGTCCTCAAACCCCCGGGTCGGGTCGGCAGGTGCGCTTGATTCCTCGCGCGCGCGGGCTGGCAGCCCATGCTGCGGAGACCAAGGACTCCGTTGCGCGATGCGGAGGTGTGAACCGCTGTGCTCCGGTTTGGGGGAGTCGGACTTCTTCTCCCGGCGCAGGTGCATCGTCAGCGATGATTCCCTGAAGGCGACATCGAGGCCGCAGCTCTTGAAGCCAATGTGAACAGCCTCATCCTCCCATTGGCCGTGATTGGGCACGAAGTGAACCCCACGCAGACCCAGGGACATGATCTCGGTGGTAGCAGGAGGCGGGGCAGCCCGACCGTCTGCGAAACTGACCGTCCAGCCGAGAAGCGCGACCGCTGCACTCAATGAGACGGCTCGCCGAAGCAGTGAGCTCTCCCGTGACATCGCACACATCCTTACCTCGCGGCGAGCGCCGCGGCTGACGATCGATTACTCCAAGCGCACGACATTGCTCGTCGCGCAGAGCGTGAGATCGAGCAATTGCAGATGTCCGCCGCAGGCGACGGGTCCGGCGTTGGCGTTGAGGGTGCGCGCGCCGTCCGGGCCGGCGGCGCCCTGCCAGGCGAGGTGAATCTGGTTGGCGCCGAGGCCGAGTTGCGTTCCCGCACAGGGATTGCCGTCGGGTATTCGGAATGAGCCCATCTCTCTCGCAAACGCAAGGGCGACTTGTCCGTTCGGCGTGGCATCACTCCATGACACCTCAAGTGGCCCGCCGTCCGGGCATGTCGCATTCACGGTCAGCCGCGGCCCGTCAGCAACTCGCACCCGTACCAGGAACGCTTCATCAGACCCGCCACCGCCATGCGAGTTGAGCCGCCGCTCGAAATTGCCCGAGCGAGTCGTCCCCGCAATCCGAGCGCTGCCCCCACCGTCGAGGGCCACCGCAAACCCGCTATCAGAATTGCTGCCGCCAATGTAGATCATCCAGACGACGGCGCCAGACCCACCAACCTTTGCCAGAAAGGCGTCGCTGGAACCGCGCCCCTGGTTCAGTTGTCCTTCGAAGTCCGGAAGTCCTGCGAGTCCGGTCAGATAGACATCACCGACCGAGTCCATGGCAAGTCCATATCCGTAGTCCGTGCCCGAGCCGCCCTGATAGCTCATCCATCGGAGCCCACCGGACTCGGAGAGTCTCACGAGGAACACATCCTCATATCCGCCGTGAAAAGTATTGATACGCCCTTCGAAATTGGTTGATCCCGTTTGCCCGGTGACGTAGATGTCGCCATTGAGATCAACGGCCACACCATCGGGCCCAACGTAGTCGTATGAGCCCCCTCCTAGATAGCGGCTCCACTGGAGACTTCCGGTGGATGCCACCGTCGCGACGAACGCATCGACGCTGCCTTGATACCTGTTTCGCCTCAACTCCAAATCGATCGAGTCAGTAGTACCCACAATGACGGGGTCACCCGCCTGATTGGTGGCAATGCTCTCGGCTTCATCTCCTCCCGTCCCGCCGACATACCGCATCCATTGAGTCGTACCGCTCGCATCGACCTTCGCGACGTAAGCGTCGGCAACGTTGCCGGGGTAATGGTCATTGAGCCGCCCCTCAAAGTTCAGCGAGTGTGTCTGCCCGGCGAGAAAGACACCGCCAGCATCTGCAAGTGAGATGCCGTGGCCCGTGTCAGACAGACTTCCCCCTAGGTAGGTCATCCACGACACATCTCCGTTGGCTTTGACCTTGGCGATGAACGCGTCGTTCGAGCCGTGGCGCTCGTTATTGCGTCGCTCAAAGTCGATTGAACTGGTGGTGCCTGCCACATAGACACTGCCTGAAGCGTCGACGGCAATGCCATTGCCGAAATCGCTGCTGCTTCCTCCGAGGTAGGTCATCCAGACCACTTGTCCTGCCGGGTCGACCTTGGATACGAACGCATCCCAACCCCCACGAAGCGTGTTTGTCCGCCCATCGAAGTCGGTCGAGTTGGTCCATCCCGTCACCAGCGAGTTGCCATTGGCATCCACTGCGACGTCCCTACCCTCCTCGCGCCCATTCACACCTCCCAGGTACCTCATCCACTCTACATCCGGATCGATGATGAGTCCGCGCGTCGGATCAACGGGTCCGTCGAGGAGGATGCGGTAGGTGTGCTCGTCAATCAGATCAAAACGTGCAGGGACCATCTCGCCTTTCGGTTGGTCAGATTGAGCTGCCGACCCGGAGGCGCGGGCTATCGCGTCATCGTGCCAGACGTGTGGCGCCTTGTCCATGAGCGTGCCGAACGCGGTTGTGATCTCCAAGTCACCGCATTCCCTCACACACAACGAGTCGATGCCGTCATAGGCGATGCGGATCTGCGCGTGGTCCGCCCCGGGCGCGACGTGAAACTCGTACTTGAGCACCCCCGTGTCATTGCCGCACACGAGTAGGTCGATGCCGTCGTAGAGACCTTCGTATGCAACGGCCCCGTATGACGGCAGATCGCTCTGGCTTGCGCGGCCCTCTCCTCCGACGAAGTAGTTGAACCTGGCGGCCTGCGGCTGCATACCGCGCGGCGTGACGGGATTGCTGCCGGGGAAGGTGATTGTGAGGGTGAGGTGATCGAGTCTGCATGACTCGTCCGATGCGCCGTTCGCGTTAGGAGGCAGTGCATCGCGAAGAGCATCGAAATCCTCTGCCTCACGGACACGGTTGGCCGGGCCGACATGGCCCGGCTCCCGGTCGAGATTACTACGTTCTCGCGACAGGTGCATCGTGAGCGACGATTCGCGGCACGCCACATCTAGACCACGCGACTTGAAGGCGTAGTAGACATCGTCATCAGACCACTGGCCGTGGTTGGGGATGAAGTACACACCGCGCAGGCCAACGGGCACCGGTTCCAGCGCCGACTCCTGAGCCGCTGCAAAGGCTGCGAGTGCGAGGACGACGCCCATTGTTAGCGAAGAGATACGACGCATGCTAGTGTCTCCGAATGTGGGTCGTAAAGCCGTGATGCCGTCTCTCATTCGATCCTCGCCACGTTGCTCGCTGCACACGGGGTGAGGTCGAGCAATTGCAGATGTCCGCCGCAGGCGGCTGGGCCGGCGGTGGTGTTGAGGACGCGAGAACCGTTGGCGCCCGCGCCGCCTTGCCAGGCGAGTTGGATCTGATTGGAGCCAAGGCCGAGTTGTGTGCCGGCGCAGGGCACGTTGTTTGGGATGATGAACGAGCCAGTGTTGCGGGCGAAGATGAGCGCGACCTGCCCGCCGGGCGTCGCGCCTGACCACTCGATGCGGATGGGGCCGCCGGAGGGGCAGGTGGCTTGGGCGCGAAGGAGGCGAGTCGACGGATAGATTGTGTAGTGGGCGAGCCAGATGTCCTGGCCACCGTAAGAGCGCTTGCCGAGCAGTCCGCTCGTCGAACCGGCAAAGACAGCCTGTGAGGAAGTGAGGGCTAACGCGCCAGTCGTCTCCTCCCGGTTCTGCGATCCGAACTGAGCACCCCAGAGCCTATTTCCGGCGGCATCAAACTGCGCGATCCATGCATCGGATTCTCCCTGATTCTGGCCGAAAAGGTCATCAAGGGTCGAACCGCCAGCAAGAATCCCGCCACCATCATCTGATGTCATCGAAATGAGGTGCGTGCTAATGCCGTCGTTGAACTGCACTAGCCAAAGCTGGCTTCCATCACCGCTGTACCTGGTGATCCATGCAGATGGTCCCGATGGGCCTCCGCCGCCGAGAGCACCATTGGTGCTGCCTCCAAAGTACGCGCCACCTCTCCCATCCGAGGTGACACCTCGGCACTCCTCCCATTGCGGGGTGCCGAGTTGCTCGATCCACAGGCGATTGCCATCAGAATCGTAACGGGACAGCCACGCATCGCGATCACCCTGTATTGGCCCACCAAGACTACCAGTAGTCCACCCACCGATGAGCACGCCGCCGGAACCATCATGGGCGATCGTCGAGGCTTCATCGTGTCCTGGCGTTCCAAATTGCCGAATCCATATCGGTTCACCATCTCGGCTGAACCGCCCGATCCATGCGTCAATCCCACCCTCGTTCGGACCTCCCAAGGCGCCGCCTGAGAAGCCCGAAGCGAAGCAACCGCCCGCGCCGTCCGAAGCGAGCGACCTCAGGAAGTCGCTGGCGCTCGTTCCGAACTGCACGAGCCACAACTGGTTTCCGACCGAGTCGAAACGCGCGAGCCAAACGTCGTCACTTCCTGCGTTCGCACCGCCGAGTGCGCCCCGCGTCGTTCCTCCCGCGAAAACGCCCCCCGCGCCATCAGGAACAAGTCCATCGACGCCATCGTTCTGACTTGTTCCGAACTGCCGAATCCATGCGATGTCGCCAGCCACAGTGAAGCGCGCCAGCCACGCATCCATTTGACCCTGGTTGGGTCCGCCGAACGCGCCGATGGTCCAACCCGCCCCGAATGTCCCGCCGGCTCCGTCTTCCACGAGTGTCGTCACCGATTCATTCCATTCGGAGCCATGCTGCACCAGCCACATTCGCTCCTGCGCGCCGACGGGAAGGGCTGACACGAGCGCGCTCAACAACGCACTAAGCACTGATAACGACATCCGCATGATGGACTCCCGCCTACCTCGAAAGGGATCGTGATCGAACTTGGCCACCGCACATCCGCGTCCAACCGCAAACAGTTCCGAACAGCTGCTGCGCCCTCCACTCAATTCGCCCCCATCACGGCGTGACGGTGCGGACGAACTTAGCCCTGATGAACGTCGTCGGCCGGTGAGCGATCCGACGACGGTCAGGTGATGATGCTTCATTGACACGATCCGTTCGCAGTTGCAATCCACTTTCGACCCGGTATGCCGGGCGAGGACTGCCCGGACACGATGGACGCCGCCACAATGGCGCGACATCTCCTCCAGACATCAGGCGCCGAATCGTGCCTGGCCGGGCCACGAAATCGGAAGAAAACTGTCATCGGTCGCCATTCGGGAGTTCGATCGGAATGTCAAAGGCCGCGAGACGCTCGCGCCAGCGGGCAGCGCTGCTGTCGTGGCCGGCGAGCGGCTCCGTGGCGTGCCAGGCGTCGTAGAGGGAAACGATCGCCTCAATGCAGCGGCGATGCTCATCCGGAGTCGCCCCGAGCGAGGTCGGGAAGTACTGGTCGGCCCGGAGCAGTTGCGCCTCCGCCTCAGCAAACCGCGACAGGTTGATGTAGACCCGGCCGAGGTTGGTTCGAGCCTTCACGGTGCCGGAGCGGTTCTCGGCCATCTGTTCCACGAAGGCGGCGACTGCTTCGCGGAGGAGTGGCTCGGCTTCCTGGAATCGCCCCTTCGCAATCAGGATCCGCCCCTGAATGTCCATCGCTCTGAAGCAGTGCAGATGACTCTCACCCAGTGCGCGGCGCGCCGTTGCCGCAGCCTCAGTCGCCAGATGCATCGCGTCGTCGAATCGCTGTTGAGCAAGCAGCGAGGATGCGACATTCAGGGCGATGGTGATGGTGTATTCATTCTCACGGCCGCGGGTGCGCTCGCATCGTTCGAGTACATCGCGAAGCAGGGCCTCACCCTGCTCCGCGCGGCCCATGTCGATCCACGAGAGCGCCAGGTAGCGCATCGCTTCCAGCGTGTCGTAGTGATCGTCGCCGAAGACTCGGCGGCGCAGTTCGAGGAGTTCACGGTAGTGCGGTTCGGCCTCGGCGGGCCGGCCCATCATCGTCAGGAGAAACGCGAGATTCCAGACGGAGGCAACGGTGTTGGGATGGTAATTGCCCCAGATGCGCCGGGCGAGTTCCAGCACCTCGCGCGTGTTGGGCAGGTCTTCGGCGAGCCGCTCCTGCCTGAAGAGAAAGTCCCCGTAACTGTTCAGCGAGACGATCAGGTCCGGATGGTCACTTCCGAAGTGGGCGCGGCTTCGGCCCACCATCTCGCGCAGAACTGCATCCGCTTCGGTGGGACGGTCGAGGTCGAGCAACACACCGCCCCAGACGCTCAGCGCCTCGATGAGCGCGCCTTCATGGTCACCGTCCAGGGCGCGCAAGCCCTCAACTGCGGCGACACAGAGGGGCTCCGCGTCGTCGGTGCGCCCCTGCACCTCGAGCATGTTGGCGAGGAGCGTCATCGCTCGGAGTGTGTGGATCTCGCTCTCGCCGCTCACCCGGCGTCGGCGTTCGAGTGTCTCCCTGGCGAGCACCTCAGCCTCAGCCGCGCGGCGCCGGTTCTTCTCAAGGACCGCCGCTGAGTAGAGCGACAAGAGCGAGTCAGGATGGTCCGGGCCGAGAAGTTCGCGCCTCGCTTCCAGCGCCTGCTCCTGGAGCGGCACGGCCGCCTCGTACAGGCCAAGACTGGAATAGACTCGCGCGAGGGACTGCCGCAGCGTCGCACGCACAAGTGGCTGTTCGGCGAAGCGGCTCTCGATCGCAGCGATCGAAGGGCGCAGGATGGTCTCGTCGATCAATGCGACGGCAAGGTCCGTCGAATTGATAATGGCGAGTTGGCGACTGAAGGCCTCCGATTCGCCCTCGATGGATCTGCCCGCTTCAGGAGATCGCCGGCCCAGGGCTGCTCGGTGTCGCTCCTGAAGGTCCTCAATGAGTCGTACTCCCACTCTCGGAGCAACGAGGCTGCTGAGCATCCCTGCCTGAAATTCCGCGACCTGCTCCGTCTCGATCCGGCGTTGCTCGGCGAGGGAGGTTGCCAACTCCGCCTCCCTGCGGCGCTGCTCGGCATCGGCGTGCGCTGCCTGCTCGCGGATGGCAAAGATTGTCGTCCCGGCCAGGCCGGCGAGGAGCGCCGCGGCCACCAGCGCGCCGGTGGTCACCGGGCCGCGATTCCGGCGGATGAACTTGCGCGCCAGGTACAGGCGCGAAGGCGGCGCCGCCTCGACGGGTTCTCCCTGGAGGTGTCTCTTGATGTCCATCGCAAGCCCATTGGCCGTTTCGTAGCGACGGCCGCGATCCTTCTCGAGGCAGCGCATCACGATCCAGTCAAGATCGCCGCGCACCATCGCGCTGAAGCGTGCCGGCTCGCTGGCCCGCTCAGGCCCGGTCTGCGCAGCGCTGCGCTTGCTCGTCGAGAGTCGCGTGCTGGGCTTCTCGGGCTCCTGTTCGCAGAGCAAGCGCTGGAGTTCGGCGAGCGCGGCGCGGCGAAGAAGCTCGGGATCAAAGGGCGTTGTGCCGGTCAGTAGTTCGTAGAGCAAAACGCCCAGCGAGTAAATGTCGCTGCGGGTATCCACGTCGACGCCCGAGAGCGCGGCCTGTTCCGGGCTCATGTACTGCGGCGTGCCGATGAGGTGCCGGTGCGCTGTGAAGAGCGTCTTGTCGGTCAGTCGCTGTTCAACGGCCTTGGCAATGCCGAAGTCGATCACCTTCGGCACGGGCCGGCCGTCAATGATCGTCACCAGCACGTTGCTCGGCTTGAGATCCCGATGAATGATGCCCTTCTGGTGGGCGTGCTGCACGGCGTGACAGACCTGCGTGAACAAGGCCAGCCGTTCGCGCAGGTCGAGCCTGTGTCGTTGACAATACTCGGTGATGGGTTCGCCGCGGACGAGTTCCATGACGAAGAAAGGCCGCCCGGCGTCGGTCGCCCCGGCGTCGAGGACGCGCGCAATGTTCGGATGATCCATCATGGCCAGTGCCTGCCGCTCGGCTTCGAAGCGAGCGATGACCTGCCGCGTGTCCATTCCCAACTTGATGATCTTGAGCGCCACACGGCGGACGACCGGCTCGGTCTGCTCGGCCATGAACACGATGCCAAACCCGCCTTCACCGATCTGCTCGAGGAGCTTGTAGCGGCCGATCATCGCTCCCGGGCCTTCCGACATCGCCCCGCGTGGATCGGTCGCGTCCGCACCCTCGAAAGAAGGCGCGTGCATGAACCGCGATGCGGCGGCGTGGGATTCGAGCAGCGCCGCCACCGTTGCGAGCAACGCTTCATCGCCAGCGCAGGCAGTCTTCACGAAATCGGCCCGGACGTCCCGCGACTGCTCGATCGCATCGGCGAAGATGTCTTTGGCTCGAAGCAGTCGATTCGCTTCGGAAGACATGGCTGCTCCTCAATCCCGCTCATCGTCCCGGGTCATCTCCGAATAGAGCCATGATCGCGCAAACTCCCAGTCACGCTTGACGGTCCGCTCGGAAAGTCCGAGCGCCTCGGCCGTCTGCTCGATCGTCAACCCCGCATAGAACCGCAGACTCACAACGGACGCGGCACGCGCATCGACACTCTCAAGGCGCCGAAACGCCTCGTCGAGGGCCACGATTTCCTCGTCACCCACGGCACTGAGGTCCGCCACGTCGGCGAGTTGCAGGTCAACCCGTTTTGATCCGCCGCCGCGCTTCACGCGCCCGCGGCGGCGCGCGTGCTCAATCAGGATGCGGCGCATCGCCTCTCCCGCAGCGGCAAAGAACTGTGCCCGGTCGCGCTCGGCAAGATCGCCATCCTTGAAAAGTCGAAGGTAGACTTCGTGGACCAGAGCGGTCGCCTGAAGAGTGTGATCCCGCCGCTCCTCGGCCATCCGCCACTGCGCGATTCGGCAAAGTTGGCCATAGACCGCGTCGATCAAACTGGAAGCACCCGCCTCGCCGGCGTCAATGCCCTTCGGCGTTCGCGATAGGTCTGGTTCGGACATATTCTCCTTTCACTCGAATCGCTCGGAGAGCGAGAACGCCGAACGTCCGTCCACCTTGCGATGCCCCGCGTGCGATCGGCGTCGGGTGCGGGCGATCTGTTCAACCAGCGACAGTGGCTGCTGACCTGCGTGACAATGCCCTGAAGGGCACCATCGCCTGGGAAGGCGTCAAGTAGGGTATTAGCCACTTCGCAACCGAGCGAGCCCTGCTTGGACCTTCTGGTCCAGTGGTGAGGCAGCAACCTCTCGATCCACAAGGGCGAGCGCTTGCCAAAAGTGGATACGGCCGCTGACATCGTTCACAGAGGAGCAGTTATGATCCGAATCACACTCCACCTCGCGGTGGAGTGGCCTTTTGCATGTCTGCAGCCCCCTCGGCCGCTCCCATCTGGAGTGCCGATCTCGGATGACGATCCTTGGTCGAGCGCATGTGCCGCAGTAGTGACGGGGATTGCCCGGTTTCGAGCACGGCTCGCGCGATTGTCTGGAGCAACTCAGCGCGAGGCCGAGTGTTCGGAAGTTGCGTTGCGATAGCGATCGCGCGGTCGACATCGCCGAGTGTCGTCGCCTCCGCCTGACCAAGCCACCAGTTCGGGTCATCGACATCCGGCGACGGTCGACCCGTGAGCCACCAGATAAGACCGAGGAGCAGCAATGCTCCAACGATGGCAACCCGTGAGCGTCGAGAGGCCAGCCTCCGCCTGATCGATGTCAGCATAGCCGGCTCCTTGCTCAATCCGCAACACTTGTTCACCAGTAACACACCCGTCCGCAGCCTGCAATACTCTACTTCATCGCCGCCAACTCCTGCTCGCACCGCTCAAGGCACTTGCCGAACTCCTCGGGATAGTGGCTCTCCCAGTGCGCGACCCATCCGCGCCGCTGGCGCTCGTGGTGCAGCGCCAGGCCATCACGGTAGTGCCGTGCTGCCTCGTTCCAATGCGATCGCCGGGTTTCGAGGGACAACTCCTCCCGCTGTGCGAGTTCCGCATGTGTGCGGCCGAGGCGCGTCGTCATGACTTCCTGAAAGCGGAAGAATCGCTGATCGTCGGGATTGGCGGCGAACAAGTCGATCGACAGCACGCGCGACTGCTCAATCATGTCGAGTCCCTCGGCGTGCTCTCCGACGGCCACGCGCGCAGTGCCCAGTGAGGCCAGGACTCGCATGAACTCCAGCGCCTTACGCTGATTGCCCTCGTCACCGACGCGCAGGGCCGCCAATTCGGCGAGCGCCGGTCGGAAGCAGGTCAACGCCTTCTGCGGCTCCTTGAGTTGCAGAAGAATGTTGCCATACCAGCCCTTGGCCACGGCGAGTTCGAATCGCCATAGCGGCGACTGCTGATCCCGCGATGCGACGCCTTCGACGAGTTGCAACGCCTCCCGACCGTTGAGTGCCAGCGCTTCGACATCACCTTCTTCGTATCGCTCCCACGCATCCATGAAGAGGGCGTGAGCAAGGTCGAGTCGGGCCTCGGGAACATCTGTGGCTGCGCAGACCGAACGCAGAATCTCAAGGCCTTGGCCGAGTTGAACGATCAGGCCCGGGTCTTTGCCGGCGCCCTCGTCCGGTCCGGCTGCCTCAGCGCGGCGCACATACATTCGGCCCAGGTGATGCGCGATCTGCGCATCGCGGGGATACCGTACGTGAAGTGGTTCGACAATCGTGAGAGCAGCGTCATAACTCGCCCGCGCGCCATCGATGTCACCCAGGTTCGGAAGTTGCGAGTTCCCGAGCACATCGCCGAGGCGCTCGTAGGCGAGGGCGAGATCAATGAGAAAGGCAGGATCATCGCCTGCATCGGCACGTATCTGCTCCAGGTTGGCGCGAGCCGCTTCGATCAGTTCGCGCCGCACCGGTGTCGAGCCGGGCAGGGACGCGATGCCGTCGTGCATGTCGTAGAGCACCTGCTTGGCGAAGGCCCACAGCGACGCGACGTTGCGCTCGCTGCGCCGCTGGGCGTCGAGGGCGCGTGCGGATTCCTGGACGCTGACGATCGTCGCGGCGAGCAGCGACGCCGAGACGATCAGCGCCGCCGCGACCCCCCTGCGGTGCTTCTTCACCGCGTGCCACGCCCGCCGCACCCGCCGCGTGCGCGGGCCGACCGGCGGCTCGCCTGCCGCCAGCCGCCTCAGGTCGTCAGCGAACGCACGGGCGCTGTCGTAGCGATCGCCGGCCTGCGGCGCCATGGCCTTGTGGATCACGTCCTGCACTTCGCCGCGCAGCGCGCGGTCCCATTCGCCCAGCGGCGTGATCGGTCGCTCGGCGGGATTGGCGCGCGAACGCGAAGCCGCCTTCGAACCAAACTCAAATGGCAGCCGCCCCGAGAGCAACTCGTACGCGAGCACGCCCAGCGAATAGATGTCGACGCGCACCGAGATTTCGCTCGTGTCGCCGAGCGACTGCTCGGGGCTCATGTACTCCAAGGTGCCGGCGACCGCGGCGTAGCGGGTCGTGCGGCTCAGTTGCGCATCATCCAGAAGGCGGGCGACGCCGAAGTCGAGCACCTTGGGCCGGCCCTCGTCCGTCACCATCACATTCGACGGCTTGAGGTCGCAGTGCAGCACGCCGTGATCGTGCGCGTGCTGCACGGCGTCGGCGATCTCCGCGAGCAACTTCAACCGTTTGACCAGCGAGAGGTTCTTTTCCTGCGCGTGTTCCAGCAGCGTCGCGCCTTCCACCAGTTCCATCGCAAGGTACGGCTGCGTCCGGCCCGAGGGCAACACCACCTCGTCCGCCTCGCAGAGGATGGCGATGCCGGGGTGGTTGAGGCGGGCGAGCGTCGCCACTTCGCGCTTGTGCCGCTTGATGAACGCGTCGCCTTGGCCGAAGTCGCGCACCACCTTGACCGCCACGCGCCGGCCGGTGCCCAACTGATGCGCCTCGTAGACGATCCCCATGCCCCCCGCGCCGATCCGGCGGTGAATGTCGTAGCGCCCGAACGAGCCGCTCAGCCGCTCTTCCTCCAGAATCGCGCTCGCGGGCACAGGCGCCTGCGGATGGTCCAGCAGCGAGAAAGTCGATTCCGACGCCTTGACGAGGGCCTCGACCTCGCAGCGCAGAGGCTCATCCTCGCCGCACATGTCTTCGAGGATCGCGGCGCGGTCCTCAGGCTTTGCGGCGATCACCGCGTCGAAAGCCTTCCTCAGCCGCGCCCACCGATCGCTCTCAAAGCCACGCGAGAACTCCATCGCCTCCATCGTCTCCTCCCGGCTCCCGATCCCCCAACTCCCGGCGCAGCCACGCCCGGGCGAACTGCCACTGCCGCTCGACCCACTTCTCCGATCGGCCGAAGCCCTTCGCCGACGCGGCGTCCGTCATCCCAAGGATGAACTTGTTGCGAACGACCTCGGCGAGAACGCGATCGAACCTTGCGAGTCGATCGACGGCGCGGTTGAGCCTTTCGTGCGCTTCGATGGCTTCAAGTTCGAGTCGCTCCGCCCGCGAGAGTGCGCTTCCGCGGCCTTCAAGTTCGCCGCGCCGCTCAATCTCCTTGCGGTACTTCCTCGCCTGGTTCAGAAACTGCCAGTTGACGAGTTTCGTCAGGCCGCGGAAGAAATGCCGTCTGCTCTTCCAGGTGCGTTTCGACTGGAGAATGGAGAGGACGAGGTCGGACACGATGGACGTGGCGTCGTGGGGGAGTCGGGGGAAACGGCGTCCCTTGACCCCCTGCGCGCAGCGGCGCGCCGCAACGAAGAACTCGATGAGGTCATTGCGAGTCGGGGTGTACCGCTCGTGGCCGCCGCGTCCGTTGCTGCCGGGGGAAGCGCGCATGTGAAACTCCAGTCTCCCGATGGAGCGAAGACATCCGCGAAAAAAGTCGCGAGGATCTGAAGTATCGCGTCCCCGCGCCCCCCTGACGTTCGCTATACCTGCAGGAGGACCGGTTCTCCCCCCCGAACGGCCTCCCGCCGGCCGGGCGCCCCCCGCGCCCTGCCGGCAAGTCTAGACCACTTCCCGCCGCCCAATCAACGGCGGGCGTCAGTGCATTTTCGGTTTGCTGCGCGAGGTAACCCATGAACGGCGACATGAGAACTTTCCGGATGATCATGACCCGCCTGCTGCTCGTCGTGATCGGACTCATGGCGGCCTTCGCAGCGGCGCCGTTGGCGTAACGCAGGAGAGCCATCCAAAGAGACCGTCGGCTGCCGGAGTGTCGGCTTGCGTGTTGAGGAGACAGAGGAAGATGAACTGCAAGAGCATCAGTGTCGAAGTCGAGAAGCGTTCTCAAGTCCACTCGAACTTGGTGACCCGGCTCGCGGGCCTCATGCTGGCGGTGGTGGGGACACTGTGCCCATCATCGGTATTCGCGCAGGAGGCGTGGCAGGAGATGCACAAACTCTCGATCCCGGGAATCAGAGCCAACGCGGTCTTCGGCCACGCCGTGGATATCCACGGCGATCGAGCCGTGATCGGGGCTCCTGGGGGGTTTGATAGTGGCACGTTCCCCGGCAGGGCCTATCTGTTCGATGCCACTACCGGTGCCCAGTTGTTCAGGCTCATCGCCTCCGATACCCGTAGTGAAGATCGGTTTGGTTGGTCTGTTGCCATCAACGCCGGATTCGTGATCGTGGGAGCCACGCTCGCAACCGATCAGGACACCGGGAAGGCCTATGTGTTCGATACAACCACCGGGCAGGAGCTTCGCAGCCTGCTTGCTTCTGACGGCGAGTTCTCTGACCACTTTGGCACCTCGGTCGCTATCAGCGGCGATCGATGCCTCGTTGGTGCATTCCGAGGCAATCGACATCCGTCGATTCCTGATACAGGTGCTGCCTATGTTTACAATGTCCGCACAGGTGAAGAGCTGCGCAAGCTAGTTCCCTTTGACGGCGCATTAGGGGATTTGTACGGATCCGCCGTGGCGCTTGATGGCGACATCGCCGTCATAGGCGCTCCGGGAGACGATGACAACGGAAGCGGCTCGGGCTCCGTATACGTCTACAACATTGACACGGGTCAGCGGCTTTTCAAGCTTCTGGCCTCCGACGGGCAATCCGGTGATCAGTTTGGCGTTGCCGTCGCTGTCAGCGGCAATTGCGCTTTCATTGGAATGGACGATGTTTCGAGCAACACGCGCGGGGCAGCTTATGTGTTCGACCTGACGACCGGCCAAGAGGTGTGGAGACTTCAGCCGTCAGATGGTGATCCAGGGGCGGATGAGTTCGGGAAGAGCGTCGCACTGCATGGCAATCGCGCCATCGTCGGAAGCGAACGGAATGTCAATCGAGGCTTCCAGAAAGGCGCTGCATATGTGTTTGACATCATCACCGGGACTCAGCTGTTGAAAGTGCTGGCTGCTGACAGCGCACACGGCGATTTCTTCGGAAACGCTGTCGCGATCAATGGAACGCGGATGATCATCGGCGCCAAAGAGAACGACGAGCAAGGCACCAACACCGGCGCAGCGTACTTCTTCGAGGGCGTTCCCAAACTCCTTGCTTCGCCGGACCCCCTCCGATCCGGCCAGAACGCCACGTTCGGCACGACCAATCTCACGCCCGGCCAGCCCGCCTACCTCGCCTACAGCGTCCGCGGGCCTGGCTCGGTCTTCTTCCCGCCTCTCAACGTCACCATCGACCTGCTGCGTCCCAAGCAGATCGGGCCGGCCATGACGACCAACGTCAACGGCCAGGCCCAATGGACGCTGCATGTGCCGCCAAGCGGCAACCCCGTGCCGGTCTGGTTCCAGGCCGTACAGTTCGAGAACAAGACCAACGTCGTCGAGACGCACATCGAACCGTGACGGGCCGCGACGCGCCGCCACCGACAGGATCCGCAGTCGCAACCTGCAGAATCAAGAGGAAGAGAGATGATAATGCATCACCGCGGCCGCCGATTGACCGCAGGCTCAGGATCGCTCCTCGTCGCCCTGGCCTGCTCATCCACGTGTCTCGCCGGGCCGGAGCGGCTGCAACTGACCGATGCCTCCGCATGGGGCGGGTTCTTCAGCGGTGGCCCATACGAGGTGCGGCCGATCGACTTTGCCTTCGAGCCGGTCGGCTCGGGCGAGTTCGGCGCCGACGCCGGCCGCTTCATTACCTTCACTGTCGAGATGCTCGACGATCTCTGGGAAGGTCCGTTCCATTACGATGTCGCCTTCAGCGACGACGCCCACGGCAACGGGGCCGGCGGCGGCGATCCCGATCCGCTCGACGAACGCACCGCCTTCCTCTACACCGTGTTCGCGCGCGGACAGATTGCGGGCAAACTCGCCTCCTTCGACGGCTCAATCTTCACGTACGAGCACTCCGCGTCCGGGCACGCGCTCCAGGAGGCGATCTGGCACATCGAGGAGGAGATCGGCCCCGTCGCCGGCCTGGCGGCGAGCCTCGTGGCGATGGCCGACGCGGCGGTGGGATTCGGCGGCGAGTGGTTCGGCATGGGTCTCGGCGCCGTGCGCGTGATGAACATGGCCGACGCGGGCGGGCACACGTACCAGGATCTGCTCGTCCTCGAGCCGACGATGATTCCCTTGCCGGCGCCGGTGTTCACGGGCGCCGTCGGCCTCGCGGGGGTGATCGCCCTCACCCTCCGCCGCCGGCGCGGCTGCGGCGATGATCAGCAGTTCTGATGATGCCGGAGCGAGCGAGGCGGCGAGAGCGCGACACGGGCGATGCAGCGCCTCGCGCGATTCAGCGACGCGAGCAGATCAGCGAGCCGGACTGTGCGCAGTCCGGTGGGGCTCCGCCTCGCTTCGCGCACATCACACGTGAACCTCGCGCAAGAGGCTCGCCACACACGGCATGACGCGCCTCCTCGGAGCGGGAACGCTCCGGCTCGCGGCGGCGCGACCGAAAAAGAACAACGACAAGGCGCGAGCCTTGTCGTTGTGTGATTGATGCGGAAGTTCCGCCTCAGCGAACCGATCCGCGGGGATCAGTCGAGGGAGGGAGCCGAGACCTTGCGCTTGCGCCGCGAGATGATCACGACCCCGGCGAGTCCAGCAAGGGCCAAGCCGAACGGCGCGGGGAGGGGGATGCTGTTGATGAAGCCCTCGCTCTCTCCGCCAAGCCCAATGGCCTGTACATGCAGGCCAAAGCGAAGGGAGATGTCGGGTCTGCCTCCCTCCGGGTTAGCCGTGTACTCCTGTCCCGCAGCGATCGCAGCGAGGACATCGGAATAGGTGTACTTGGCGCCGATCGGAAGATCTTTCAGATCGAAGATGATCTCCAGCCACTCTCCCGGGTTGATGCCATTGGCTTCGATAGGGGGATCAGAATCTGCGGAAAAGTCGGCGGTCGCCTCGAAGTTCCCACCTCCGGGGAGGTTGCCAGGTGACGCCGGCTCGGTGAATGAGGTGCCGCTCCCGTTCACGATCTCGGCGATTCCCAGCAGCGTGCCGTCCTCAAAGTAGACGTCCGTGATGGAACTTGCGATCCAACCGAAGATCTCGTTGTTCAGGATCTTGAATGAGACCTGACCGATCAACTCTTCGGAAGGCGCAGATTCCCTGTAGTTGCGCACCTCAATGGTGAACTGACCCTCTGGATTCTCCGTTCCGTTCGCGGTAACGCGAGTAAATCCGTAGGTGTTACTCAGCGGCACGAAGTCCGCTTGAGCGGCGGTCGTCGCCACCGCGCCCGTCAGTGCCACTGCGATGACGCCGAGACGGTTGAGTTGCCTTCTGATCATGATCACCTCTCCCTTCGACCGGTCAGAGCCGACACTCCGAATCGCCACCCTCCACGCCGCAACGGCCGCAAGAACTTGCCGCCGCCGCAGTGTGAGTTAGTTTACCTGCCCGGCGAATCGGGAGCAAGGGGGAAAGCACCAATTCTTGGAAAATCCTGCACATTCTGGCGATGGTTGGGATCCAGCCGCGTTCCTGCATGAAAAACGCGTATGGCGGGCGGAAAATCGTCCGATAACTGTGAGTACTCGATCCGCCCGCCGGCGGCACGCCTCCGACAAGGCGACGCCACTCCCGGCCGCTCGCTTGCTTCCGGCGGCCGGCCGCAGCGAGACTCCATGACCGGGAGCACCAGGGCAGCGCCATGCATGGATCGCCGGGGACCCGTCGCGAGTCAAGGCCGCCGGATGAGCGCCGCAGCGGACGACAAGGGGCCTCACCGGGGATGGCGAGAGTGGCCGCGTGTCCGGAAGCGAGCCGGGCCGTGGCGCTGGGTCGCCCGTCGCCCTCCGAGCGCCCGTGCCGAGCGATTGTCCGTGTCGCTTGTGGTATTGCCCCGCGGGACCGCCGCCAGCCGGTGGCACGCGCGGGCTGGCCCGCGAGAATCGGCAATCTACGCTGGGGAGAAAAACGACACAAGGCCCGAAGGCCCTGTGGAGTTTGCGACGGTTGCGGCCGGGCGCTCCGCGGCAGCGCTTCAGCAGATTGGCGCATCGACGGCTGATGCCCGGCGTCGATTCCTCACCACCACAAGGCCGGCGAGGCCAAGTCCGACGCTCGCGAGCCAGACTGGCGCGGGGAGGGGGATCATCGTGAGTGTGTCCTGTCGGCCGAGAGAGTTCTCCCAGATATTAATGATGCGGACCTTGCCGATGCCGGTCCACAGGTTACCGTCGATCGCGGCGTTGACGTCGTCGTACCAGGCGCGAGCGAGGGCTTTGTGCGCCCCCGAACCCAGGAAGTAGCCGCCGCTGTCGAAGGCGCCAGTCCCGTATCGGGCCGCGAAGCCAGTGGGATCCTGGAAGTACCAGATGATCTCCTGGAGGGCTCGGGCGGAAGCGACCTTTGCCGAGTCGCTCGCGTTGGAATCGAAGTATTTGTAGCCGTCCAGCGTTCCTTCGGTGAACTTGGTATAGAGGTATGCGATCTCGGACGTGAGCACCTGATTGGTCGCTCGGGACCGCGTGTTCAGTTCGGCCGAGTACCAGCGGTTGAGTTGGATGAACTCGGTGGTCTCGACGCAGAAACTGATGAACTGGTCGGGGGCGGCGCCGTACTTGCCCAAGCCGTGCGGCGTGAAGGAAAGGCGGCTGGCGTTAACGACGAACTCCCCGGCCACGGCGCCGCCGCCGACGACATTGAAGCGGCTGCGCAGACCGTCCATGCGAATCTCGCCGACAGGGATTGGGTCCGCGGAGGCGGCGGAAACGGCCGTCAGAAACAGCAGCGTCGTCAGAGCATGACGCAGTGCCATCGACCGATGTTTCGTGATGAGGTTCATGGCGGTCATTTCGATCCGATGCTCTCTCCAACGGGTCGGGCAATCACGGCCGCGGCCCGAGACCGTCCTGGGTGCGGCGCCATCCGTGCGCTATCAAGATGCAGGCCGGCGTGTCCACCGACCTGCATCGGAATTCAAGTTGGTGCAGGGCTGGATGCGCGGTCCTTTCCGGGATCAACCGCCCTTGCACACGTAGCGGACAGAGCCCTTCAGCGACGGCGCCGCATGGAGACGATCCCGGCCACGCCGAGCAGGCCGAAGCCTCCCATGGCCAGCGGGGCCGGAAGAGGAATCGTAAGCGGCTCCTGCAGCCCGGCGTCCACGTTCACCGTCGGCGCCGGCATGAAACGCACGCTCCAGCCGCCAAGAGCATCCTCGCCGGAGACCAGCGTCGACTCCAAGCCCTCGAAGTTGAACGCGTCGACGCTCACTTCTTCCGAGCCGTTGAGGGACATGCCCCCTCCCGCGATCCAGGCGATGCTCTGATGGAGCGAAGAAGCGTCGGTCGAGAGATTGAGGCTGTTCGACTGGGAAAATCCGGTCGCTTCATCCTGGCTGAACACGAATGCGACCAGATGGTCTGCCTCGTTCTCAACGAGGAACTCTCCGCTGAAGAGGCTCTGCGGCGCCGTCGGCTGAATGCCGATGGAGCCGCCCAAAGCGGGAACGGCGAAGACGCTGCCGGTCAAAGCGACTGCCACGAACACCGATCTGCGTACGTCCATATGAAGTACTCCCTTCCTCCTGGCCACCCACGATGGTTGATTGCACTTGAGCATTCACTGCCGCACTCGCGGCCCCGATGAGGGAGGTGAAGCCCCCGGTTGGTTGCCGCGCCGGGGCATAGGCATCTCACCCCCGGCGCGGAGAGACTCAAAGTTCAAGAGGTTCGAGCGAATCCCGGCGAGCCGAACGGCGGCGGATGCAGAACCCGACGACGCCGCACAGCCCGATCCCCGCCATCCACACGGGCGCGGGGAGCGGGATCATGACGAGGAGATCCTGGCGATTGCCCGTGAAGTCCGCATTCGCCCACATGTTCATGACGCGAACGTTGCTCATGCCGGAGAAACTGGCGCCCGTGCCGCCACCGACCGCCCAAGAAGCCAGCTGGGCCAGGTAGTTGTTGGCTCCGCCGGACTCCTGCTCGATGTACCAGATCGCCCGCTGAAGATCTTCACCGGAGGTAAACGTGCCATACGTGAAGGTGCCACCGGAGCCGCCGTCGCCGACCCACGCGGCCAGTTCGGCCCCGATGGTGCCCTTGATGAAGTGGGCGTAGAGGTACCGGGTCTTGTCATCGAGCGGGTCAGGGTCCGGACCTCCGGACCCGCCGGCGCGCGCTTCATCGCTGAACTGGATGTAGTACTCTCCGCCCTCGCCCAGGAACTCATCCGTTTCCACGCAGAAGGTGACGAAGTTGCCCGGCCCCGCGCCATACAGGCCCAAGCCGATCGGAGCGGTGCCGAATCCGATTGGCGTGACCCCAAACGGTCCGCCATTGCCCCCGATTCCCCAGAGGTCGGTCTCTACGACCTTGATCTTTTCGCCCGCAGCCAGCGAGGTCGCTGTTGCCGCCAAGGCCAAGGCCGCCGTGACGAGACTCAGTTTCCCAACCTTCATGTTTCATCCTCCGTTCGTTGGATCGTCCACGACCTGCAAATCACCGGGGCTGCGACGGGCCACCGGCGGTGTGCGGTCAAGGCACAGCGCTGCGTCCAGTCCGTCATCCAAGGCGCCCACGTTTCTTTTTCTCTCACTCGGTGCCGACTCCCGAGGGGTGGTCGGCAGATCTCATCTCTCTTCAACCGATCCGATCACCTCGACCCGTCCACGGACCGTCCCAGGAGACTCAGGCGAGCCCCCTGAGAAAGGGGTCGAGTGCAGGGTAGTATCCCCGACGGTCAAACTCTTGTCAAGGCCCAACCCGACGAAATCCAACAAAACGTGAAAAAAAAGTTGAGCGTTGACTGCGACCAGGGGCAGCCGCGTGGTTCCGGGTCGGCTCCGCCCGTTGTCCGCGAGAAACTGGGCAATTCGACCGCTCTTTCCTCGCGTTTTTCGCGGTTTATGGGAGGGATCGAGCCGCGACGGTTTCGGATTGGTTGTTGGCAGATTGCGCTCATGTCTGGGCAGAGGTCTCTGGCAAGACCCTGCGATCGACCTCTCGTGGGGGATAACGGGGTCCGTTTGTGGATAACTACCGCCGCCGCCATGTCATGGGGACCCCGCCAGGGCCTCGCTGACCGCGGAGAAGCGACGGGCGAGGTGGACGCTGTCGAGGTCGATCTCGCCGTTGGCCAGGGCGGCTTGAAGTTCGGCCTTCGCCTCGCTCTTGCGCTCCAGGCCGATGAGGGCGTGAGCGCGGCCGAGGCGGAGCAGCGTGCTGTCGGGCGTGAGGGTCAGGCCCTCTGCGAAGGCCCTTTCCGCTTCGGCGAATCGCACAACCGCGATCAGGGCTGAGCCGAGCGTTTCGAGCAGGTTGGCCTGGATGGTGGGGGGGAAGCGCAGCCGTTTTGCCTCCTCGACCGCTCGAGACGCGAGCAGCACCGGCTCTTCGCTCGGAGTGTCGCCGCTGAGCAGAACGAATGCGAGGTTGTTGAGGGCGAAGGGGTTGGCCGGCTCACGTTCGAGGGCCAGGCGATACGCAGCCTCGGCGCGGTCGCGCCGGCCGACCTGTTCGAGCGCCTCGGCGACCATCATGATCGCATCGATGCTGACTTCCGGATCGTGCATCACCGGCTCGACCAGTGCGATCGCACGTTCGAACTGCTCCGACTGACGAAGTTCATGGCCGAGGCCATAGCGCACGCCGGCGATCTCGGCTCGCGTCGCAGCCGAAAGCGCCACGAGAGGTTCGATTCGATCAATCCACGCGAGGCGGTCTTGGGGCGAATCGATCTGTCCGGCGAGGAGCATGTAGGCTCGTGCCCATTCTCCGCCCTGCTGCGCGCGGCTCCACAGCAGGCTGTGGGCGGCCTCGTGGCGCGCCGTGCGCACGAGAATCGAGGAGAAGAGTTCGAGACGGCCCGGGAAGTCCTCGGCCTCGCGTTCGAGACGATCGGCGTAGGGGACAAGGGTCGCATACGCGCGGTCGGGGCGGCCTGTTTCGCGATCGATCTGGGCGAGGAGGAGGTCCGGGCGGAGACGGTCGCTGACTTCGAGTTCGCGCCAGCGAGCCGCCGCGGCGCGGGCTTCTTCGAATCGTCGGACCTGTGCCAGGGTGGCGGCGACGAGTTCGGCCGCGCGCACTGAGGCCGGGAGGATGCGGGCCGCGTTCTGGGCCGCGGTCACCGCCTCGTCGGGGCGGGAATCGCCGAGCAGGGCATTGACGAGCAGTTGCCAGCCGACGAGCAGTTGCGGCTGGCCATCCACCACCTTGCGCAGGCGCGCGATGTACTCCGCAGGATCGTTGGGATTGGCGTTGATGAACTCGATGGCCTGCGCGATCTGCCGCATCGCCGGCCGTGCGCTTTCGGCCACCATCGTGTCGATCACGCTTTCCATGACAGCGGGATCGAGCGTGTCGGTGTCGAGCACTTCAGCGACTCCGCGAAGTGTGGAGAGGATTTCGTGCTGCGGGGCGATCGCCAGGCCGCGGCTGACCGCCTCGCGCGCCTCGGTGCTGCTCCTGTGGCGGATATGGAACTGAGCGAGGGCGGCCCAGTGATCCGGGTCGCCGGACTGCTCCGCCCGATTCCGGTAGATCGCGGCCGCCTCGTCGATGAGGCTGAGGCGTTCGTGGAAGGCGGCGAGCAGCACGGTGAAGGCGTCGGCGTCCACGGTGTCGCGCAGGCGATCAAGCACCGAAAGGCCGCGCTCGAGCGACTCAGTCGTCGCGTAGAAGTGGGCCGCCGCAGAACACACCGACCCATCCACTTCGGGCAGCGCGAGAAGGCGATCGAACAGGCGCCGGGCGTCGGCGTTGCGGCCGCGCTGGGCATAGAGCCGGGCCAGAGCGAGTTGATCGCCGACCTCTCCGGTCGATGCCGCGAGATCCTCGGCGTCGCGGATCGCCTCTGTCCACATGGCCTGCCGCTGAAGCAACTCGATGCGCTGCCGTCTCATGCCGGGAGCGAGGTTGGCCAGGTTGGCGAATTCGCGCAGACGCTGGGCCGCCTCGGCCGATCGCCCCGATTCCTGCATGAGACGGATCATCTGGATGTAGAGCAGCGCATTGTCGGGTTGGCGGTCCGCGGCCCGGCCGAGCATCGTGATCGCCCCGTTGCGATCCTGCAATCGCAGGAGCGCATCGGAAGTGAGCATCAGCGCCTTGACGTTCTGGATCGGGGGTTGAATGAGCGGGGCGAGAAGGACGACAACCTGCGCGGCGACATCCTCAGTCGGCTCGAAGGCCAGGCGGCGCTGCGCTTCCGCGAGACGCCACTGCGTCGCCTGTTCGCCCGTCGCTTCGCGGAGGCGCCCGATGGCGGTGGCGATCGCTTCCGGGTCGTTCCACGCCACGCGCGAGTCGAGCAGGGCCTGCTGCGCGGCCGGACTGGAGGGGTAGGCGGCGCTGAGTCGCTTGTACTCGGCCAGCGCGCCGGCATCGCCGCCGCGTTCGAGGGCACGGGCGTAGGCGATCTCGTAAACGATCCTGCGGTCCGCATCCGTCTCCTTCTCTGCGGCCTCGAGGTACATGGTGCGCACTGCTTCCGGATCGGTCTCGAACGTCCTTTCGGTCAGCAGCGCCAGCAGGTCGGGTCCCGGCGCCTCGATCGAGGAGGCAATCTCGAGCAGCGGATCGACCAGGGCGGGCGCCTTGCGACGGCAAGCGGTGATCAGGTCCAAAAGCGGCGGCGACGAGGGCGGGCGAGGCGCGGCCACGAGGCGGTCCACGGCGCTTCGCGCCTCGTCCATGAGGTCGGCGGCGAGATAGACCCGCGCGAGGATGGCGATGACATCGGGTTCGTCGGGCAGCATCGTCGCCACTTCCTCGAGGATCGCCACCGCCTGTTGGGCGATGGTGCGATCGCCCCGACCCGCGTCGAGAAGGGCGGCGTAAGTGCGGGCGAGCGTCAGGGCTTCGGGCGCGGCGGGATTGAGGACGAGGGCCCGCTCCGCGGCGGCGCGCGCCTCGGTCAGCCGGCCCTGCTCCAGTTGCATCGCCGCCAGCATCATCTGTGATCGCGACCAGGTGGGATCGTGAATGACGGCCTGCTCGAGACAGGAGACGGCGAGGTCGGGTTCGCCGAGGCGCTGCGACACTTCCCCGAGCCAGCTCCACGCCAGGCTGCTGGCGTCGTCAATCCCGATGACTTCGCTGAGGCGTTTGCGCGCCTCGGCGTGGTCCTGCCGCACCATCTCGGTGCGGGCCCTGAGGAGGATTTCCCAGCGTACAGCGTCTTCATCGCCGCGCGCCGCGAGTTCCCGCCCTTGCTCGGATTGCGACCACTCGCCGCCCTCGGGCAATGAGAGGAGAATCTTCCAGCCGAGCAGGCTGCTGGGCGTCGCCGCCGCGTCGCGCCCGGTTTGGTCGAGATACGTTCGCGCGCGATCCTCGTGCCCGAGCTTCCACGCTCTCTCGATGATCGACAGCAGCACTTCGTCGTGCAGGTCTTCATTGCCGATCGTGCGGTCGAGGAGCGCATCGGCGTCGGAGCGCATGCCGAGCATGTCGAGAGTCCGGACGATGTCCAGGAGCGCCTCGGAGTCGGGGATCTCAATGGAGAGGAGGCGGGCTGCGGCCTGGCGAGCCTCATCGCGCCGCCCGTAGACGCTGTTGAGCCTCGCCTGCATGGTGACGAAACCGATGTGATCGGGAGCGCTGGCGGCGAGTTCGTCAACGTAGGCGAGCACCTCGTCCGCGCTAACACCCTCCAGCCTCATCATCTCGATCTTCATCTCGTGACCGCGGACATCCCTGGGATGCGCGGCGATAAGCGCATCGACCGCGGCGCTCGCCTCGGCGTTGCGGCCGAGGGTGGCGAGGCACTCGACGCGCGCGGTGTGTCCTTCCAGACTCGTCGGGTCGAGGGCCAGCAGGCGGTCTGCGGCGTCGAGTCGCTCGGTGATGAAGCCCACCTGCCGGAAGAGGGTCACGAGCAGTTCGAGGGGGCGGGAGTCGCGGCCGTCGAGTGAGGCCGCCTCGCGGGCGAAAGCGATGGCGGAAATCAGGTGTCGATTGTTCTCGGCGGGTACGCGGCGACGCACGTCGGCCAGGCGGAAGAGCACCTCGGGATCGCCGCGATGCTCGCTGAGGGACTTGCCCAGCCCGCGCAGCGAATCCTCCCAGCGCCCCTCGTCGTAGGCGGCCATGCCGTCGCGATACGCCTCCGCCGCACGCTGTGCGCGGCGCGCTTCGCGCACGACATACGCGCCGCCGGCGGCCGTGCCGAGCAGTGCGATGAGAGACAGAAGGATGAGCAGTCGCTTCTTTCCGCGTCGGGTCATGGGATGCTCCCGATTGTGATTACGAACGCCGCGCCCTCATGGAAGCGATGCGGTTCGCGGGGACGCATGAGGGCTTGGGCCTGGGGTATGAAGGCTGGTCGATAGCCCGCGGCGGCAGCCGCAGGTTGATGCCCGTCGTGCGACCGCGCGCTTCGAAACCGGCGCGTCGTCTCAGACCAGCATCTTGCGGATCGTCTGTGCGATGATCCACAGATCGAGCCGCCAGTTCTGGTTCTGCACGTATTCGAGGTCGTAGCGGATCCACTCCTGAAAGTCGTTCTCGGGCCGGCGTGTTCGCCGGACCTGCCAGAGACCGGTCACCCCGGGGCGGACGCTCAGGCGCGCCTCGCGCCACGTGGGGCAGAACTGGTTCTCTCTGTCCGGGCTGGGGCGCGGACCGACGACGCTCATGTGCCCGAGAAGAACGTTCCAGAACTGCGGCAACTCGTCGAGGTGATACTTGCGAAGAATGCGCCCGACCTTCAACACGCGCGGGTCATCATCGATGTGGAACTGCGGGCCATCGCAGATGTTCGCGCCGGCGACCTGCGCCTTCATTGCCTCGGCGTTGCGGCACATTGTTCGGAACTTGTAGCATGGGAACTCACGCCCGCCGATGGTCTGACGCCGGTGGACAAAGAACGGCGGCCAGCCATCCTCGATCACGATCACCGCGATCACGACGGGGTAGATGATCGCCGTACCCAGCAGCGCCGCCGCCGCGAAGGCGATGTCAAAGAGCCGTTTGCCCGGGCGCGAAAGCGCCGCCGCCTCGCCATGCGCGAATCGGCTGCGCGAGGCGAAGCGAATGTACTCCCAGTCAATCGGCCGCGTTGCGACCTCGCTGCCCGGCTGATCGGCCACGCCTCCCGGTCCGACGACGACGCTGGCCGCGCCAATCTCGGCGCCGGCCCCGATCCAGAGCGGCGCGATGAGCCGCGCCGACGGCGCCACCCGCGCCGACTCGTGCACCCACACGCCCAGGCTGAACTCGTATACGCCGTCGAGCGTTGCGCCGGGTCGATGCCAGATCCGCTGGAGGACGAGAAGAAACTGATCAACCTGCGCCGCTGAAGCGGACGCCTTGAAGAGGCGAGCCGCGGCCGTCGCGGGGATCACTGCGCCGTGCTGAAGGATCGACTTGATGCGCTTGCGCGCCGCCGCCGTGTCCCGGCTCTGCGCCCAGGCCCAGGCCGCCTTCGCGTCCGCCGTCAGCCAGGCCTGGAGCGTCGCCCGCGAGCGGCCGTGATAGCGCCGGCTGATTCGCTTCAGTCGGTCATGCTCGTCCGTTTCGACGACTTCGAGATAGGGCTGGGGCTCCTGCTCGACGAGCCGCAACCTCATCGCGCCGGGCTTGAGCCAGCCGAAGCGGTCCAGGAGCGGCGCGAGGCGGAAGAGGACGAGGTCATCATCGCCGAGCAGGAGGTAGAAGTCGGCGCGGTGCCGCCGGCCGACGCGCCGGCGCATCCCTCGGATGCTCTCCGGCGTGGGTTTGTCCTCGGGCAGCATCCCCGGACGCACGACCTGCACGCCGCGACTCGCCCAGAAGCGGTCGTGCAGCGCCTTGTGGTCCAGGCCCCAGAAGGACGGGAGCGCCGGAACGGCCTTCGGCTCGCTCCGCTCAAGGTGTTCAGTCAGAAGGGTCACGTATCAGATTCGGTCGGAGTCGAATCGCCTCCGCCCGATTTCCCGCTCATCAAAATGGCGCGCACGAGCGCGTGGCGCGACTCGACGGCCGACTCGGTCTCTTTCGTCCCGGCGGTTCTCATGCTCTGCGAGTGGAAGGAGACGGTACTCATGCTGCTGCGCAGGTCGCCGGCTGTGGCGCGATTGAACACGAGCCCGGCGCAGACGGCGCCGATCGAGTGCAGCCGCCCCAGCGCCGCGCGCACGAGGCGCGGATCCTGCCCGCGCGGAACGGTCAGAACGATGCGGTCCGCCACCGTCGCGACGACGTTGGCTTCGAGACTGCCCATCAGCGGACCCGTGTCGATCAGGATAATGTCGAAGCGTCGCCGCGCCTCTTCCATCACCTTGAGCATGGTGTCGGCGGAGAGGTGCTCGGCCTCATAGGAGCCGTTGCGGCTCGCGCCGTGTCGAGTCGAGGTTCCTGCCGGGAGCACCCAGAAGCCGCTGAAGCGCGACTCGCACACCGCCCCTTCGAGCGCTGCGCCTTGTGCCACCTGACGCAGCCCATCGCGTTCCTGGAATCCCATGCTCGACGAAAGTCCGTGTCCGACGAGATCGGCGTCGATCACGAGCGTGCGCGCACCCTGCGCGGCGAAGGACATTCCCAGCGCCACGGTGAGGCTCGTTTTGCCGTCGCCCGGCCGCGCGCTGGTGATCACAAACGCCGTTCCCCCGTCGCGCCGCGGCCGCGCCTGCATCGAGAGCATGTTGCGCAGGTGGTGGACGCTCAACGACGCGAGTGAATCGAGGTCTTCGGCGCGGCTGGTCAGGTCGGGCAGCGTGCCGAGAACGGGCACGATCGTCTCCGCCTCTTCAATCTCGTCGAGGTACCGGTAACTCGGCTTGAGCAGCCCGACGAGCAGAACCAGACCGACGCCCAGGCCCGCGCCGGCCAGCCCGCCGAGCACCGCCAGTTGGAACCGCCGGTCGCGAGACGGTCCTGAAGGCAAATCGCCGTAGATGGGGTCGACCCGTCCCTGCTGGATGTTCTGCCGCTCGACGTTCTGCTGTTCGAGAGCGAGAACCGTCTCGGCGAGGCTCGCTCTCGTTCGCTCCTCCTCGACCCTGAGTTCGTCAATGGTCCGGCGCGTGGCGCGGATTTCAGCGACTTCCTGCCTCTTCGCCTCGAGGTCCGCGGTAAGCCTGGTCAGCAGCGCCTTGGCTTGTGGAAGCGTCGTGTCCGGGGGAAGGGCCGGATCGCCCGTTGTGCCGCGCGATTCGATCCACTCGCGGATCTGCGCAGCGCGGGACGTGATGCGGGTCTCCAGGATGCGCCGATCCTCCTCGAGGCGCCGCGTCTGCACATGCCGCGGGCCGAATCGTCGCGCCGTTTCGATCTCCGCATCCAGCGCTTGCCGTTCCGCGAGAAGATCCTTCAGTTCGGCATCGAGCGTGGCAAGGTACTCGACGGTCAGGTCCGGCGGGGACGCCTCGGACGCGCCGCCTTGCTCATCCACCGGCGGCGGCTCAATCGACGCAATGGTGTAGATCACTTCCCTGATCTGGCGCTCGAGGTCGAACATCTCGCTGAGCCTGGCCTCAAGAAGCGGATCAAGCTCGTCGGTCACAAAGCGCGCACTCAGGTTCAGAATGCTACTCCGCTTCGCAGCGGCTTCATTCTCGAGAGTCGCACGCCTCGTTTGGAGTTCGCTGATGCGCTCGTTGTACCTCGCGATTCCCTGCTCGCCGTACAACGTGTGATACGCACGCAGCACCGCGTTGACCGCCTTCTGCGCCTGCGTGGGGTCGTCGCACGTCGCCTCGATCGAGATGACCTGCGATCCGCGCCGGTACTTGACCGAAATCGCCTGCTTGAGTCGGCTGATTCCCCGGGGACGCGGCTCCCATCCGGCCGCGACCAGTTCTGCATCCTCCACGGCGACCTCAAAGACGCGCGGCGCTTCAATCAGCGCCGCCTGCGTTGCCACGAAGTTCTCGAACATCGGTGGAATCTGGTTCTCATCCGTCTGGTAGAGGGTCCGCGGGATGGTGGGGCGCACCTGAAGGAGCGCTTCGCTGGTGTATTGCGGTCCGGCGAGCATGAACCCCGACACCCCGCCGATCACCGCCAGCACCAGTCCGAGCGCGATCGCCATTGCGTATCGCCCCCGCAGGTGTCGGTGCAGAAGCGCCAGCGCTCCCACCTGCCCCGATTCCGCCGGCGCCTCGGGCCGACCGGGCGGGCCCGTCACCGTCACCCGGTGCACCTGCATCTGGTTCTCGACATTCATGGCACGCCCTTTCCAATGGTGTCGATCACCGGCTGAATCGCCCCGAGTATCTTGGCCACCATCTCATCCGTGGCTGCGTCCGACTGGGCCAAAGGAGTCACGATCTGGACCTGCGCCGCGCCGAGCGCGGCCAGGCCCCGCCGCTTCAACTCCCGTTCCATCGCATACATGTCGCCGATCACTTCATCCGTGCCCGGCGCAATGAAGAAACTAATAATGCGGATCGCTTCGCGCGACCCGCTGTTGAGACGCGAGAAGTCATAGAAGATCGCCTCCTGGTCGGCTCCTGAAAGTGTGATCGCCTGCGCCCGTCGGGACTCGAGATGCCAACCGTGCGCCGGATAGCACACCGGCGGATGATGGCCAAGCATGTCGCGGATGTCGGTGCAGTGAATGATCGACAGGCTTACCTTGTTGCCCCCGAGCGGATCGTGGTAGGTCCGCCGGAGCACCTTGTTGGGTCGCAGCATCCGGACCGCCACCTCGGTAAGCGGCAGGTTGACGCCCACCCACGAATCGATCTGATACGGCACGCCTTCGATCGACGTTGCTACGTCGTCAAAGTAACGGTCCGCTCCGGCCGGCGCCGTCTGCCCCAGCCCGCCGGACAAAAAGAGCGCGGCGAGCACCGCCAGCGTAAGCCCGGGCACCACAATCCGCCGGTAGCCGTCGCTCAATCTCACGTCAGTTCACTCCTCGTCTCCCACGGGGTGCGGCGAGACGGGAATCTCCAGCCAGCGCAGCACCGAGAACATCATCCAGAGAATCCCCAGCGCCACGAACAACATCACCCAGCCGCTCGCCTCGTGAAACGCATCGGCCGCGGCCACGTTCCCATAGCCGTAGAACAGCACCGTCGGCACCAGCCGTATCACATTGACAAGCAGAGCGATCAGCGGACTGACGGCAAGGAACATCAGGCGAATGCTGTGGCGCATTGGAACCGAAAAGACGAAGGCAAACGTGATGAGCGCCAGGGCCGTGACCATCCGCATGCCGTTGCACGCCTCGGCCACGGCCACGTCGTTGCCGTTGATGCTCAGTACGTTTCCAAGGCGCTCGACTGGTACGCTGATGATGTCGAGCAGGTAGTGCGTCACCGCGGCCGTCGCCTCCTGAAGGGGCAGCGCCACCGCCTGGCGAATCCGCCCCGGCACCGGCAGCACGAACAGCAGCGCGATCGCCGCCGGCAGAAACAACCGGACGACGCGCGGCCCGAGCATCGTCAGCGCCGCCCCGAAAACGATCAGCAGCGCTCCGCCGTGCTCGGCGATCATGATCTCGCTCTGATAGCCGACCTTTGCCGCAATCCAGCCAACCCCCACCACAAACGGTCCGATGAGACTCACCTGCGGCCGCGCAAACCGCAACCGCTCGCGCCGCACCCACACCAGCCAGGCCGCAACGAACGGCGCGAGAATCAAGTGGGAGTTTTCATCGTCGCGAAGGCCGATCGCGAGCATGTCCTGCCACAACTCGATCGTCACACCGACCGCAGTCAGCGTCAGCACGCCCAGCCACAACCCGTCGGCAAAGTCCCATGTTCGACGCAGCGTGGTCATGGCCGCACGCCCGGATGCTTCCCGTTCTTGTGATGCCCGTTGCGGCCGGGCGCGTGCGTCGCCCGCACCGAATCCACGAGCACCTCGCCAGCCGCCAGCGTCGCATCCGTGCAGACGATCGACCTCGCCACAACGCAGCCAGCTTCGACACGCGCGCCAGGCATAATGATCGAGTCAATGATCACCGCATCGGCCGCCACCCGGGCCTCCGCGGAGACGCATTGGAACATGCCGTGCGAGACTACTCCCGGCACGCTTGCAAAGTGCTCAGCGCTGTGCGCGGGACAATCGAGGGCCGCCGCCCGCGCGGCGCGGAGCAATTGCTCCGGCGTCCGCAGCGGCCGACACCAACCATTGCTAATCCGATGCACGCCCACCCGGTGGCCTGCGGTGATCACCCTGCCCAGCCACTGCTCCTTGAGATCCATGTACCCTTCCGCCTGAACGAGCCCGAGCAGGCCTCGCGCGAGAATGTAAACTCCTGCCGGCGATCCGTCCGGATTCACCGCGACCGTCACAGCATTGCCCTCTGTGCAATGAGCCGCAACTACGTCGTAAACATCGAAGTCAGGACACCGGGCCGCCTCTCCCACGAGCAGAAGTGCATCGTCGGAAAGGTGTTGTGTAACATCATGCAGCACGCCGGCGGCGCCCCGATACTCACGGTCATGAGTGACGACTTCGCAATGGAAACGGGAGTGTCGCGCGCCGCTTTCCGGCGCCGGCACCGACCCGCCCGCCGCCACGATCACTCGCACATCCTCAGCGGCCATACCATTGAGTCCGCGTATCCGCCGCATCCACCGGTCCAGCACCGTCTCGGCGGGAGCAACCAGCAAATCCAGCACCGAACACCCCGTCGCACTCCCCAGCGGCGAAACCGACAACCCGCCGCCGAGCAGGACAACGGCGTCGAGGCGCTCGCCGACCTGTGACGAAGCAGTCGACGCTTCGGCCTCGTGAGGCGTCCGACTATCCATGTGTGCTGGCCTCATGCCCATTATGCCTTGACCAGCCGATCCCCCATCTTGCTCCCAAAACGATGCATGGCGTTGCGCGTGTCGACCACGAGTGCCGCATGCTCGGCAATGAGCGCGTAATCGAAAGCGTCATGGTTGGTCGCAAGAAGCAGAGCATCAAACGACGCGATCGACGCGGCCGACAAGGCGACACTTTGCATCTTTAGATCGCGCTTGCGCATCGGGTGCGTCTGCGCCACGTGCGGATCGGAGTACTCGACGATCGCCCCCTGATCTCGCAGCAGTTCGATGAGTTCAAAGGACGGCGACTCGCGAATGTCATCCACATTCGGTTTGTACGCCAAACCGAGTACGAGAATCCTGGACCCGCGCACCGGCTTGCTCTGGCGGTTGAGGGCATCCACGACCTTGCTCATTACATAGTGCGGCATCGAGGTGTTGATCTCGCCGGCCAGTTCGATGAACTTCGTCGGCCGGCCCACTTCCTTCGCCTTCCACGTCAGATAAAAGGGATCGATGGGGATGCAGTGTCCGCCCAGGCCCGGCCCGGGATAGAAGGGCATGAAGCCGAACGGCTTGCTCGAAGCGGCAGCGATGACCTCCCACACGTCAATGCCCATCGGATCGAGAATCATCTTCATCTCGTTCGCCATCGCAATGTTCACGGAGCGGAAGATGTTCTCCAGCAGCTTCGCCGCCTCCGCCACTTCCGCGGATCGCACGGGAATGACCTGCTCCACGGCCCGTCGATAAAGCCGCACGGCCAGGTCGGTCGCGACCTCATCCAGGCCGCCGACCAGCTTGGGAATCGTGCGCGTCGAATGTGATTTGCGGCCTGGGTCCTCGCGCTCAGGCGAATACGCAACGAAGAAGTCGACTCCGCACGTCAGATGTCCTTGGCCAGCCTGCGCGGCCGCTTCCAGAATGGCCGGCAGAAACTCGTCTCGCGTTGTGCCGGGGTACGTCGTCGATTCGAGCACGATCAACTGATCTCGCCGCAGCGTCGTCCCGATACGCGCGCCCGTATCGATTACATAACTCAGATCAGGCTCGCGATGGGCGCCCAGCGGCGTCGGCAGGCAGACGATCACGACATCCGGCTCAGCAAGTCGGCCAAACGCCGTTGTGGCCTCAAACCGATCACTGCTCGCCAACTCACCCGTCATCTCGTCTCCGAGGTGCTTGAGGTAGTTGCGTCCGGCCGCCAGCGAGCGAATCTTCGAGTCGTCGATATCAAACCCGATCACGCGGAATCCGCCCGCGTGCATGGCGCTCGCCAACGGCAGTCCGACGTACCCGAGGCCGACGATCCCAACGGTCGCCGCGCTGGACTCGATCATCTCAGTCAATCGTTGGGGCGGCTGGTCCGCCGGCCCGGGCGCCGGATGCGGCGACTGAGCATCAACATGAATCGTCTGCCGCATCAACTACCCGCCTCTCTCGCTAAAGATGAACCGTCTCAACGCGTCAATCAGTTCTCGCGAAGCGTAAGGAGAGATGCGCTGCCCGATCCCGTTGCCCGACATGGAGCCGCCACTCAGCCGCTTCTCCAGCAGCGACTCAAGTTCCCGCTCGTCCATCGCAACCTCAATCCCCGCCCGGCCACGAAGTCGCTGAGCCGTTGCGATCTGATGGTCGTTTCGCGTCTCACGAAGATTGCCTCGCCGAGGCATGATGAGAATCGGTTTGCCCATTTCCATCGCCGTGATGATTGAACCCATCCCTGCGTGCGCGACGAGCAGGTCGGCGCCCTTCACTTGCGAGCGAAAGGACCTGGGATCGAGAAACCGCGTCCACTCGATCCGACTCGGCTGATACTCACTCGGACCGATCTGAGCAAAGACATCGTGTCGCTTGTGTAAGTCGGCCCACGCATCAACCGTCCGCACGAGCCGGTCGAACGGCATCTGCGCTCCGACCGTGACGAAGATCATTCAAGCACGCATCCTGCGTAGAGCGGACCAGCGGATCGCGCCAGATGCGCCCACTGCGTCAGCCACAGATCGGCGTGCGACCCGATCCGCTGCCCTGACAGGGAGAGTTGCTCCACGTTGGCCATGCTGTCGACCCAAACCGTTCGCGCACCCAGCAGCCGACCCACGCGAAGTGCCAGATATCCCGGAGCGGCGCCTGTCGAAATGACGACATCGGGCCGCTCCGTCGCAACGATCCAAGCCACGCGGATCGCCAAGACGATCAGCCCGATCTTGTTCCACCGCGTCGCGTCATTGACGATCCGAAGCCGCGCGCCGGACTCCAGATCCTCCGTGTATCCCCGATCCACTGTGACATACGTCACTCGCGCCCCCTCAAACGCAGGCCGCAGCCGCAGCAACTGCACCCAGTGCCCCCCGCCCGAGGCAACGGCGAGGATGCGGGGCGTACTGGCCCTCATTGACCCTGACTCTCCTTGGACGTAACCGCAGAACCGCCACGAGTCGACTCGTCCCGCTCCCAGACATAGGAATCCAGTTGACTCAATTGGCGCGCGGCACGCCATCGCCCCACCAGATTCACGAACACATACACGGCAAGACACGGCCAGAGCCACGGCGACAAGAGAACGCCGAGCCAGACATGGCCGCGGCGCGTCTTCGGTACCGTCGCAATCCGCGAATCATGCAGCCTCGCCAGTTGGTATGAGCCAAGACGGCTTCGCGTCTTGATGCGAATCAGATCCCGCAGCGTCCGCGGGGCCCGAACCACTGCGACAACGTCATCCACGCGGCATCGCTCCGCCGGCGCGAAACACGCCCTCACGAATCCGTCGTCCGCGATCACTTCGGGGAGCAAACCGATTCTCTCGCGTGCCGCCTCGCTCAGCACATACACGCCGCAGCCGACCATGCCTTCGTTGACGTACGGCAGCCAGAACCACAGTCGATAGAAGGCCCGAACGGCCCAGGACGCGTTCGATGAGTAATCCATTTCAGCCACCGGCGCGGCCGCGAACACTTCTGGATGATGCAGCGCGCCGAGCAACGCCTCCGGTCCCGCGCCGCGCAATCGCACGTCCGCATCCATCACCATCACCGGTCCGGGCGCTGCCTTCGACAATCCCGAGTTGATCGCCAGCACCTTTGAAGCCGTTCCGATCTCGATCACTTCTGTCGCACCTGTTTCGCGCGCCACGGTCGCAGTTCGATCCGCGCACCCGTTGCAAACAACGATGGTTGCAACCCTGAGATCGCTCCCGCATCGCCATGCGGCGAGCGAATCCATGCACGAGCCGATGACCGCCTCCTCGTTGTGCGCCGGGATGATCACGGTCAGATCGGTGAGTCTGGCGGCCGAAGTCGATGGTCCCGTCTCCCCGGTCATTTCCACGTCGTGCTCAATTGCCGCCTGCGTCACAAACTCCAATACCTCCCAACCACACGGAACGAACCGGCCTCGACACTGGCACAATGATCACCGCGGACCGTTGACGCAACCGTCAGGCCGCTCACTGAACCTCGGTCGTGTCGGAGCGCATCAGACGCGGCCTCCGCCGGCGAGATACTCACTCATGGTCACCACCGCCATGCCGCGTTCCCTCGCCCCGCAGATCAGCCGCTCCGTTACCGCCAGCACATACTCCGCCCGCTCCTGCGCGTCCGGGCCCTCCCGATCAAAGTCGTGCAGCAGAACCACCCCGCCGGACCGCAGCGGCGCCCGCACCACATCCTCCACGGCCGGCAACGGCCCGTGCGAGGTGTCCCGCATGTCATGCGTCCAGCGAACAAGTCGCGCGCCGCGCCGCCGCACCTGTCGTCGCGTCAGCGGCGTGCTCTTGCCATAGGGCGGCCGGAACAGCGCATCGGGCCTCACCCACCGACTCAACGACGCGTAGCCCCGCTCGATGTCCCGCGCCGCGGCCAGTGCTTCCAGGCATTGAGATGCTCATACGAGCGGCAGCCCAACTCATGACCGGCGTCCAGGAGCGCATCCGCCACGGCCGGCGCCGCCTCCGCCCGCCGCCCCAGAAGAAAGAACGTCGCCCGAACCCCATGCCGCGCCAGCACCTCCGCCACGCGACGCGTCAGCACCGGCTCGGGGCCGTCGTCGTAGGTGAGCGCCAAGCACCCGGCGCTCCGAATCAGGCCTTCGAACACAATCTCGGCGGCATTGATGAACAACATGTGGCGTCACCCGCACGGCGGATTAGGCACGATGCTTCCTGCCCCTATCGTCCTCAAACGCTGCCCCGACTGGTTCGTGAGCTGAGCGTCGCTGGTGGCGTCTCCTGCGCCCGCAATCACTTCGTCGTATAATCGCAGCATCCATGCGATCTTGTGCCCCCACGTCGCCGTGGCCGCTACACGTTGGCGTGCCGCAACTCCCAGCGACCGGCGCAGCGAAGGGTTACTGGCGAGCAACTGAATGCCTGACGACAGAGCACCAGCAAACAGATCCGGTTGGGTTGGCTCAATACGGATGCCACATTCCTCCGTGACCATGTGAGCAGGGCCACCATTTGAGGCCGCGATCACGGGCAGACCGTACGACATCGCCTCGACGACCACATTCCCACTTGGCTCCCGGATGCTCGGGAAGATAAAGACATCGGCGCGCTGATAGAACTTATCAACCTCTTCCCTCGGCAGTCGTCCATGAAACGTAACGCAATCACCGAGGCCAAGCGATCGTACTTCATGTTCGCAGGCCGCGCGATCGCTTCCGTCGCCGACAAGATCCAGATGAACTCGCACGGAGCTGTTCACGCGCGCCACGGCGCGGATTGCGTCTCGTACACCCTTCGCTCGCACAATTCTGCCGACATACAGAAGTCGCACAACTCCCGTGTCGCCTTTCACTCCGCTTTGCGTGCTAACGCCGTGGATACCGACCTCGCTCATGACTTCAAACTTGCGAATGCTCACTCCACGGGACTCAAGGGCTATCCGAACGTATGGGGCGACACCCACTACAACGGCCGCCGATGAATACGACGCGCGCAACCACGGATCACAACGCAATCGCAATCCGTCGAGTTCGCGGAGATGCATGTACCAGGGCTCGGCTTTCATCTCATGCCGAAATCCTGGCGGCGTGCAAATGCTGCCGGCCAATGGCCCCCACACAAATGGCCGAATGAGACCTGCGGCCGGACTCGGATAGCGCAGAGCCAGAGGACAGACCTGATGCGCAAGACTCCAGGTGCGCCCGTCGTCCAGCGCCCGACGAATCCACCGCCTTGCACGTCCGTAAAAGACGAAGTAACCCGGCTTGGCGGCCGCATTGAGTCGCTCGCAACGACCCGACAGCCACATGTCCGGCCATTCGATAACTTCGCAGTTCGGCAGTTGCGCACTCGGCGGACAACGGCTCGGACGATAGCAGGACAGCACCGTCGTCGGGATGTGCTCAGAGACCCCACGCACCCACTCATACGTCGACCGCGCCTCACCGACGTCGTCGCCGTCACAGTATGGTGCGATCAGCAGGGCCGTAAATCGATGAGCCGTTTGGGACGCCCTCATCCTAAAGTCGCTCACCCACTGCCAAGTAGCTGCCATACATCCACAGCATCGGCACTCGACGGCCTAGATACCTCGTGACTCGCCCCGTACCTTCGATGCACCTAATGCGGAAGCCGGCTCCTTTCAATAGCGCACTCAATGCTCCAGCGGCAAACTGGCTCACATGAGCGGGATCGTCGAGTACAGACCGCCGGGTTAACCACAACCTGACATATCTAGGGTTAGGCGTCGTCAGGATGAGTCGACCACCACAAGTCAACACGCGGCGTGCCTCCATCAGAAACTGATGCACATCCTGATCCGTAAGGTGCTCAATAACTTCCAGAGCCGTTAGCGCATCCACAGAGGCATCTTTCAGCGGCAGCTTAGTGATGAGCGCCTCATGCACCTCGTCGAACTGCCGACGAGCCTCAATAACGCGTTCCGGTACAATATCCACACCGACAAGCCGTGCGTGCGGTGCAGCGGCTCGGAGAGCCGGTGCTCCGCAACCGATATTACAACCGGCGTCCAGTACGGCCCGCGACGTTGCAGGGACGAACGCAGCAGCGTGCCGATACCGCTCGACTGAAAAGTCTGACTGTCCCGCTCCCGGCTGGGCTCGATTTCGCGAGATGTACGCATGCGCTTTTGTGGGCAACATGTCACACTCTGAGTAGTGCGTCGAAGTGTCTTTTATCGATTCGTTGTGCGTATGTTATGCGACGGTCTCTGGATCAAGCGCTCGCGCGAACAGAAGTCTAATCACGGCGTTGAAATGCTTGCGGCGCTCTAAGACGTACTGTGTCGGCCTACAGAGCGACAGAAGTGACCATCCCGCAGCGCGCGATGCAGCGAAACTTAGAAGTAGCACGCGCACTAGGACGGCGCGACTGAACGTGCCATGCTTACGATGAAGATGCACCAATGCATCCGTAAGAAGCACGTCGCGACGCGCGTTTAACATTTGTGCACTTGAACCGCCATGATGAATAATCTCACCGACCGGGGCAAATCGTACTTTCCAGCCGGCGTCTCGAATGCTCACGCACCAGTCGGTCTCCTCGCCGTAAAAGAAGAACGCCTCATCAAGCATGCCAACGTGCTCGACCACTTCACGGCGCACCAGCAAATAACATCCAGTGACTACCTCAACATCTCTTTCCGTATCGCGGTTCCAGTTGAGCATCTGGCGGCGGCCGAAAGCGCGGGGCCAGCGCAGGTTCTCAACCCCCAGCGTAAGTAGGATCAGGTTGAGTAGTGATGGAAACATGAAGCACGTTCGTTGAAGCGTGCCATCCGGATTCAGGACGCGACACCCCATCGCTCCGACGTCCGGGTGCATGTCCATGTACTTGACCGACTGTTCCAGAACATTGCCCAGAATCTCCGTGTCCGAATTCAGCAGTAGCACGTACCGTCCGTGGGCTACCCGCATCGCCTGGTTGTTCGCCGCGGCGAAGCCGCGATTCTCCGAATTCTCGATCACCCGGACGTGTGGGTAGGTGGCGCGAACGAGTTGGGCCGACCCATCGGTCGACCCGTTATCGACGACAACGACCTCCAACCGTGGGTCACCGTCGCTGACCTGGATTGACCGAAGGCATGCGTCGAGGAGTGCTCGCGTGTTCCAGCTCACGATAATGATCGAAAGGTCGATCAAGGCCGGTTGTTATCCAGCCTGCCATGCAACTGCGACTTGTCAGTCAGCAGTGAAGGCGATCCCAGCAGAAGACAGAACCACACAAACGCCTGATTCCAGTAGTGTACCGTGCATGCCGCCACGCATGCACCAATCACTGTTGTCGCCCACGCCAGGCGAGCGGATTCGCACATGGCGCTCCGCGGCAGCCGTCGCAAATGCGATCCCATCGAGATGAATGCGCCTGCCAGCAGGACGAAGGCTGGTAGGCCATACGTCACCATCTGGAAGAGCCAGAAGTTGTCCATGCTGATGCTGTGCATCCATGACGGACGCACCCACTCGTTTATGCCGATGCCGAACACGGGGTGTTTGAGGGCATTCTCATAGAACCCCCAGTCCCAGATCGTGAGCCGTCCGTAGGCCGTGGCCGGGCTGAAGGTCAGGTAGGATAGGAGTACTTTCATGCCGGACCGGTTGGAAAGCCAATCAATGACGACGTATCCAGAAATCACACAGGCGATCAGGGCCTTCCAACGGTGCCGCTGGCCGCGCGACAGAAGATCCCAGCCGATGATGATGAACTGCGCCCACATGGCCGCCATGGCCCCGGCAGAGACGGACGTGGCCGCGGCGATGGCGACCAGTCCCGTTCTTGTCGCCTTCTTGATGAGGGGTTCATTCGCCGAACCGGCCGCATACCAGGACAGTCCCACAGCGCTGGCAGCGAAGACACCCCAGAGGATCGGGTGGTCGAAGGGGCCGTACGCGCGATGAAAGCCATACCTCGGCTCGATATCGGAAGAGAATCCGACGCCACGCATTGCTGCAAAGGTTGATTTAATCAGGTGGTTCCCGGTCACCGACTCCACCAGCGTGAATGCGCCAACAATCAGGACCACTTTGACTATGAGCCGTGCCAGCGCCTGAAACTGCTGTGCCGAACGTACGCACGCCCGCCCGATCAGGTACGCTCCGACCGCTTCAACGATGAGTATTCCGCCTGACTCAATCCCGGCGCCAAATCCGTGATGGATCCCAAGCGCCAGCGCCGCCCACACTGAGTAGGCTATGATGAGGAAATCTGACAACACCAGACGGCCGTATCGGCCGCTTATCAGGTTGGCAAGGAGCGGCACGAACGCGATCAGCAGAATCACGCGGTATGGGCTGAGCCGAAGCGTGCCGATCATGAATGAAGTTTCAGTGGGGAGGAGGAGCGAGAGGACAAGGACCGTCGCCAACCACGGCAGAAGCGACGGCACCGGGCGTGTCAATAGCCGGGCAACGTGGTCAGAGGCGCCTGGTGCAAGGCCATGCAGAGCAGTTGTCATGCGTTCACAATGCGAAAAGTCATCGCTTCGGCAGCACACCAGATAGGCATGACTGGATGCGGCGCTTCTGTTGAAGGGAATGATCAGCGAATTTAAGGAGAATGCGCCGGAGCCCTTCGGTGGGCGCCTCGAACGGGCCGGGTGCTCTAACCTCTCGTCCGCCGATTCCCTGTTTGAAGTGATAAACGCCGGGATTGCCGAGTTCATCCACGCCGCCGAGATCGTAGTACGCGCATCCGGCGCGTTTGGCATGCTCAATGAACGCCCACTGCGCGAGGTACGAGGCCTTTCGCTGTCTTCCCAAGTCGTTCGACGCCCCAAGCACATACACGCAGGTGTCACCGGCGATATGCCCGACGTGTCCCGCAGCCGGGATCCCATCGGCCAGTACGAGCGTCACGAGAAATCGCTCACCGACATTGAGCGTCGGTTGCACGTTGCGGTAGAAGTCACAGTTCAAGTCAGAATGAAACTGTTTGCGATCGGCCAAGTCATCGTATAGTCTCGCGAAGTGCGCCAGGTACTCGGCGTCGTCGCCGACCACCACAGTGAGCCCCTCGCGCTCGCTTGCATTGAGACAGTTGCGCCACTTCTGGGCAAGACCTTTCCTGATCGCCTGAAGGTCAGGCCGGAGATCCACGACCATCGTGCGGTAGGGAGCAACGTGCGTGCTGACCCGGAAACCGCCGTCGTGAAACGCGCGGGTCTGCAGGGACGACCAATCCGGGTCGCCAACCGTGGGCCGGACTCGAAGTGTCAGCCCACGCTTGCGGACGTAGTGCTGGCGAAGCGCGGACAGAGCCGCGTGTAGTCGGCGGCCGTTCGTGTTCAGATCAGAGTCCAGCCGAACCAATGGCCCACCGGTGATGTAAGCGACGCCGCCCAAGAAAGGTACGACCTTGACTCGAACGTCTGCCAGTGCGAGCAGAGCACCCTGCGATTCGATCGCCACATGCTCACTCGTCGCGCCGACACGGTGTGCGCAAGCTACTCCAAATCCCCAGGTCTGGCGATAATTGTGATCGCGGAAGCGAGAGGCAAGCGTGACCCACTCCGCTTGTTCAACCGGACGAATGACTGCCTCGGGCACTGCATGGTTGGGTGCTATCGCCATCGTTTCGCGAGTCGACGCGCGGTGCGCACAATGGAGAATCCACGGTCGCGAGCGGTCAATGTGATCGCATCGGTATCGTCCGATCGACGGATCGTATTGCGTGCCTGCAACCAAGCGCCTTGCCGCGCCGGTCCGCGGTCGCTGGTGAACACTCGCTCCATCCCGCCGACTCGCAGGAAAGCAAGCACACGGCGGTCATAGGCACCGAATGGGCACGCGGCCTCGCGCACTGGCGCACCGCACGCGGAGGCGATCATCCGTTGCGCGTCGTGGATCTCCCGATCGAGACGCGACTTGTCGAGGCTGCGCCAGGAAACGTGATCCATTCCGTGCAAGCCCACACGCATTCCGTGCTTGACGAGCGTACGCAGGTCGGCCGCGTCAAGGTACCCCGAGCGCCCGATTCGACCGGCGCAAACAAAGAACGACGCCCGCATGCCGCGCGAAATCAGCGCCGGCAACGCCGTCTCAATGTCTGACTTGTTCCCGTCATCAAATGTAGCACGGACCCACGTCACGGGCTTGATCACGTCCAGAACTTCAATGAAGCGATCTGTCGATAACCACACATCGCGTTCGTCGTTCCCGATCGACTCCGGAGCGTCCCCGACGCCGTGAAACGTCAGGTTGATGATGGTTCGGCTACGCATTGGGTCTGCTCTGAAGCGTGAGGCAGCCATTGGGGCGAGGCCGCCCTCCGCAGCCTCTTCCCCCTAACGCGTCTGAGCGTTCCGACCAGCGACTGCACCCTCTCGCGCCAACTCAATTCCGACCACCAGAAGCGAAACATCGGCATCCCGGTAAACTGCGGCACGCCGGCGCCCGCGAGCCGCAGCGCCAGCAGCCGCCCCCAGAGCGAGCCGCGCGACTTGAGCAGGTTCGGCTGTGAGCGAGTGAGGATCTCGGGCTGCACCGAGTGGGCAATGAGATATCCCGCGCTGATCGCCCCTTCGATGATCGCCCTGCCGAGCTTCGTCCTCGCCAGGATCAGCGACGACCCAGCCTCGCCGGGCTCGACCTTCCGATACCACGGGTCGCCGACGGCGATGTCCGCAAACTCGCCGGTGTGATCGGGGCAGATGTAGCACCGCCATTGGCGATACTTCTGAAGGAAACCCCAAGACTGCTCGTAGGACATCGATCGACTCTCCACCTCGCCGGATGCGCCGGTGAACTCGACGGTCCAGCGGCCCGGCCAGCCCTTGCCGCGGTATCGGATGGACCGGACCGTCGCGGGATCATCGACGCCGGCCTTTTTGAGCAGGTCGAGCGTTCCTTTCGTGGACGGCGTGCCGGCGCAGAAGAAGGCGATGGTCACGCCGAGGTTGGCGTCGAGTTGCGGCCTGATGCGCCGCATCTTCAGCGCCGCGGCGACATCGCAGGGCTTGCCGATGAACACGCAGGGGCCCGCGGCCTGCTCGATCTCGCCCAGCGAATCGCAGGGGCTGGACGGAGCGTACCGCGAGCCGGTTCGATTGAGAAGTTCTTCGCGCGTCCGACTCATGACGGTGTGGTTGAGGTAGGGCACATCGTTCCGTGCGGCGGTGTGAAGCACGCCGTGCATATGTTCCCGCTCAAGGCAGTACAGTGCGAGGGCGGTCGCGGCGCCGCCGCTGGAACCGGCAAAGCGGATCTCTGGATCACCGGCATGGCCTTCCCAGAGTTGCAGCACCGGCCCCCAGCCGTCGCGGAGGGCAGCGATGGACTGCGGATCGATCGTTGCATCGTCATGCGCCAGATGCACACCGGGGCAGACGCGCAGCGCATCGACCAATTGCCCGTTGAGCGTTACGCCGACGGGCAGGGGATCGCGTCGCCGCGGCCGTCGACAGTCTTCGAGCGTATCGACCATCTCGATCACATCGGGGTGCAGCGATGCGCAAGCCCCGCAGCCGCAGCAGAGCTGGCGGGAGGTGACGTAAGGAACAGATGCCTCCCTCATGTCAAAGGCCGGAGCAATGGGTGATGCGTATCCATCCGTTCCACGGGGTGAAGAAGGTCCCGCAAGTGTGGCAAAAGATCTGACAGGGACCGCTCCCACCAACGACTGTCCACAATCCGGGCGATCGTTGCACTCTCGAATCGCCATCTCAACAGCCTAGCGGGATTCCCGGCAACGACTGCAAAGTCCGGCACGTCCTTCGTGACGACCGCCCCGGCCCCAACGACCGCTCCGCACCCGATCCGCCGACAGCCAGGCGTGATGATTGCGCGTTCCCCGATCCATGCATCGTGTTCAATCACCAATTGGCCATTCGGAATAGTGTCGGAGTCCGCGAACCCGAGGCGAGCGTTGTAGAAGAACGGATGAAGCGAGAGCCGTTCCATCGGGTGGTTGCGAGTGAAGGCTCGCACTCCAGCAGCCATCGAAACGTAACGCCCGATTCGGGTTCCTGGTGGCATGATGCCGGGTACAAAGCACTCGCCGTAGCTGTATGCGCCGACCTCAACATTGTAGTGCCGACTCAGGATTGATCTTGCTGTTACCGACCAATACATCCCCCTCTCCAAACGGAGTGCGACCCTGAGCGCGCGCTCTCTAAGCCGTGGTACATTTGCCGCGGCCTCGATTGCAGGCGCAAGGAAACTGCGGTGAAGGCCATCTGCGGTGCGCTCGGCCATCCCACTGCATACGCCAGAAGAATCGAGCGATGGCGCAAGCCCGCTCACGCCATCCGGCTCCGTCCAATTGAGAACAGCAAAAGTGGCTCTCGCCGCAGCCGCTCAAACGGAAAAAGCAACGCGGCTCCCACTCCGAGGCCACCGACGAGTGCGACGGGAATAACCCAAGCGGGCGCAATCCACTCCTGTTGTGTTACCAACATACCGGCGAGCATTGCGACCAAGACGGGCGCGATCGGCAGGGCTGATTGCCACATTCGCAACAGGCGCTTGTGCATGAGACGCGTTGCGGATGCACCGAACGACAGTATCTCACCGCCGACTGCAGCAAGGGCGACCGCCTCAAGTGGAAACTGGTTGAAGGCTAGAGCCATCGCCGCCCCGACACCCACAAGCCGCGCCGCGTTGCCGATCGCTGCATTTGTAGTTTCGCCGTGGGCAAGCGCCGCGACTGTTGGCCCGATGCGACACACTCGAACCGCCTGAGCCGCAGCGAGAATGCCAACGAAGCCTCCCGCTGCGGCATAGTGTGATCCGAAGATGAGTTCCATAATGGCGCCCCCGCCGAGGATGAGCGGCACGGCCACCATCGCCGCCACCCACGCCAGTCCCTGCATGAGCAGTTCGTAGCGGCTATCGAATTGCACACGGTCATCGCGGCATTTCGCAAGCAGCGGCAGCGCGACTGAGACCGCCACCCGTCCAAGCAGCATGAGTGGCGCCGATGCCAGCAGCAGAGCATTGGCCCATAAAGCAAGGTCCTCCTTGCGGTACGCAGCGCCGATCGCAATGCGGTCGCCTTGCGCTATCGCGAACAGCAGCGCCCCGTTGATCATGAGCGGCCAGCCGAAGACGGCGATGCGACGAAACGCTGTCGCGTCCCACGACCAGCGGTACGGTCGATGCGCAAGTGCGTGGGTGCAGACCACGTACAGACCGGCTTGCAGAAGTACCGCGAACAGGACAGCACGAAAGTCCTTCAGCCATAATGCCAGGGGCACGACGAGCAGGAACGACACGATTTGTGGAATCAGGTCGACCCCTGCGGCCGGAAGGAATCGTAGTTCCCTCTGCCAACGGATGTAATCCAAGTGGGATAGTCCTTTGATCAGCGGTCCGATCGCCACGCATTGGAATGCCCAGACATTGCTCGTGACATCAAACAGGCCCGCCAGAGGCCAGGAAAGACAGTACAGGACCGTCGCCGTGACGATTCCGCGAACCAGATTGGCAGCTTGGCAGGACGCCTGTAATCCCGGGTCGTCGCCATCCGGGGCCTGGATCAGGAGTTTGTCGATCGACACATCCGCAATCATCTCCACAAGCGACAACCCGATCGCGAGCGTCGCAGCAACTCCCACATCGTGGGGGCTGAGAAGCCGCGCGATGATGATGTTCCGTCCGAACGCAAGCGCCTGGGCGAGCACTTGCCCCGCCGTCAGCACCGCCGTGCCCCTGAGGATGCTGCTTCGAAGACTCATGCTCGTGAGCCCGTACCGTCTGACGAGGCTGCGCAGCGCGCCTGCCGTAGCGACTGGATGAGTTCAGTGATGACATTCATCTGCTCGTTCGCCTTCGCGAGGACCGCCGGGAGGGCGGTGGCGAGGGAGGTTGTGGCCGCGTCGCGGCGGCGGAAACTGGTCAACACCGATTCGACGAGTTCTTCCGTCGTCAGCCGGCGGGGATCATGCACGTGCTCGCCCTGACCGCAGGTCTCGAAGACGCCCTGCGTCTTGTCGCTGTAGGCGATGGCAGCCGCGGGAACGCCGGACGAAAGCGCCGCGATCGTCGAGTGCATGCGCGTGCCGCAGAACCAGTCGCAGCGGGAGATGATCCATTTCATCTCGCAGGCGTCAAAGTCGGGCGGGACGATGGCGATGCGGTCCGCCGCATCGGGATGCCGGTCAAGAGCGGCCTGCACGGCCAGCCGGCAGGCGTGGGGGTCGGATTCGTAGTGGCCATTGGGAGTGAGGACGTGCGGAACCAGGAGAACGCGCGGCCGGGCAGGGTCGCGGAGCAGGCGATCGAGCAATTGAACGATCGCCTCGCGGTAGTCGGCTTGGAGGCCGTAGCGGTCGCGCGCAGATGCGGGGTCGTGCCAGATGAGGCCGCTGATGTTCAGGCCCACGAGGGGCTGCTCTTGATCACCGTTGCGCACCAGCCACTCACGCATCGGCGGAGGCAGGCGATCACCCTGCGGCTCGTTCGCGGGAAGTGCGAAGGCGACATCGACGCCGAGCCGGTGACGGGCGGGGTCGAAATGGCCCGGTCCAAGGAGATCGCAGAGGATCTCGAAGGAGCGGGCATCGCGGGCCCAAGCCATCGTCGCACCGCGCACGATCCGCTGTGCGACGCGGCGGGTCTTCGGTGAGCGGAAAGGGCCGAAGGTCTGTGGGAGGAGAATGAGTGGTACGCGATTCTCGAGGGCGATGATCTTCGGAAGAGTGACCTGCCGGAAGCGCCAGGCGCCATAGAGGTCGGTGAAGGAATCTCCGCCGGAGATATCGAGCACCGCGTCCGCGGCGAGAATGCGCCTGGCGGCCGGGTTGAGCAGGCCTCCAAGGCGAGCCGCGAAGCGGATGCGGGCGAGTGACTCGGGGCGATGCCAGCGGCGCGTGAAGAGCGCGCCGCAGAGATCCACCTCCAATCTGGCTTTGTTGATTACGATTTCGTGCCGTCGCATCAACCGGCCGTGATCAAAACACGTCAGTTCCATCTGCGGCATCCGTTGCTTCACGCCGAACGCGGTGGACGTCCCGAGCGCGGACACACCGAGGTTGCCGGTATCGAGGGGAGCGCCGGCGAGCAATGCTCTCGTCTTCGTGGAAGCATTCATTCAAGACGACTCTAGCAATTCACGCTTCTACTGCGGACCGCAGTCGGACTGCAGGCCATGCAAGTGCTGCACGCGTAATTTACTCATCAGTTACCTTCCGTGCGACTAATCGCACCAACGGCGTTAGTTCCATCGCGATTGCGCTGTCGAACATCTGATCGGTGAAATGGTAAAGAAATTGACCTGAACAACGACGATCCTGGTGCCGGACTAAAATTGTGATTCGTCTGATCCTGGTACTGCGGATCACCTGTCGTTGCATCCAGTCCGTATACATCTGCTCCGAAGCTGGCCCAATCTTCGTAGTGGTTGTGCCGAAAATCATGTGATGCTAGAGACTCCGTGCGTGTATCCTCGAACTTCTGGAAAACGTTCCCAACCACAGACAGATTCTTTGTGAAGAACGTCGTGGGCTGCGCACCATCTTCAACTATCCAGAACCCAGCATCCGCAAATGTGTTTCCCCAGATTATAGCGTGGTCGATATTCATGGCGATCTGTCCCGCAAACTGACCAGCCGCCACATAGTTCACGACTGCCAAGTCCTTGATGATATTGTCGGGGTTGCCTGCCGGAGCAGCGCGAATGAATAACAGTTGTCCAGTGTTGTTCTCGGAAGCGTCAAGATTGTATTGAATAATGTTTTCCTTGCCGTCCAAGATTTGATGCAGATCACGGTGGCCGATATTGCCGAAAACACCGAAATTGCGAATGGTGCTATTTACAACCATGCGAACATTCAGCAAGGCGTCGAGACCTATATCTGTTACGGTAACGTTGCGCAAGAGAGTCCAGTCTTGGATCGGACGGCTTGCATTCCGAACAGTAGTGTCTGTAACAAACACGCCGCCAGTGAATTCAAGCGGCTTCACAAATTTGTAATTGCCATCACCTGTTGGACTATCGCCAACGAGTTCGCACTGGTCAATCCAGAGGCGCGATGCCCCAAGCGCAGGGCGCCCTGTGAATATCGTGGCCGCATGTTGAATTGTCAGATTGTGGAGATGTACACTTTCAGTACGGAGTCCATTATCATCTGAATGTGAGGTGATTGCCACATCGGTTTTTGTCAATCCAGGCGCGGGGCGAATGGTAATCCAGCGTTTATCGGATACAGGCTGAGGGTAGTGGTACGTTCCATAGTTGTAATTACCTGCCAGCAAGAGAATCGTCGCACCGTTTACCGTTCCATCACCATTAGGTATACTTTCAATGAATCGCATCGCGCCGAAGAGAGTCCGCAATGGTTCCTCTACAGTCCCCTTTCCAGTCGTGTCATCCCCTGTCAGGGAAACGTAGACGCTGGGCCGAGCCAATAGGCCCCTGGCGTTTGCAGCCAACATAAGTGATGTCTCACCAACATCGACATTTGCTGGATCGTCTACCGATCCGCCCAACACCCGCGGCTCTCCAATTGTTGGCCAGGCGATGGCTCGGACTTCGACGGGGCCGTCTTCGAAGAGGCTGGCGCGGAGGGTTGCGGTGTACTCCCAGACGTTGGTTCTGGGGTTGAGTTTCATTTCGGTGACCGGGGTCCAGGGGCCGCCGTCTGCAGAGAACTCGACGCGGTCGATGCCGTTGATGTGGAAGGCGACGACGCCGATGTGGAAGTCGTCGGTGAAGTCCTGGAAGGGGACGACGTCCCAGCGGGCGATGGCCTTGGCGTCGTAGCCGGGCATGGAGGGGTCGCCAACGGGATCGGGTTGCGGGGTCGGGCCGGAGAAGCCGGAGCCGGGCTGGAGAATGGGGAATTCGGGCGGGGCGACGCCGGATCCGGAACCGCCACCACCGGAGCCGCCTGATCCGCCCGAGCCGCCGCTGCCGCCCGAGCCTCCGCTGCCGCCTGAGCCGCCGCTGCCGCCTGAGCCGCCGGAGCCGCCGGAGCCGCCGGAGCCTCCGGAGCCTCCGCCTCCTCCTCCTCCTCCACCCGAGCCACCACCGCCGATGACAAACGAGCCGCCGCCGCCTCCTCCGCCGCTGGCGCGGCGGGCGCGGCCGATGGGGGTGTTGTCGCCGGTGTGGAACTTGAAATGCAGGGCGCCGGGGGCGGCGCTGGAACTGGCTCGGCTATCGGTTTCGGAGGCGAGCAGGGCGAGGGAGTCCTCATCGCCTTCCGACCAGAACTCGGCGTCGGTGGGGGAGGCGAAAGGGTCACCCTCCATCGCCGACTGGTCCTCGAACACCAGGCCGAACTGCGAGCCCGGCTCCGTCGACGCAGCGGTCTCATCGCCCGATTCGGCCCCGTCGGCCGCGTCCGCATCGAGCGGATCGAGCGGTTCATCGGCGCTGCGGGGGGCGGAGAGGGCCAGGCGCCACGATCCGTTGGCGCGGTAGAGGATCGGTCGCGAGCCGCGCAGGGCGAGGGAGTTGGGCAGGCCGTCGCGCAGGGCGATGCGCTCGGTCACGGTTCCGCCGGAGAGGACGATGCTCTTGGCGGCGACGAAGGCGTCGAGTCGATCGATGACGCCGCCGTAGCGCTGATTGAGGAATGCGGCGCCCTCGCCGCGGCGCGATTCGGCGGGCAATCCGGCGACGCTCAGACCCACCACGTTGTTGGCGCGAGCAGCGTCGAGGAGCGCTTCGAGAAAGCGCGCCATTGTGTCTGCGTATGCGGTGCGAGTTCGGCTCGCTTCATCCGGGCCGACGGTGGCGAGGAGCGAGTTGAAGCGGTCGTCGTCGATGGTGAACGCGGCCCCGGTGAGTCGAATGGCGACGAGCCGCTCCGGCTCAGCGCTTCGCGCCCGCGCGAGGCGTGCGAGCAGGTCGTTGCCGGCGGCTTCGAGGTCGGCCACGCGGCGATCCAGGACGTGGGCCGGGTCGAGGTTGAGGTCGAGGAAGACGGGAGCCTTGGCCGCCTTCATGCGCAGTGCGTCGCCGGCCGGGGGCGTGGCCGACAGGCCGGGCGCAATGAGCATCGCCAGGGTAAGCAGGAGCACTCCTCCGGCTGCGAAGGCGCGACGCTGGGGGAGACAAGCCAGACCATGAACGATGGATGGGCGGTGCATGGGGTTCCACTCCTCGATCAGTTGCGTTATCCGGGCCGGGCCGGAGAGAGGGGCGCAATGAGGAGTGTCTGATTCTTTCAGGCGCTGTTCAAGCGATGTCGTGATTCTGCCGCGCTTTCCCAGGCGAGCACCGCGGCGCGATCGACCGGTCTTGCCCGTTCGGAACGATCGCCAGGATTTCACGTCCGGGAAGATCGGCGGCGGGCGAAGGGGTGTTGCAGTCGGAGTTCTTCAGGGAGTTGATCGCTTCGCAGCCGGCGCGGGCTTCGCCCCCGTCGCGCGCACTCCGCAGAGCGCCCGGACCCAACAGGCGTGTCCCCCCGTATGCTTGCTCTCTCTCCAACCGATCGTCGGGGATCGGTCGCTTCCTGGCCACCCGGGAGCCGGACGCAGTCCGCTCACGGCACAGGCGGCTTCACTCGGTCAATCGATCGGCGCCAGAATCGACGCGTCAATCTCCATGCAGGTTGCCCGCCCGAGCGCATCAATCACGAGGATGAGTCGGTCGGGGCTTCGGCGCTCATCAACAATGCCCTCGATGCCGCGGAATGGCCCCTGCGTGACGCGCACGCGGTGGCCGACGCGGAGGTAGGGATAGGGATCGAGTTGTGCATCGCCTGCGAGGGCCAGGCGAATCTGCTTGAGTTCATGGTCGAGGCGCTGCTGGTCGGCGACGCGGATGATCTGCGCGATGCGCCCCGATTCCATAGCGAAATACGCAGCCTCGAGGGGACCCCAGAGAAAGACGTATCCTGGAAAGAGTGGGCTGTCGGTCTTTCGCTTGCGGTGGCCGTAGATGCGGACCTGGTTGATGAGGGGCAGGAAGATCTCGTAGCCGGCGCTCGTCAGCGTGCTTCCGAGGGCCTTCTCCTGACGGCTGCGGGTTCGCAGGACATGCCAGCGGTCGAGCAGGGAAGTCTCAGTATCGCAAGCCTCTGCAAGCATGGAGGCACACGACCCACCCGCTGAGGGGCGACTGGTGTCCGGCGCCGGCTGCGCGGCTGGCGCGCTGTTGCGAAGTGCCACGTCGTCCACGGTGCTTCCGCCCTCACTCGGTTCGCTCAGGAATCCGGCAAACGCCGGATGCAGACTCGTGATGCCCCTGGTCCCACCGCCGAGCGGCGCGCGGGACTGTTCGGGGGTAGTTTACCTGACAACGGCGTTCCATGCAAGGGGGTTTGTTCACAAGGATCGCAAAGAGGCGCGAAATTTCTGCCCGATGCCATCCAGCTTCCCCAGAGTAAGAGCCAGAATGGAACGCCGAAACCGCAGACAAGATGCGCGCTCGCCAGATGAGCCGTGGAGATGGTCCGAGAGAACGTTGGAGCGGCGTGCCGCTGTCGGACTTCCGCAGCGTGTGGCTGAATCCTCGATGCGTTCGGCCTGACATTCGCTGGGGTCTGGGCGCAGGGGACGTCACGATCCCGCAAGGTCTGCTCGATCCGGTGTCATGTCCTATAACCATGAGATCCTTGAGGGTGGCGGCGTGGGGTTGGTGATGCCCGGGCTCCCCTCTGTCAACATCTTGCAATCGCGGTCCGTGGCTGCAGGCGCAAAGGCATGAGCACCACTTTTCACACTTGCGCCGTCCCGCGGCGGTCGATTCCCGGCCGAAGCGGGCGAGAATAGGCAGCGCCATGACCGCCCAACCGCCCATCGTTCAAGCGATCGAGTCGCTCCTGCGCCGAATCCCCGAGTGCTGGGAGGTTGTGGACATCAGCCGGCTGACAAGCGCGGAGGACAAGGCGCTCTTCCTGCTCACCGCGGCCGGGCTGGTCGAGCGATGCCTCGGCTTCCGGCTGGCGATGGCCGGCCAGGAGACCTCGATGAGAGCGAAGTTCTCCGTGACGGGGGAGGGCGGCCTGGAGATGGCTCTCGGATCGCTCGTTGAGGAGATGTGGACGAGATGGGAGCAGGCATACATAGCGTGGACGGCGGGCAAAGCAGCCGCATCCTCGCCCTTCCGGGGTCTGCCGGTCGGCGAGCAGCAATGGCGGCTGACGGACCAGGGGGTAATGGCGCGGAGCGATCTCGATGTCGAGGCGCCGAGCGCAGGGTCTGCGGCCTTTGTCAGATGCCGTCAATATGTGCTGGAGTACGTGATGCGCACCGGACATCAGCGGTACCGGCTGCCAGCGGGGGGAGAGGGTCGACTTCTTGAATTCGCACTGGAGAACGCCGCCGAAGCGGAGCAAGCCGCCAGGGACTCGGCCCAGCCGGCTCCCACTCCCGTCGCGATTGCCAACGCGGAAGAAATTGCCCGGGTATTCGAGAGGATGTTTGCAGCCAGGATCCTCGCCGAGAAGGGAACGCCAGCGCCCGCTGCCAAGCCGCCGGTCGGCGAGGGCATGTCAGTGGAGGAGGCGACTCGCAAAGCCGAGGAGCACGTGAAGGCGCACAAGGGCGTCTTCCCCGGCCGCAACAAGTTGGCGGAGATCATCGGCTGCTCGCGCGGCACGCTCGACAAGGCCATCGCCAACTCAGTCTACCTCAAGGCCCGCCAGGCCGAGCACGAGGCCGCCCAGAAGGGCGGCAACCGCGAACGGCAGGTCAGCGGATCGATGGATGAGATCGCGGTGGACGAATCGCGGCCTGAGGCGGGAGGGTCACCAGACGATCGAATGGAGACGCTGACGCGACTCGCCGAAGAGCAGGCCGCCGAGTTCCGGCGCGACATGAACCGGCCGAAGAAGGCGAGGCGCAAGCCCGATTCCGACTGAGCGCTCGGCGCCCACCGCGTCCGGACGCGTCCACCTGAATCCGCATTGGCGCTGCTGAAAAACGGGTTTTTCAGGTGGACGCGTGTCCACCCAAGGTCTTCCAGAGGGGCATACCGCTCCCTGGAGGACCTGCGATGCGTGAACAGACGAAACCACGTGAACCACAACTCATCACGCCTGGCACCATCGCCCGAGAGATCGGCCAGCCGCTGCACCGCGTGCAGCACGTGCTGGCGACGAGGCCGGCGATTCGCCCGGCCGCCCGGGCCGGGACGATCCGCCTCTATGACCGCGAAGCGGTCGAGCGTGTCCGTCAGGAAATCAACCGTATGGACGCGGCGCGCGCCGCGAGGCTGGGAGGTGATGCGTGAACCGCCACACCACCGAACCTCGCGCCGACTTCGCCCCGCTGCTCACCTACCGCGAGGCCGCCAAAGTCCTCGGCGTTACCGAACGGACGATCTGGACGCTCGTGAACGCCGGGTCGCTCCCGGCCGTCCGCTTCGGTCGCAGCGTTCGAATCGATCCGGCCGACCTTCGCGGCTTCATCACTCGCGCCAAGAGTGCTGCCGAGGCGGGGGGTGAGAAGTGAACACGCCTGCACAGACAGTCATCACCGCGCTCCAAACCGCCGGCTGTCAACCGAAGCGCACCTCCGGCGGCTGGTCGTGCCTCTGCCCCGCGCACAGGGATACGAATCCGTCACTCACCGTCAGTGTCGGCGACGACGGGCGTGCGCTGCTCAAGTGCCACGCCGGGTGCGCGACGGAGAAAGTCGTCAAAGCGCTCGGGCTTGAGATGAAAGACCTGATGCCTGCGCGGTCGAAAACTCCGCGCCTTACGAGCGTCAACGGCGCGACGGCAGTCTTGCCGCCCGAACCCCTCGCCCCGAGAAACTTCGCCTCGGCGGATGAAGCCGTTGCCGCGCTCGAGCAGACGCTCGGCCCATGCAGCCGGCGCTGGGTCTACACGGACGCCGCCGGCGAACCCGTCGGGGAAGTGCTGCGCTGGGACACGGCCGAAGGCAAAGAGATCCGCCCGATCTGCCGTGGCGACACGGGCTGGGTGATCGCCGCAATGCCCGAACTCCGGCCGCTGCTCGGACTTGACTACCTCTCGAAACTCCCCGACGGCGCGTGGGTCTACATCGTCGAGGGCGAGAAGTGCCTGGACGCCGCACGCGCCATCGGCATTGTGGCGACAACCAGCGCCGGCGGAAGCAATGCCGCCGCGAAGTCCGATTGGTCGGTGCTGCGCCATCGCGTGGCCGTGATCCTGCCCGACAACGACGAGGCGGGCGAGAGGTACGCCGACGAAGTCGCGGATCTCTGCCACGCCGCCGGCGCGGATGAAGTGCGCATCGTCCGACTCTGGGAGCGATGGCCGCAACTCGCCGAGGGCGGCGATCTCGTGGATGTGCTGGCGCTGGAGGGCGGCCATGCCGAGGCTGTGCATGAAGCACTTGACGACTTCGCCGTGTCGGTCGCGCCGGAGAAGCCATTCACCGATGCCGCGATCCAGGGCTTCCAGCCTTTCCCCGTCGAAGTGCTTCCCGAGCCGGTGCGGTCCTACGTGGCCGGCGGCGCGCGCTCGATCGGATGCGATCCTGCGTTCATCGCGCTGCCGGTCCTGGCGTGCCTCGCAGGCATGATCGGCAACTCCCGCCGCATCCGACTCAAGCGGGACTGGACCGAGCCGGCGATCGTCTGGGTCGCCATCATCGGCGAGAGCGGCAGCGGCAAGTCGCCGGGGTTACACTACGCGCGCAAGGCGATCGTCGCCCGCCAGCACCGGTTGATGAAAGAGCACGATCGCAGAATGGCTGACTGGAAGATCGCCGCCGCCCAATTCGAGATCGACATGGGCAAGTGGAAGAAGGAGGCGTCGCGCAGCAGGATCGCGACCGAGCCGCCGACGGAGCCGCAGCGACCGGTATGCACGAGGCTCTGGATCGAGGACTCAACGTCCGAGGCCCTGATGGCGCTGCTCGCGGAGAACCAGCGCGGGCTGCTCTCGCTGCACAACGAGTTGTCCGGCTGGTTCAGTTTCGGGCAGTACAAGCAGGGCGGCGCAGCGGCCGACAAGGCCCGCTGGCTTCAGATGTTCGACGGGCTTCCCGTTACCGTCGATCGCAAGACCTCAGGCCACACCTACATCCCGCGCGCGGCGGTCTCAATCGCCGGAAACATCCAACCAAAGATTCTGGAGCGAGCGATCGGCGAGGAGAATCGCGAGAACGGCCTGCTTGCGCGCCTCCTGCTCGCCTGCCCGCCGCGCCACCCCAAGCGCTGGACTGACGACACTTCCGATCCGGAGGTCACCGCGGCGATGACGGCGGTCTTCGACCGCCTCCACGACCTGGAGCCGGCCGTTGACGAGAACGGCGAACTGGCGCCGCTGGAACTGCCGCTGACGGCGGAGGCTCAACGTGCCTGGATCAAATTCGTGAACGAGCACGGCGAAGAGCAGTTCCGCCACACCGGCGATGAAGCCGCGGCGTTCAGCAAACTCGAGGCCTACGCCGCCCGCCTGGCGCTGGTCGTGCACTGCACACGCTGCGTGGCCGGCGACCCGACACTCGATCGCCCCGACGTCATTGATCGCGCCAGCATCGACATCGGCGTCCGCATCTCTCGCTGGTGCGTCCAGGAGACGCTGCGGATCTACCGGATGCACGGCGAGGACGACGAGACGCGCGCCCTTCGGCCGCACATCGAACTCATCGAGCGCCACGGCGGATCGATCAGCCTTCGCGACTGGCAGCGATTGCGATCGCACCGCCGCGCCAGGGACGCGGAAGCGGAACTGAACTCGCTCGTCGCGGCCGAGGTGGGCGACTGGAAGAACATCCCCCCAGGACCGCGCGGAGGGCGCCCATCGCGACACTTCGTGCTGCGCTCCCACAAAGGCGGTCCGCGACAGAACCCAGGCGAGACCGCCGACTCCCCCGGTTCCGGACCTGCGGGAGGGGGTTCTGTCAGTTCTGTCGGTTTTGTCAGAAGTGGAATCTCTCCTCGCGCGATGGCGGCGGCGAAGGCGTAGACGACGCGGCAATTGACATCGCGACTTGACCCCGCGCCCATCCGCGCATTACTCATCACACGGAGGCCGACCTCATGGCGAGCATCACCACCCGAAGCAACGGCAGCCGCTTCATCACCTTCCGCGACGCGGACCACGTCGCCCACCACATCACGCTGGGCAAGGCGCCCAAGCGCTATGCCGAGGCGGTCAAGGTTCGCGTCGAGGACCTCGCCAGCGCGGCAATGCACTCGCATTCGCCCAGTGCCGATACGGCGCGATGGCTCGCATCGCTGGATGATCGCATGCACGCCAAACTCGCCGACGTCGGGCTGGTGCAGCCGCGGCGCAGCGCGAGCATCGGCGACGTTCTGGAGCAGTACTTCACGCGCAAGGGCGATGAACTCAAGGCCGAGAGTGTTCGCAAACTCCGCCAGACGATGGTGAAGTTGCTCGCGTACTTCGATCCCGCGACGCCGATGAACCGGATCACGGCCGACGACGCGGCGGCGTGGCGGCGGTCGCTCAAAGACCTTGGCCTCTCCGAAGCCGCGATCCGAACCCACAGCGGCAACGTGAAGACGATGCTCGCCGACGCCCTGCGCCGCAAGGTCATCGAGGAGAATCCCTTCGCCGCGATCAAGTCGGGCCCGACGCCCAGCCGCTACACGCGCTACGTCACCCCCGATGAGATCGATCGCGTGATCGAGGCGTGCCCCGACAGCGAGTGGCGGCTGCTCTTCGGCCTCGCCCGCTACGCCGGCCTTCGCGTGCCCAGCGAGTCGCACCGCCTGACCTGGTCGGATGTGGACTTCGATCGCGGCCGCCTGACCGTCTACAGCCCCAAGACCGAGCGGTGGGCCGGCCACGAGCAGCGCCTTGTGCCGATCACGCCGAAACTCATGGCGCTTCTGCGGGACCGCTTCGAGACGATGGCCGAGGGAGAGGAGCGGCTGGTCCGCCTCGGCGGACACGGGGCGCTTCTGCGGCCGGTGCGACGAATCGTCGCCCGCGCCGGCGTCGAGTTGTGGCAGCGCCTCTGGCAGACGCTGCGCTCGTCGTGCGAGAAGGAGTGGGCGATGACCTTCCCGCAGTACGCGGTGAGCAAGTGGATCGGCCACAGCATCACCGTCAGCGGGCGGCACTACGCCAACGCCGTGCCCGATGAACTCTTCGACCGGGCGGCGCAGGTGGAGGCGGGCGCGCAGCGCCAGGCGCAGCGCAATGCGCAGCTGAAGGTGCCGGAAAGGGGTGGAAACGGCAAGAAAGATGAAATGACCGAAGAGTCATCCGAATCGCGTAAGTCTGGAAAACAACGAGACTTGCGAGACATTTCCGAAGATCCGGAGGACCCGGAAAAATGGAGCCGGGGGGAATCGAACCCCCGTCCCGTACAGTCGAACTGCCGCCTCTACGTGTGTAGCCGTTTGTTTGATCTCGATCCTCGGACGGCAAGCGGCAGCCTTCCTTTGGATCACTCCGCGATCGTTTCTCACCCTTTGAGTTCGCGATGGACTCTCCGGGCCAGCCTGCTGTGTGTCGATCCGCCCCGCCCGCAGGCAAGAGAGACGGATCGTGCCGCCTAGTTCTTAGGCAGCAAGAGCATACTGCGTGTTGGCAGTTATGGTTTTGCACATTTGTTGACGCGGTTCACGTGCGCCGCGACACGCCACGACAGCCCCAACCTGTCCGGTCGAAACCAGTCGGCCCCGGTTGTCAAAGAGCGGGGAATGGTAGCGCGAAACGAGACGAACGACCCCGACGCATCCCACGACTCGCTCGAAGACTGGCTCATCGCGGGCGTGCGGCGCTGACGAGGCGAAAAGGCCTCATCGTGGGCGCGGTGATAACCTTTCCCCATGAACATCGCCGTCATCATCACCGCCGCCGGGCGCAGCGAGCGATTCGGCGGGCGGGACAAACTCTCCGAAGACCTCGGCGGGCGGGCGCTGCTCATGCGCACCGTCGAACTCTTCAACAAGCGGCCGGAGGTCGGGTGCGTGATCGTCGCCGGGCCGCCGGACCAACTTGACGACTTCCGCTTCCGCTTCGGGGATCAACTCGGCTTCCACGGCGCCAAGATCGTCCCCGGCGGCCGCGTCGAGCGCTGGGAGACGGTGAAGAACGCGCTCACGGAAGTTCCCGACCAGTGTACGCACGTGGCGGTGCATGACGCCGCCCGCCCCGGCACGCCGGTCGAGGTGATCGATCGGGTGTTTGAAGCGGCGAAGATGTTCAAGGCAGTGATTCCCGCCGTGTCCGTGACGGCGACGATCAAGCGCGTCTCGAAGGAAGCGAAGCAGGCGGCGGAAGCGGACCCGATCGCGGCCGCGATCCTCGGCGACGCCGCCCGGCCGAAGAACACCGCGCGGCAGGTCGAAGAGACGATCGACCGGCAGCGCCTCGTCGAGGTGCAGACGCCGCAGATCTTCGAGCGCGGCCTGCTCATCCGCGCCTATGCGCAGAAGGACTTGAGCGGCGCCACGGACGATGCCAGCGTTGTCGAGCGTCTCGGCGAAGAGGTCTACGTCGTCAACGGCGATCCGCGGAATCTCAAGGTCACGACGCCCGCCGACCTGCACCTCATGCGCGCCGTGCTCGGCGTGCGGCCGCCGGCGGAGCGGCCGACGCACAAGCAGTTTTGAGGCTTGGAACCCGGGACGCGTGGCATGGCCTGGCGCTTCGCCTGGCGTTGCCGAGAGTCAAGTGCATCCGATTGTCACTGCACGCTCGGCATAGCGACGCGCAGCGCGACACTCTTGCGCCGGCTCGATGCGCACGGCGAAGGCCGGTGTTGGGCGAGCGCCGCTTCCTCACGGGCGCGGCTCGTGCGCTTCGCCGGCGCGAAGCGCGGTGCCGTGCTGCGCTGGACGCTTTGGTCGCTTCATGCTGCGGCAGACCGGGCGAGCCGCCGCGCCAGAAGCGCGACGCAGCCGAGCCAGAGGAGAATCGCGGGAAGGAGCACGGCGTTGCTCCAGTACATGCCTTGCGCGGAGCCGACCAGCGCGGCGACGGAGAGGGCCGCGCCCGATACGCCGATCGTCAGCCCCGCGAGGCGCATCAGCCCGTTTGACTCGCGCCACAGTTGCGCGGCGGTCAGCAGCGACGCGAGCGTATACAGCCCGTTGCCCGCGTAGCCCGAAAGCAGGACGGCGATGCGATGGACTCGCAGAATAAACGCCGGATCGATCAGCGGATCGGCGGCGGGAGGCATGAAACCGATGAGCAGCGTCTGTCCGGCGAGGTCCATGGCGACCGCGCCGATGACGAATGCCACGGCGACGCGGGCCAGCGCCGCCTGCCCACCCATCCGCGCAGCCGCCGCAATCAGAACGATGAAGACGACGATCGAAAGCGATGCCGCGTGCCACGTCAGCCAGCCGCCGATCCACGCGGCGCGATGCTCAGCGATGTAGGCCAATCGCGACGCGGCGTCGGGGTTGGTGTCCAGGCCGTCGCGCAGCACCACGAGAAGCGCCAAGCCCGCGAGGAGGTGCGCAGCGAGGGCCGCCCATGCGGCGATCGAAGCGCGCCGCCACGCGCGTGCCGAATCGGACTTGCGCTGGGCAACGGTCATGGCCGGGACGTCTCCGGCGCATCGGCGTCGATGTGGAGGTGAAAGCCTCTCGCCCGGCACTCCGCATCGAGCGTCTGCGCGTCGATCCAGTCATCGTGGCGCTGGAGGCCGGTGGGGCGCTTTGCCGCGCTCTCGCCGAGCCAGCGCTGAGTCATGATGGTGACGGGCATGACGGCCATCATCGGCGCATCGCGGTGGGCGACGATACTGGCGGTCGCCCGTCCTGGCCGGCCCTGCCCATCGAGTCCGAGGACCTCGACACCGACGGCCCCGGCTTCAGAGCCGAAGCGACCGAGCATTGTCATCGCGGCGCGGCAGAGCGTGGTGAAGCGCGCGGGATCGGAAATCAGCCGCCGCGCACGGAGCCAGGCCACGGCCGCAGCCGCCCTATTGAGCGCGCCCAGTTCCGCGCCGACGCGGAACTCGGCCGAGGGCGTCCCAAGCCAGCGCGGGAGGAAGTCGTGATCGGTTGAATCGACGAGGCGGCATCGCCGCACGCCCACGGGCGGGGGAAAGGCGAAGTCGCGCGGCCGTGTCCAGCCACGCTCCTCGCGCTCGCCGCCTTCGCACGCCACGGCGAAAGGCCTGCCGAGCGAGTGCAGAAGCGACTCGACGGTTCCGCGCTGGCGCGGCTGGCGATTGCCCGTTGCAAGGAAACTCCGCGCGCGATCGAGGCGCCTCCAGCGAGGTGCGGCGATGCGGGCAAGGGCCCCGGTGAGGGCGGAAACAGCCGACCACGCCGTGGCGACGGGAGGCTGAGAGCGCTCGTCGTGTTCCGCCAGCCGCGCACAGACGCGCCGGGCGTACCCGCGATCATCGCAGAGATCGAGATACGGACAACCGTGCGCGAGGCAGGCGTCGAGCAGCGAGAGCGGAAGGCGCTGAAACGGTCCGGCAGCGCAGACGGCCGCATCGCATCGCTGAACGAGCGAGTTGACGGTGTTCGCGTGTTCGAGGCTGCACGCGGCAACTTCGATCCGGGCGGCGTGTGCTCCGCACTCCGACTCCACGCGCGCCCGGCCCTGCTCGGCCGAGCCGATCGTGCGGGCCGTCAGGATGACGCGATGGGGCGTGCGGCGCAGGAGATCCTCGACGAGCAGTCTGCCAAAGTACCCCGATCCGCCGACGACGAGCACCGTACGTGGGTCGGACTCGCGCATCGCAACTCACGTCTTGCGCGCGGCGGTGCGCCTGCTGCGCGGCGAGCGCCGGGGTGAAAGGGCCTCCACGAGGGGCGGCTCGGGGGGCGATCCAGCGCCGTCGCGGCGCGCGGCGGCGAGGAGTTCTTCCGCCTGACGGAGAGTGATTGCGGTGGCCGCCTTGCCCGCCAGCATGTCGGCCAGTTCGTCGCGGCGCGATTCATCGGTCGTGAGTGAGCGCACCTCGATGTGCGTCTCGCTGGCGGCCGTGTGCTTGACGATGCGCAGGTGCGTGTCGGCGAAGGCGGCGATCTGCGGCAGGTGCGTGATGCACAGCACCTGGTGCCGCTGCGCCAGGCTCCGCAGTTTTCCGCCGATGATCGTGCCGAGGCGACCGCCGATCTTCGCATCGATCTCGTCGAAGACGAGGACGCTGATGCGCTCCGCCCCCGCGAGGACGGTCTTCAAGGCGAGCATGATGCGGGAGAGTTCGCCCCCCGAGGCGATGCGGCGCAGCGGGCGCGACGGCTGGCCGGGGTTGGTCCGGATCATCATCTCGACGCGGTCCAGGCCCGTCGCAGTGGGTTCGTCGAGCGGCTCGACCTCCACGTCAAAGCGCGCTTCGCCCATCGCCAGTTGACCGAGTTCCGACTCGATGAGGGGCTTGAGCGCTGCCGCCGCCGCCGCACGGGCGCGGCGCAGCGTGGCTCCGCGGTCGCGCACTTCGCGCTCGAGTCCGGCCGCTCGCCGGGTTAGCGCCTCGGTGTCCGCCCCTCCGCTCGTCAGTTCCGCGATGCGCGTGCGGGTCTCTTCCCGGTAGGACAGCACATCATCGAGCGAGCCGTTTCCGTACTTGGCGATCAGACGGTTGAGCGCGTTGAGGCGGTCGGTGATCTCGCCGAGTTCAGCGGGATCGAGTTCGAGTCGGCCGAGGTAGCGGCCGAGGACAAAGGCCGCGTCCTGGGCCGACGCGGCTGCGGACTCGATCTGCCCCGCCGCCTCTTCGAGTTGCGGATCGATCTCCACGAGTTCGCGCATGATCCCGGCCAAGGCGGCGAGGCGCGAGGCGATGGACTCATCGGAGTCGTAGAGGACGTTGTGGGCGAGCCCGACCTGGCGCGTGAGGCGATCGATCTCGGAGAGGACGCGGTGGCGCGCGGCGAGTTCTTCGTACTCGCCGGCCGTGGGTTCGACGGCGTCGATCTCGCCGGCCTGGAACTCGAGCAGGTCGAGTTGCTCACGGCGCAGAGCGCCGCCCCGCGTTGATTCATCAAGGAGCCGGCGCGCCCGGGCGAGTTCGTTCCAGGCCACGGCGTACTCTTCAAGCAGCGCCTGACCGCCGGCGAAGGCGTCGAGGACGGCGAGTTGATTGGCGGGGCGCAGGAGGAAGGGCGCATCGCCGGCCGCGCTCGAGCCGCCTTCATCGCCGATGTGCAGGTCAATCAGGCGGTCGCCGACTTCGCGGAGCATCGCCGCCGTGATGGGATGGCCGTTGATCGTCGCGCTGGACCGCCCCGAGGCGAAGAGTCGGCGGGTGATGAGCAGCCCTTCGACAGCGTTCCGAACGGGCGGGTCACTGGCGGAGATGTCCGGATCGGGCAAATCGGCGACACGCCGGATCTCGCCCGCAACATCAGCGTCGGCGATCTCGAAGACTCCGCTGACGCGCCCTTCCGCGGCGCCGGGGCGGAGCATGTCCGCCATGGTCCGCCGGCCGAGGAGCATCTCGAAGGCGCCCAGGATGAGCGACTTGCCCGCGCCGGTCTGGCCGGTGAAGACGTTGAGGCCCGGCGTGAGGTCCAGGCGCAGGTCTTCGATGATGGCGAGGTTGGAAATGTGCAGTTCCCGAAGCATGATTCGCGGCGCCGCGGCCGACTCTTCGATCGGGGCGAGCGCGGGCACGCGATGAATGTACGGCGTCCGGCCGTGCGCGGCAAGGGCGATGCCAAAAGCGCAGGCGACGTATACTACCTTGAGTCCAACATGAGCACACTTCGGTCCACTTCAAGACGCACGTCCGCCCGCTGGCTTTCCGCGGTCGGCTTCGCACTCCTGCTGGCGCTGGACCTGGCGGGGTGGGCGCAGGGCGGCCCGCCCGCCGCCCCGGGCGGCGGCGTCCCCGCCGGACGCCAGGCCTCCAACGTCGTCATCATCACGATCCACGGCCCGATCGACGACGTGACCGTCCGTTCTGTTCAGCGCCGCATCGCGCTGGCGCAGCAGGCCGGCGCGGACGCGATCGTCTTCGAGATCAACACGTGGGGCGGCCTGGCGACCGCCACGCTGGACATCTGCAGCATCATCAAGCAGTGCCCGATCACCAACACGATCGCCTGGGTGAATCCGAAGGCCATCTCCGCCGGCGCCTTCATCGCCCTCGCGTGCAAAGAGATCGTCATGGCCCCCGGGGGATACATGGGCGATTGCGCTCCGATCGTTCCCAACACGGCGCTTCCGGCGGCGGAGCGCGCCAAGATGGAATCGCCCCTGCTCGCGCAGGTCGTCGACTCCGCCCGCCGCCGCGGCTACGACGAACGCCTCGTCATGTCCTTCGTCGCGGTGGACATCGAACTCTGGCTCGTCGAAGAGAAGGACTCGGGCAATCGCCTCTTCATCGACCGCGGGGAGTACGCGATGCTCTTTGGCGACGATCCGCCCGAGACGGTCCGGGCCCGCGCTTCGGGCGGGCTGGCGCCGGCCGAAGGCCAGGCCGTCCGCGCCCCGATCCCCTTCCTCCAGGAACTCATCGAGTCGCAAGGCGAGCAGAGCGGTTTGTCGCGCGAAGAAATCGCCCGGCAGATCGAACTCAACCAGGAACTTCTCTCCGCCCGGCCCGCGCTGTCCAGAAGCGACCGGGGGCGCTACGTCCTCGTCGAGCCGGTCATCGACAACAAGACGCTTCTGGTGGTCTACGCCGAGAAGGCGCGGCGCTGGGGCTTGTCGCAGGAGACGATCGCCAACGAGGAAGAACTCAAGGCGTTCCTCGGCGCCGCGACGATCGCCCGCTCGGACCAGACCTGGTCCGAGGAACTCGTGCAGTTGCTCACGAGCACGCCGGTGCGGGCGCTGCTGCTGGTGGTTTTTCTCGTCGGCCTGATCTGGGAGATGGCCACGCCGGGCGTCGGCGTGCCGCTCACGATCTCGCTCGGCGCGGCGGTGCTGCTCTTCGGGGCGCCGGCGCTGACGGGGCTGGCCCAGTGGTGGGACATCGTGCTCGTGCTCGCAGGAATCGCGCTGCTCGGCGTCGAGTTGTTCCTCCTTCCAGGCTTCGGCGTCGCCGGCATCGCGGGCATCGTCTGCATCGGCATCGGCTTCGTCGGGACGTTCATGGCCCCGGACCCCTCGGGAAGCATTCTGCCGACGTCCGAACTGGCGCGCCAAGCGATGCTTCGCGGTCTCTCGACGCTTCTGCTGGGGTTTTTCGCCGGCGGAGTGGCGCTGTGGGTCGGGGTGAAGAACTTTTCGCGGGTGCCGGGGCTGAGCCGCCTTGTGCTCAACGAACGCCTGCCGCGCCACGACGAACCTGAATCGCTCCTCGGCGCCATGGCCCCCAGCCGCCCCGGCCCCGAGATCGGCAGCGTCGGCGTCGTGGTTTCCACGCTCCGGCCCGTCGGCCGCGCTCGAATCGGCGCGGTGATCTACGATGTTGTCTCCGAACGGGGCATCATCGAGGAGGGGCGACGCGTTCGCGTGCTCGCCAACAGCCCCTTCGAGATTGTCGTGGAGGATGCGGATGACGCCGGCTGATTCGATCTGGGTTCTCGCGCAGGGCGCCACGGCGGCGGGCAACGGGCCGGGCGTCCTCGGCTGGTGGGTCGTCGGGCTGCTCACCATGGCGGCGCTTCTGGTTGCGGTGGAACTTTTCGTGCCCTCGGGCGGGCTGATCAGCGTGGTGGCCGGGCTGTGCGCTATCGCGGGCGTGGTGATCGCCTTCCGGATTAACGTGATGACGGGGCTGGTGGCGCTGGGACTGGTGGCCGTGGGGGGCCCGACGGTTTTCTGGGCCGCGATCAAAGTCTTCCCCAGCACGCCGGTGGGGCGCAACATCATCCTCACGGCCGGCACGACCGAAGAAGACATTCAGCGCCGCCAAAGCGAGAAGCGGGCCGAGACCCAGGCCATCACCGCTCTCGTCGGCGCCAGAGGCAAGGCCCTGACCGGACTTCGACCCGGCGGGACGGTGCGCATCGACGGCGAAGACATCGAAGCCTTCGCCGAGACGGGAATCATTCAGGCAGGCACGCGCGTCGTGGTGACGAGCGTGCAGGGGCGGCAGATCCGCGTCATGGCCGCCGACGAGGTGGAAGGCGAGGGCCGACAGGCCTGATCGGCCGCGCTACCCTCCTGTCTCAACAGCGAAGCGATCGCGTCGCCGCGCCTCGCGGCGGCGGGCAAGCAAGGAAAGAGGTCGGCACATGCCTCAACCGATCACCTGGGTTATTCTCGCCGTCGTCATCATCTTTGCGCTGGTGGCGCTGGTCATCATCGCGCAGTTCTTCAACCTCTGGTTTCAGGCGTTCCTCTCCGGCGCCAGTGTTTCCTTTATCGACCTCATCGGCATGAAGTTCCGCAAGGTCGATCCGCGGATCATCGTGCTCAACCGCATCCAGGCGGTCAAGGCGGGCCTCAACGTCACGACCAAGGAACTCGAGACGCACCTGCTCGCGGGAGGGCGCGTGCCGCTGGTCATTCGCGCCCTGATCGCCGCCGACCGTGCGAAGATTGAACTGGGCTTCAACACGGCCTGCGCGATCGACCTCGCCGGCCGCGACATCTTCGACGCCGTCCAGACCTCCGTGAAGCCCAAAGTCATCGACTGCCCCGACGCCTCGCGCGGGCGCAACACGATCGATGCGGTCGCGCAGGACGGAATCCAACTCAAGGTGAAGGCCCGCATCACCGTTCGCGCCAATCTCGCCCGACTCGTGGGCGGCGCGCTCGAGGAGACGATCATTGCCCGCGTCGGCGAGGGCATCGTCACCACCATCGGTTCGGCGGCGACGCACAAGGAAGTCCTCGCCAACCCCGACAACATCAGCAAAACGGTGCTCAAGAAGGGTCTCGACTCGGGTACCGCCTTCGAGATTCTCTCCATCGACATCGCGGACGTGGATGTGGGTGAGAACATCGGCGCCAAACTCCAGGCCGACCAGGCCGAGGCGGACAAGAAGCGCTTCCAAGCCGAGGCCGAGAAGCGCGCCGCGATGGCCCGCGCTCAGGAGGCGGAGAACCGCGCGCTGATCGAACTCAACCGCGCCAAGGTCGTCGAGGCCGAAGCGGAGGTTCCCCGCGCCATGGCCGAAGCGTTCCGCGGCGGCAACCTCGGCATCATGGACTACTACCGCATGCGCAATATCCAGGCTGACACGCACATGCGCACGGCGATCGGCGGCGGCCCGGAGCCCAACGGCCCGGCTTGAGCGCCCCGCGCCGCGCCAAGCGTCAGGACTGCGGGATTCATCGTCGCGGCTGGGCCGCGCGGACGCGCTGTGCCTCGTCGCCGCGTCCCGTCTCATCGAGCAATGCCGCCAGCGCCGCCCGCGTCAGGTTGTATTCCGGATCAGCATCGAGCGCCGACCGGTAGTGCTCGATCACGTCTTCCACGGGTCGAGTCATGAGCATCACGCGTCCGAGATCGCTCACCAGCCGGTCGCTCGGACCGCCGAGGTCGATGCCGCGGCGGAGCAGCCGCTCGCACTCGGCCCACTCGCCGCGAAGCAGATGCAGCCGCGCGCGAGTCAGAGCGACGGGCGCGCTGCCGAGCAGTCCGAGGCCGCCCTCGCTCCAGGAGTCGGCCTTGAGCAGGTGACCGAGGGCCCGGCCGGCGGTCTGCTGAGCCTCCGGAGTCGCGCCGGCCCTCGACGCGTCGTCGGCGAGCGATCCGCCGCGCCACGCATGGTACTGGACCACCATGCTGTGCAGGGTCAGCGCCAGAAGAAGCGCGCAACTCGCCAGCCACGCCGCGCCCCACCGCGTAATCCCTCCCCCGCGCCGCAACTGAAAGCGATGAAACCGGCAATCGCGGTCGCCGAGCACGCGCCATGCTTTCCAGAGGACGAACGTCGTGCATCCGGCGATGCCGACGGCGAAGAGCATCGGAATCAGCCCGCCGTACAGCCCGCGAAAGGCGAAGAATGCGCCGAGGAAGAGCAGGACGCAGGCGACTTCTTCGCCCCAGGTCAGGTCGAAGCGGCGCGGCGCGGGGCGCTCGACGCGCGGCCGCGCCCCCAGCGCGATCGGCCCGAACCCGAAATAGAGCGCGTCGTTCGGGCACACGCTCACGCAGTCCATGCACTTCATGCAGCCGGGATCGACGACCATGCCGTAGTCGCGCACTTCTTCGTGGACGCGCACGTTGCTCGAGCAGACGGCGGTGCAGTGGCCGCAGTGCTCGCAGGCGTCGGTAACGCGGATGCGCCAGCGCGCGAGGCGGTCGAGAGGCGCGAAGAAGCCCCCGTAGGGACAGCCGTAGGTGCAGAACCCCTTGGCGCCGAGGAAGTAGACCGTCGCAAAGCCGCACACCAGCAGGAACGGAATCGCGACAGCGACGCCGGCGAACGTGTGCCAGAAGTCGCTCGTCGTCAGGTGCGCCTCGAGGCGCCAATCGGGCAGGTTCCCGCTCGTTCCGGAGACGGGTGCGACAATCAGCCGATGCGCTGCCGGCCAGATGAACATGTACAGCGCCAGGCCCAACGGAACGTAAAGCAACAGGCGCGAGCGGAAGGGCTTGGGCCGCACGCCGACCTTCTTCATCATCCACCCGCAGAGGTCCTGGAGCATGACGAGATGGCAGCCCCAGCCGCAGAACCATCGCCCGAGCAGCAGGGTCGAGAGCAGCGCCAGCGCGAAGAAGATCAGCCCCGCGTTGATGACGCCGCGCTTGACGAACTCCATCGATTCGGAAGGCTCGATCGGCGTGGTCGTGGAGCCCGTGACCAGCCACTGCACGATGTGCAGGATCATCGCGAGTTGCACAGCGCCGAGGACAATCGCCCGCCGCCGACTCATGCGCGACGGGCGGATGGTCGGCGCGGGCGCGCCGCGATTCTCCGCGACGACCGGGAGGTGGACGACCGCCCCGGCGCCGCAGCGAAGATGGTCGGGCTCCAGGCTCTGGCGCTTGGTGGCGTGCATCGTGAACTCAGACGGATCGGGGATTCGCCGGATTCTATCGGTCGAAACGCACCGCCACATGCGGGCGTGACTCGGACCCTCTCAGGGCGACGCACGCCGCGCGGTTCGCGAGGACGACGCAGCGCCGCCCCGCCGCTACCCTTGCCTCCCATGCTGTGCATCGAGCAGCCTGCACACAGCACCGACGAAGCGTGGATCGTGGCGCTCCAGGCGCCCGAGCCAGCCGCCCCAATTGCGACTCGTTGGAAGGGCAACGCGCTGCAACTTGACGCCGCCGACCTCGATCGGTTTGCCGCGCAGACGCTTCTTGTCAATTCCGGCTCGCTCGGTTCCGACCTTTTCGACCGGCACCCGCGCAACTGGATGGCGGGCGCGACGGCTAACCTTGCCGCCCACCTTGCTTCGCTCCGCCGCGAGATTGAGCGTCTCGACATTCGATTCCTCATCGAGCCGCACTCCCGGCACATTCTTCACGATGCACCGACGGCCGCCGCCTTCCTGCGCGAGCACGGCGACGAGCGCCTCGGCCTGGCCCTCAACCCGTGCGCCCTCTTCGAGCCGAGCATGATCACCTTCGCGGAGGACCACCTGCGGCGGATCGCAGAGGCGCTCGCTCCGCTGGCGAGCGCCTTCGTCCTGGCCGACGCCGCGCGCGACGCCTCGGGAGAAAACCTGCTTCCAACGGATCTCGGTCGGGGCGAGTTCGATCCTCTCATCAACCTGCAAGTCGTACTCGAACAGGCGGTCCAGGCGGTGACGGGCGCCCAGGTGGAACCGTCATCCTCCTCGCCGGTCCCGCGGCCGGCAGGGGAGGGCGTCCCGGCGGTGATCCTCCGCCGCGTGCCCGCCGGCGCTGCGGGCGAATCGCTGGCCGCAAACCTGCATCGCTTGCTTGCACGGCGAGTGGGGGATTGAATGGGGGGTTCTGCCGCCACCCAGGCGCCTGGTCTCATCCCATGCCGCGACCCAACCTCGATCATCCGACGCTGGCGCACTTGAAGGAGCGGTTCGCTTCGCGCGGCATCAAGGCCTCCGAGTTCCGCGGTCAAACCACGATCGTCGTTCCGCCGGCGCTGCTTCACGAGGTGATGAAGTTCCTGCGCGACGATGAGCGCTGCCGCTACGACTTTCTCTCCGACGTGACGGCGGTGGACTACCTCGGATACCCGGCGGCGACGCCCGGACGCTTCGCGGTCGTCTACGTCCTTTCGAGCACGGCTGACAACCGACGCCTCGTCGTCAAGACCTTTCTCGACCCGAGTCTCGACACGAGCGGCAATACCGACGATCCGGCCCTGGTCGTCGATTCCGTCACGGACCTCTGGCCCGGCGCCGAATGGCCGGAGCGCGAGGTCTACGACATGTTCGGCATCCGCTTCGCCAATCACCCCGACCTGCGCCGCATCCTGCTGTGGCGAGACTATCCCGCGTTCCCCTTGCGCAAGGACTATCCGCTGCGAGGCCGCGGAGAGCGCGAGCGGTACAAAGTCGTTCAGCGCGAGGACGCGTAGGTTCGGGCACGCCCGCGGGTGGGTCTATTCGCGGATCGCGGGGATCGGCCCGTCGACGCGGCTGCCCTCGACCGTGATTCCGTTGGTGAAGAAGTCCCAGAGGACGCGCCGCGCCTGCACGGCGCCGCTCGCGGCGTCGCTCTCAAGAACGACGTAGTTGTCGTCGAAGGACTCGATCGTCGCCATGAGAGTTCGGACGTCGTAGGTCAGGCGATCGGCCCAGATGCTCCGATCGAGGCGGCGAATGAAGACGTTTCCTTCCGCCGTGGCGCGAGTCAGTTCCATCCCCTCTCGCCGCGACAGGTCCATCGCGCTGATCGACTCGGTGGACTTGAGCGACGCGGTCATGCGGTCGCTGTCCACGCGGATGACCGGCTGGCCGGCCGGCCGATGGCGCATGACGGCGCGGTCGGTGATCGAGAGGATGGACCCCCGCTCAAGAGAGAGTTGTCCCGTCCATGAAAAATCCGTCTCGCCGGGACCGGAGAACTGAACCGCCGCCTTGGAGGGATCGCGGGCGGGCGGCTCGGCCTGAGCCGCGTCCCGCCCCGCCGCAGGCGGATCGCCGTCGTCCACGCGGGCGCGTTCCGGAGCGTCCTCGCGCCTCGAATCGACCACCAGCATCCATCCTTCGCCGATCGCCTCGAAGAGTTCGGTCGCCTCCGTGTACTCGATGATCTCGCTCGCGATGGCGAGGAGCAGTTCGCGCTCGGTGCGCGCATCGTCGGCGAAGCGCTGGGCCTCGATGCGGGCCTGCTCATCGCCGCGGCCGAGCAGCGTCATGCGCCGCAGGTGCCGGACCTTGGGCGCCTCGGGCTCGAGCGAGGCAGGCAGCGGCTCGGTCAGTTCCACCTGGAGCCACTGGCCGTTCATGCGGTCCGTCTCGCGCGCGTTCGGCTCGGAGACGGCCTCCACGTCGCCCTCGAACGTGATCAGGCCGCGCTCCTCCTCAAAGGTCAGTAGATCCTTCCAGTCGACGGTCACGCTCTCCACGTCCCGCGCCGAGTCGCTCTCGGGCTGCTCGGCCGGCGGCCCTTCGAGACGCCGGCGCAACTCCTCGCGCATCTCCTCGGGAGTGGTGACGGGGCGAGCATCCTCCGCAGGCTGCGCTGGCGCTTCCGTCCCCTGAGCGAGTTTGAACCACGTCAGCGTGCCCGCGCCGATGAACCGCGCGATGCGGTTTCCCTCCCGGCTGGAGATGTTCGCGATCTCCGCGTGCCGACCCATGACCTTCAGCGACGGATCGCTGACGATCACGTTCTCGCCGGTCAGCACCGCCGTGTCCGTCCGCGCATCGACGTCCAGGCGGTCGGCGAAGGCCTTCACGTCGTTCTCGAGAGAGAGCACGACGGCGCCCTGCGCCAGCAGGTCGGTGACGGCGAGGGAGCGCGGCTTGCCGGCGTCTTCACCTTCCCCGCGCAGCGCGCCGGCGAAAAGCGTCGGCAGCGCCTCCGCCGAGGCGAGCGAGCCTTCGACGAGATCGGCCTGGATGTACTGCGCCTCGATCGAGCCGCCCGCGTCCACGACGCGGCCCCGGCCCGTCACCGTCAACTGGCCCGGATACGAAGAACCCTGCGCGTTCTCCCTGAAGAGCACGAAGAGTTCATCCCCGCTGATGTTGCCCTCCGCCGAGCGGAGAATTGCATCTCCGCTGGCGGTGATCGTGTCGATGACCTGGTTCCGGTCGCGCTCGCGGTCTTTGAAGCCCAGGCGAAGTTGCTGCGAGTCGAGCGAGTAACCCTCCGGGTCGTCGACGTGGACGGCTCCACTGAAGATGGCCGAGGCGATTCGTCCGAGTCCGCCGCGACTCTCGTCGGGCGCAAACTCGATCGTGAAGTCGTCAAGCCAGTTGACGGAGAACCCGATCGGCAGTCCCTGGATCGGCGGCTCGCCCCTCGGCGGAGCGTCGACGGGCGGATTGAGCCGCTCGGGCGGGGCCAGCCCGACGAGCGTGCCCGAGCCCTGGAGCACGCCTCGCGTGCGGCCCGACTCGTCAAAAGGATCCAACTGGTACTCGAAGGGGAAGACCGACGTGAGCCGCGCGCCGCCGGGCAGGCCCGCCTCGATCGGCTGGTCGCGCGAGCACTCCAGCCGCGCCACGGCCTCCGACCGCGAGTACTCAAGGTGATGGCCGATGGCGTAGAACTCGCCGTGCTCGACGCGCACCGGGGCGCCGCCGAGCGTGGCGTAGAGGTCGTCCGGGCCGTGCAGATTCTCCGGGGTCGCTTCGAGAGGCGCGAGCGTCAGCCGCCCGGCGCCGGTGATTCGGATGTCGGACCAGGAAACGTCGATGTCGGAGCCGAGGAATCGTGGAAGCGGGGGAGTCTGCCCGATCGGCGTCGCGGCGAGAGCGAGCCAACGATCGTGCGAGGTGTGTCCGAAGCCGCAAGCGACGTTGGAGGTGTCCGGTGCCGCGCCGGGCGCGGATTGAGGCGGCAGGCTGGAGGAAGGAGCGCCCGTGAGCCGACCGCCCGCGCTGCCTCGCTCAAGCGTGAAGTCGGCCACGAGGTCGCGGCCGTGAATCGTCAACTTCGATGATCCCTCGCCTTGCTCGATGATGACTTCGTCAGTGAGCGTCAGTCGATAGGGAGTCACGCCGGACCACTCGACATCGCGGCGCTCGACGGCGCGCGGCGCTGCAGCCGGCGCGCCGGGCGAGGGCCGCGCCGAGGTCGGCGAACCCGCCGCTCCCCGCGGCAAAACCTCGGGCGCGCCGCTCACCGCGCGCGCCCCACTCGCGCCCCCGTCGGAACGCCGGTAGACAATCAACTCGCGCTCGTCGATCTCAAGTTCCTCGATTCGCCCGAGGCGCTCGTTGAAGAGCAGGCTCATGCCCGTCCCGACGAGGATCACATCCGCCGTTCGCGCCGTGATGCGGTCCTCGGTGCGGGCGCTAAGGCGTTCGGCGTCAAAGTTGAGCGTCGAGGTCGAGAACTCGGCGACCGGCAGGTCGCGGGTAGTGTCGATCGCGTACGCCGCGCGCGGCCCCGGCGCCTCGTACAGCGCCATGACGACATTACCCTGCAGCACGCCGGCTTGCGGCTGGCGATTCTCCGCGAGAAGGAACTGCCCTTCATCTGCGCGGATGTGAATCAACTGGTTCGCGGAGCGGTAAATCCACGCCTGCGGCTTCGTGAAGCGGTTCCATCCAGTCTCCAGCGGGTCGGACTTGTCCCAGCGGTAGCGGAACGCGAGCAGCCCTTCGTCGTTGGTGAACTCGAGCTCGCCCCGGCCGGTCTGGAGCGATTGGAGCGGATCGCCCTGCGCCGGCCGCCGTTCGCCGATGACCAGGCGCTTGGAGGGGTCGCGCTCGCCGACCTCGGCTTCGAGCAGTTCCGGCGCGATGACGGCGTCGGAGTGCGTAGTCGAAACGCGGCCCCGTCCGCCGAAGACCACAAGCATGAGCAGAAGGATCGCGCCGAGGACGCCCGCGACTCCCACCATGAGAAGATGTCGATCGGCCATCGCCGAACGCCGTGGACGCATGGGTTCAGACCTCCTTGTGCCCGGGCGGAGCGAACAGGCCCACGGCCTCGCTCCACCGCCCCTGTGCGACGAGCAAGTGCTCGATCGCTTCGCGCACGGCGCCGCGGCCGCCGGGCCGGCTGGTGACGAATCGAGCCGCCCGGCGCACCTCGGGGGCCGCATCCGCCACCGCCAAAGGATAGCCGACTGCGGCCAGAAGCGGCAGGTCGTTGAGGTCGTCGCCGATCGCGGCCGTTTCCCGCGCGGTGCGGCCGGAGCGGGCGAGCAGCGCGGCCAGCGCCTCGGCCTTGTCCGCCACGCCCTGCATCACGTGTTGGATTCGCAGTTCGGCGGCGCGGTGGGACACGACGCGGCTCGAGCGCCCGGTGATGATCGCCGCCTCTCCGCCCAGTCGCTGCCACAGCCGGATCCCGAACCCGTCGCGCACGTGAAACACTTTCGTCTCACGTCCCTCGTCGTCGATGATGATGCCGCCGTCGGTCATCACCCCGTCCACGTCGAGGACGAGGAGGTGAATGGCTCGGGCGTCGATCGTCTCGCTCACGGAAGCGCTATTCCTGGATGATCCGCAGGGCGATGAGATCCTGCACGTCCACCAGTCCGATCGGCCGGCCGGCGTCATCCACCACAGGAATCTCGTCGGGGCGGAACTCCTGCACCAGTGCCACGGCGTCGCGGACGATCTGATCGGACCGGAGAACTCGCGGCTTTCGCGTCATCACCGAGGCGATCGGCTGCTCCAGGGCCTGCGGATCCTTGAGTACGAGGCGGCGCAGGTCGCCGTCGGTGAACAGCCCGGCCAGCGTCCCGCGCTCGTCGATCATGAGCATCGCCCCCGGCCGCCGGCCGACGTCCGCCTGCCGCAGCGCTTCGCGCACCGTGGCGCCGACGCGGATGAGCGGGAGGTTCTCGCCGACGCGGAATCGCAGCACTTCGGTGATGGGCTGAAGGAGCACGCCCAGCGTTCCGCCGGGATGCCGCCGCCGGAAGTCCTCGGGCGAAAACCGCCGCCGACGGCTGACGGCCAGCGCGAGCGCATCGCCCAGTGCGAGCATTGCGGTCGTCGAAGCGGTGGGGGCGAGGTTGTGCGGGCAGGCCTCCTCGACGTTGCCGATGCTCAGGTGCACCGTCGCCAGTCGCGCCAGGCGACTGGCCGGGTTGGAACTGATCGCCAGGATCGCCAGCCCCTCGTCGCGGAGCACGTGGCCGAGTTGCACGACTTCATCCGTGTTGCCCGAGTAACTCAGCGCCCAGACCACGTCGCCCTCGCGCACCCGACCCAGGTCGCCGTGCAGCGCTTCGGCCGGGTGCATGAAGTGGCTGGGCAGGCCGACGCTCGACAGCGTGGCGCTGATCTTCTGCGCGATCAGCCCGCTCTTGCCCATCCCCGTAACGACGACGTGCCCGGTGCAGCGGTCGAGCAGGTCGATGGCCGCGTGCAGGTCGGCGCCGAGCGCATCGACCATCCGCTCGATCGCGGCGCTCTCGGCGCGCAGCACGCCGGCCACGAAGGTCCGCTCGTCTTCGCCGGCCTCGACCTGGACGGGGCGGGTTGTGCTCGCCGTGGGGTTCAAGTTCATCTCCGGAGAGGGCGGCCGCGGCCCGCCATGGTGCGGGCCGTGAAGCCGGATTTTAGCCCGCCCCACCGCTCGCGCACCGGACCGCGTTTCGTCGGGTGTAGTCGGAGATTGTGGCATTTGCGATGCACGGTTTGACGGCGCGTCATTCCGGATCATGGTCGGCGAGCAGCCGGCGACAGCCGGTTGCGCTCCTTGCCCCGAAGGGGCCAGCGAATGTAGCCACGGGTGGAGCGAAGCGCCGCGAGCGGAACCCGTGGCAGAGAGCGCTCCGATTCTGTCTTTCGCCCCGGGAGGGGCGATGGAGGCGTGCGATGAGCAAGTGCGCGTTCCGCACGAGCATCGTGCGATGGAGAACATCGCACGCCTCGCCCGCCCCTTCGGGGCGATTCGTTCTTTGCGCCCTGCTGACCACGGGTTCCGCTCGTCAGGCTGCGCCTGGACTCGCTGCACCCGTGGCGACGCTCCTGCGCCCCGCCGGGGCGAAAGCCGTGCGCGAAGCGGGATGCACGAAGGCGGCGACTCGTCCGCCGCCTTGGACGTCGCAGTGCCACAAACTTGGACTGCACCCGTTTCGTCCCGCCCCGTCGTTCGCTCCGGCCCGGGTCAGCCGCGGATGCGGTTGACGAGCGTCTGCGACTTGACTTCGACGCCCTTGAGTTGGCTCTCGAGGGCGTTGCGGTTCGGGGCGTAGTCCATCGCCACCGACTTGCGCACCCATTCTCTCTCGACGAGTTCGGTGAGCGACAGCGTGAAGGAGCGCATCCCTTCCTCGACGCTCGCGTTGATGATCGCGGGGATGTCCTCCTCTTCGCCCGCGCGGATCTTGTCGCGCACGCTCGGCGAACTGAGAAGCACCTCCGTCGCGGGGACGGCGTTGACCTCGAAGTCCTCCATGGCCGGCAGGAGGCGCTGCGCGCAGACCGCCTTGAGCGTGTTCGCCAGGGCGCTGCGGATGAAGTCGTGCTCGGACTCCTGGAAGAACTCGAGGATGCGGCTCATGGACTGCATGGTGTCGGCGGTGTGCATCGAGCCGAAGACGAGGTGTCCCGTCTCCGCCGCCTGGATCGCCGCGAGAACGGTGTCGTGGTCGCGCATCTCGCCGATGAACACCACGTCCGGGTCCTGCCGCACGAGGTAGCGCAGCGCGCTCTTGTAGTCCGGCACGTCGATGCCGATTTCGCGCTGCGAGATGATCGAGAGTTTCGGCTTGAACTGGTACTCGACAGGATCCTCGATGGTGATGATGTGCTCGGCGCGGAGGTGGTTGATGTGCTCGAGCATGGCCGCGATCGTGCTCGACTTGCCGCTGCCCGTGACGCCGACCACGAGGATCATCCCCTCGTTCGTCTCGGTGATGAGGCGGTGGTAGATCGGGGGAAGGTGGAGCGACTCGTAGGTCGGGATCTCCCCCTTCACGCGCCGGATCGCCGCGCTGATGTGCCCGCCCGCACGGAACATGTTCACGCGGAAGCGATCGCCCGCGTCGTTGAAGGTCGCGAAGTCGAGGTCGCCGGACGCCTCGAAGCGCGACCGCAGCCGCTCGGGGACGAGCGGGTCGAGGATGTGATCCGCCTCTTCGGTCGAGACGGGCGGGCCGTCCACCGCGCGGAGCAGGCCGCCCACGCGATAGGTGGGGGGGAGGCCGACCTTGATGTGAAGGTCCGAAGCGTCGTGCTGCTTCATCCCCGCGAGGAGTCGTTGAATCGAGAGCGTCCCCGTTGCCATGTCGCCTCCATGCGCGTTGCGCAGCAGGAGTGAGAGGTTCCACGGGGCCGAGTCGATCGCGAGGGCCCCGCGTCGTCGGATCCAGCCGCTCTCATGGTACGGTGGCCGCGGCAGCGCGAGCAAGGCGCGCTCGACCGGCTGCATCGGATCAGGGTCAACTTCCCGCCCCGCGCGAACGATCCACCGGCGCGCACGGCCGCCTCAGGCGTCGCTCAGGATGTCCAGCCCCGGCATTGGTCCGCCTTCGAGGAGCGTCAGGCTCGCGCCGCCCCCCGTCGAAACGTGCGAGAACTGTTTCGCCATGCCCAGCGCCTCGACCGCGGCCGCGGAATCTCCGCCCCCAATCACGCTCGTCGCCCCCTTGGACGTGGCGTCGGCGATGGCCTGGGCGATCGCCTTCGTCCCGACGCTGAACGGGCCCACCTCGAACACGCCTACTGGCCCGTTCCAGATGATCGTCCTGGCCCGCGCGAGTCGCGCGGCGTAGCGATGCTGGGTCTGCGGACCGATGTCCAGCCCCATCCACCCTTCCTCGATGTGGTCCTCGAAGGTCTTGATCGGCGTGGAGGGCGCGATCTCCTTCCCGCAGACGTGGTCGTTGGGGAAGAACAGGTCCGCCTTCTTCGACGCGGCGAGTTCGATGATCTGCTTGGCGTCGTCGAGGCAGTCGGCTTCGACGCGGCTCTTGCCCATGCGCCGCCCGAGGACGCTCAGGAACGTGTACGCCATCGCCCCGCCGACGAGCACTTCGTCAACGATGTCAAGCAGGCGACGGATGGCGCCGAGTTTGTCGCTCACCTTCGCGCCACCGAGCACGGCGATGAAAGGCCGCTGCGGGTCTTCGAGCACATCGGACAGATACTTGATCTCCGCGAGCATCAGCAGCCCGGCTGCGCGCGGCGCCGCGCCCATCGCGCGCGGCACGCCGACCATCGACGCGTGCGCGCGGTGCGCCGTGCCGAAGGCGTCGTTGCAGTACACCTCGCCGTACGCCGCCAGTTTCTTTGCAAACGCCGGATCGTTCTCCGTCTCGCCGGCGTGGAAGCGCAGATTCTCGAGCAGCAGGACCTCACCGGCGCCCAGCCGCGACACCGCTGCGGCCGAGGCCGCGTCCGTGCAGTCGCTGCTGGGAAACTCTACCGGGCGGCCGAGGAGGTTGCCGAGCGCTTCGGCCGCGGGGCGGAGGGAGTACTTCGCTTCGAATCCCCGCTCCGCCGGTCGGCCGAGATGCGACATCAGGATCACCCGCCCGCGCCGCTTGAGAATCGACTGAATCGTCGGCAGCGACTCGCGGATGCGCCGGTCGTCGGTGATTCGCCCTTGCGCGTCGAGCGGGACGTTGAAGTCCACGCGAGTGAGGACGCGGCGGCCGGCGACATCGACCTTTTCGATGCTCAACTTGCTCATGGCGGATCAAGGCTCCGTCAGGGTTCGGGATGAAATCGGCTCGAATGACGACGATTCAGAAGGGCTGATGATAGCCGTCGCTCAACCCGCCCGGCGTGTCGCGGATCGCCAGCGGCGGGTCAAGCAACTCCTTGAGCACCAGCGCCTGGCGCAGCGCGCCGCGCGTGAGCAGAATCGAGCCCAGGCCCGAGGTCCGAGAGGCGGGAACGACGGCGGGTGCACGGGCCGCGATCGCGCGGCGCGGGGCGGGCGCTTCCGGCGTCGCGGCGATTCCCGATTCCGGCGGTTGCGGCGCCGGCTTTGGGATCCGCGCCGCGGCCGCGGCGGCTTGGCGCTGCCGCTGCGTTTCGCGTTCAGCCCGCTGGCGGCGAGACTCCCGCGCCGGAGCAGGGCGATCGGCGGCCGGGGCCTGGCGGACCTGTTCGGCGCGGACCGCGGCCGCCTGCCGACGCTGCAGTTCCTCCATTGCCAGCCGGCGCCGCAGCGCGAATTCTTCCTCCGCCGTGCGCGGCGCGGCGACAGGGCCGCGGCCTTCGCCGCGCATCATCGCCTCGCGCGCCCGCCACATCTCGATCTGAGCGCGGCGCTGGGCTTCAATCGCCTCCTCACGCGCCTGCACCCGCGGCGACTTCACTTCGATCGTCTCAGACCCGTCGGAGGGCTCCCCCGCCGGCCGCGCCGCCCCGCCCCGCCGGTTCCGCGCCTGCTCGCGCTGCTCGGCGAGGGCCTTGAACACGGGGCCGAGCGCCGTGATGATGATGAACAGAATCGGCAGGAAGATCTGGAGGTTTTGCAGGAACCAGCGCATGATGAATCTCTGGGGGTCGACGCGGGGAGTATAGCGGCGGGGCCCGGTCGTCGTCGCCGGCCCGGTCGTCGTCGACGGCTCGGTCGGCGAAACCCGATCGCCCCTCGGCCACGATTCGCGCTGGCTCTGGTCCTACCAGTGGACCAGGCGCTGACGGCGGTGCATCCCGGCGCTGCTTGCGCTGCGGCGCTCAATTGACCAACCAGCCGCGGATTCACTGCCGCCATTCACATCCGCAGCGCCCGCGTGCACGAGATTGAAACGCCCCCGAATCCCCGGCGGCGCGATCCGCAGGCGGCGGGAGTGCTGGCACTGCGGGAGGCGAGTGACCACGACGGAGCGGATGGGGGGATGATGGCCACCACACAATCGACGCGACGGGAGGGAGTGGCCCCCTCCCGTCGCTCTTCAAACCTGCTCCCAAGTGTCCCGACCTACTGACCTTCGCGCTCGAACGTGAGTCGCAGCACGGCTTGCTTGAGGAAGTGGACGTGCTGGTCGCCGGGGAGCGGGTCGCTTCCTGCTCCCAGGCGCTCGGCCTTGAAGAGCACGCCGTAGTTCGCCGTCGTCTGGCTCGCCCAGCCCGCGGCGAAGGTTCCGAGCGCTTCGCTGTGCCCGAAACTCATCGGGTTGCCGACGGGCATCGACGCGATGAGACACTGCCCTTGCGGCGATCCGGCGAAAGTGACCGCAATGAGGTCGCGATCATGTCGCAATGAGATGCCGTGGCGGCTCACACTTTGTACATGAAATAGAATATAAATATAACAGAATGCGCTTGATCGAGCCTATTGGTCCGCGCCTGCCCGATCCGACCAGCCGATATTGCAGGCGAAACTCGCGCCGCGGCGCGGGAAGTCGCCATACTCGTTGTCCCGCTCGGAGGGGCTGGCCCCGACGATGTCGGCGATGGTGTCGAAGAAGTCCACGTGATTGATGAGGCGTGTGTCTTCGATCGGGTTTTGCGTGTTTCCAGGAACACCCTCTCCCATCACAAAGAGCGGCACCCGGATCCCTCCCTCGAAAGTCGAGTTCTTCGCGCGGGTTAGGCCGTGGGAGGAGACCTTCCCGTCCGTGCCGTTGTCGCCGAGGAAGAAGACGATCGTGTTTGATGTCGAACGGTACGGCCACTCGTTCTCAACATCTTCAACAACCGCCAGGTCGATCAGCAGGTCACTGATCACCGTATCGATCGCCTCGACGTTCTGGATGAAGCGAATGACATTCCCGCCGCTGTTCGGAGCGACGTCGGGTATGTATCTCTGACCGAACCGATCCCACGAGATGGGACACAGTTGCTCATCAACGCGCCACCAGTGGAAGCCGTTGTTCTGCCCGTATGTCGTGTCTCCGTCATCGTGGCGCCGGTGCGGGGTGATCGTGTGGAAGAAGAGGGCATAGGGCATCGGCTGACCCTCGACCCAGGGGCGGTTGTTCACCGTGTTCACCGCCCAGCGGTACGCGTCGACCATGTGTTCATCGCCGATCTGGAGGGGTTCATCGTCGCAGATCGTCGCCATCCAGTCGTAGGACACGTGGAATCCCTGCTGCGTCGGCAGCAGACCAAGGTCCTCATCATCCTCGTTGTAGCCGAGGTGCCACTTGTCGACGAGGATCGTGTAGTAGCCGCCCTCCTCGAGGTAGCGAAGGACTTAGGCGATGGTCTTCTCGTGCGTCTGGAGACCGAGGCGGTTCGTGACCTTGGCGCCCTCGCCTTCCAGCGGCGGCGCGATGCACGGGTCCTCGTAGCTCGGATGGAATCGACCCAGGACGCCGTTGACCCCCGTGTCGCAGGCGTTTCGTCCCGTCATGAGCGCTGCGCGCGTGGGCGAGCAGTTCGGGTTCACCCGGCAGTTGGTGAAACTCACTCCCTGCTTCGCCAACTCCCGCAGGGTCGGCGTCTCGCATCCCATCTCGTTGGACCAGTACGGCCCTTCGATGGACTCCACTCCCTGATCATCGGTGAGGATGAAGATCAGGTTCGGGCGGTTCTGCCCCAAGGCCGAAACGG
>WYBR01000005.1 GCA_011525805.1 Vicinamibacteraceae bacterium
GCATTGCATACATCCAGCACCCCATGTGTGCGTTCTCCGAGCATCCCCTCGTTCACGGCGTCGAGTCGTAGAGCACGCCGAGGTTCAGGACGGCCGAGGCCGCAGACGATGCGTTGCTTGCCATGAGGCCATCGACCGAGTCGCCTGCGAGCGGGTTGACGATCTGCTGGCCGTCGAGCCAGAACCAGGTTTCGTTCTTCACGAGGTCGATCGACAGCGCGGTCACCCCGGTGTCGCGCACGCTCAGATGCCCGCGCTCTCCGAGTTTGGCGCCGATGGCGACGAGTTCATCGCCGGTGAACGCCAGCGCGATCGCCACCTGCTCGGCCGCCGTCACGGCCGTGTCCTGCGCCGGCAGCACATCGCCCGCCCCGCCTGAGAAAGTCACCGCATCGCCGACGACGTTGGTCACATCCACGTCGTAGCGCCGCCCGCCATCCCAATAGATGTCGATCACATCGCCGATCTGCAGCACCGTGCCAGCGAGGGTGAGTACGCCCGTAGTGTCGGTGCTGCGCGTCGAGAGCGTTCCCGCCTCGGCGGCGGGCAACGTGATCGGCCCCTGGCGGATGGCGCCGTCAGCGGTGCGCTGGAGTGTGGCCCCCAGTGGCGCGCCGCCGATCTCGCCGGAGAGTGACAGAGTGCTGCTGGGCATTACGCACCTCCGATCCACGAGGGCGGCGTGGCCGAGTAGGCGACCTTGGCGGTCACCGAGACGGTGATGCCTTCCTCGAGCGGCTCGCTGCGGCTGAAGGAACTGATCATGAAGTCGGCCTGCAATCCCTCGCCGCCAGTGTCATCGAGGACCTGGAAGCCCAGGATGGCGTTGTTCAGATACGCGTTGCGGATGGCGGTGAAGCCGGCGTCGGCCGTATCCCACACCATCTCGAACTCGATGGTGGCCGACTTGAGCGTAGCGACATTGGCCCGCCAGCCCGCGTTGCCGCGCGTGGTCAGGTCGGCCTCGGCCGCTTCGAGATTGAGCGTCACATCGCGGACATTGGTCAGCTCCAACCACGCTCCGCCGGCGCCCTGGCCGTCCACCTTGTAGTTGAGGACGGCCTCCATGCCGAGTTTGAAGCCCATGGGTCACGGTCCTTTCGTCGTCTACGTCCTCACCCTGTAGGTGACCGACACGACACTCGTGAATGCGCGCTGCTGATCGAGATGCTCGGGTGAAATCAGCGGGTCGGTCGTGGTGTTGAGCCATGCGGCTTCAGGCGCACCGGCCAGTCGCTGGTGGCTCAAGTGCTCGGCGATCTCCTCCACCAGCGCGATCAACGCATCGGCATCAGGATCGCCGGCCACCTTCTTCTGCACACCCACGTCGATGGTGCAATCCAGCCAGGAATCCCGCCGGCCCGAGGCGGTCCGCGCCACACTGCGCGGCACGACCGTCACGTGCAGATTCGCCAGGTCCTCGAGTCCAACGCTCGGTACAAGGTGGCGCTCGGCAGTGAAGGGCATCGAGAACGAGGTCCCATTCAGACTCGCCACCACGGCATCGGCGATGGTCAGGATCGCGCTGCTCACAGATCCTCCGTGCCCACCTGCTTGGTATGAATGCGCAGTGTCAACCGGTTCACGTCGCTGTAGCGCCACGGCGGCTCGCTGCCCGGCGCCAAGACCTCGTAGGTGTATGTGGCGATGGCGTCAGTCTCGATGATGCGATCGCCCGGCTGTGGCAGAGTGGTTTCAGCGGCGAGGATGAGATCGGCGGCCCGGATAAGGAAGTCCCGCGATTCGATGCGCGTGAGCCCGCCCGCGTGGTCGTCCTGTTCGAAGACGGTGCGGCCGATCGTCGCCGCCAGTTCCACCTGATCCACGCCGCGCTGGTACGTCACCATCCGCGTCAGGTGCTGGTGACGCTGATCTTCGAGCCATGACAGTCCCTGGCTGAGCAAATCGGTCATGATGCATCACACCGTCGAGAGTGCCGCGCCATCGCTGCACACCACGCGCCAGGCGAGGGTGCCGTCGTTGTCGATGCCGTGCAGGCGGATCGAGTCGTTTACATCTGCCATCGTGATGGTGTTGTTGCCGGTCTGGTTGATCGCCGAGGCGACGGTGATGACGCAGGTGCCGGCATCGGTCTTGATGAACAGGAGCAGTTCCTGGCCGACGAAGGTCGGGATCGCCAGTGTGCGCGTCTCGGCGCCGGCCGTCACGATCGCGACGTAGCCCGACTGCGCGACGGGAATCGCGCCGGCGTCGCCGGGATCGGGAATCGCGCCCGTCAGTGTGCTCTGGAGGCCGATGACCGAGTGATCGACGAGCACGCGCGCGGTGGTGTCGGATTCGGCCGCGGCCCTCACCGTCTTGCCGAGGTAGGCGTTGCCCGTGGAAGTGGTCGTCAACGCGCCGGTCCCGGCGGTGCCGCCGACGGGATCGCCGTTGGCATCCCAGTAGACCGCCACGCCGGCGTCGATCGCGCCCGTGACCTTGACGATGTCGTAGATGCCCGCCACGCCCAGCGACCCGAGCGCGTTGGCAGTGATGGGAGTGCGCGCGAAGCCCGGCAGTGTGCTCTGGACCACCACCTGGCCGGCTGCAACGGCGCTGCCGGGGGTGTAGTCGATGGCGTTGCCCGGCGAGACGAAAGTTGCCTGTGTCATGTCGATACTCCTGAATCACGTGTGCGGCGGAGAACTGATCACTCAGATTCCGCGCCAGATCATGCCTCGCCCTTACTCTTGGCACCGCCACGCGGATCCTGCAGGTTGACGCCGAAGTCGTGATAGCCGCGCATCTGGATGCCCAGCACGTTGAAATCGGCCTCCGCGGTCTCGATCGTCGGCGATTCCTGACCATTGAGGAACGCGACCTCGATCACCGGCAGGTCCGTCGGATCGGCGAGCAGGTACCACGCCTTGGCCGAGTTGCCCGTGTACGAGGCGTTGCTCAGGTACCGGCTCACCTCGACGCGGAACTTGCCCTGGTGCGGGTTGCTCACCGGGTACTTCGTGCTCGCCGTGGTATCGCGCAGTTCCATGCTCTTGAAGAGCTGCGTGCCGACGGCACTGAGAGAAGTGGGCACGAGGAGGATGGCGGGCAGCATCCCCAGCGGCTTGCCATCCCCATCGACCTGATCCATGAAGGCGACCTCGGCCTTGGTCAGCCCGTCGATGCCCAGGACCGTGTCGGCGCCGCTGAGGAAGTTCTTGTTGCCGACCTTGAAGAAGTCGGTGTTGGCCATGAAGATCGACCAGAACACGTCGTTGATCTTCAGGCCTGATCCGCGACCCAGCTTGCGCGGCACCGTCGTGATGGCGCCGAGGTCATCATTGATGATGTCGCGCCGATCGATGGAGAGCAGCAGGCCGTAGGTGTCGGCCTTGTTGGTGTACTGCTCCTCGCCGAGCGTGCCGTGCTTGAGTTCGCCGCCCGGCGCCACGATCTCGTACTGATCCTTGCCCACCAGCCGGTACGACGTCACCGTCTTGAAGTCGCTCACGTTCCGCACCGCGGTGATGTTGCGCCAGGTGCGCTCGACGGAGAAGAAGCCTTCGAGGAGGAACTTGTTGGCGACATTGCTCAGAATGCCGCCGATGTCGATCGTGCTCAGGCCCGCCTCGACGCCCGGATTGAACGCGAACCTCAGGACGGACCGGCTGTCGCGGAAGTTGCGGCCGGTGTAGCCGTTGGCCCATGCAGCTTCGAGGAGCAGCTCCTGAAGGCCGATGCCACCGCGGAATCGCTTCGCGGCCAGATCGAGCGCTCGCTCTTCGCAGTGCTTCTCCAGGTCTTCGAACCGCGCAGCGATCAGGCATGCCGCCTCGAGGATCTGCGTACTCACACTCTGGTCGGGTACATGGACTGCCGGTGCCTTGGGGCGACTGGCGCGCAGGATCTCCAGTTCGGTGCGCGTGGCATCCCAGCCCTCTCGGATGGCCTGCGCCTCGATGTCGAGGTGCCGGCCGGCGCAGAGGCGTCGGATCGTCGCGATGCGACTGGTCTCGGCAAGCGCCTGCGCGCGAATGTCCTCGACGGCGCTGGCTTTGGTGTCACCCGTAGCAGCGACATGGGCCGACGGCGCTGATTCCGCAGCGGCCTCCGAAATGACCCCGTTGGTGGCGGGGACGCTCGTGCCGTTCTCATTGTCCTTGTTTTCACCGTCCATGATGCTCTCCTGAGTCGCCGCGATCGCCGCGACATTCACACTGGTCTTTCCATCCGCGCCCAAGTCCACGAAACTGATCTCGCCCAGCGTCGCCTTGCGGACCACGTTGACCGGTCCGGCGAACTCCTGGCCGTTGACGAGCACCTTCTGGCCGTCACGGATGAACTCGAACTCCTCGACTCTGGCGCCCACCGACGCCTGCCAGGGGAAGCCGTTCTTCGAGGAAGTGACGATCTCGCGTGCCGTGGGTGTGTCGCGCGAGACGAGGCCCGAAGCGATGAGTTGCCCCTGTTCGATGCGGATCGCGTCGGTGTGGCCCACGCCCGAGGCCGGATCGTGGCTGAATCGGATTGGCCGCATCTGCGAGGGGATGTCCAGTCCCGCCAAGTCGAGGATGACGGCGTGCCGCCACCCGGCGACGCGCATGGCGCCGCCGGTATAGGCCACCATTTTGAAGCGCGGCAGTGCGGCCGTTCCTTCGCCGGCTGCAGCCTCGATGTCGATGTGCGCCGCGGCGGTAATCTCGATCGACTGCGGAGCCGTCTGTTCAGGCTGAGCCGCCACTAAACCGGGTTGAACATCAAGCAACTGCGAGGCGCTGCCGCCCCGGTTTAGTGGCGGCTCTGATCGCGTTGGCGTCCTGCTCTTTGCCATTGTCATCGTCCTTGTCTGTCTCGTCGGGGTTGCCCGCGCTGGGCTGTGCCTGCGCCGGAGTCAGTCCCAGTTCCTTCATGAGTTCGATCTCACGCGCCCGCTGGCGCAGTTCCTCTTCCCAGTCCCGTCCCTGCCGGGCGAACTCGGTCGCGAGTGTCGTCGTGTGGTTGGCGAGTCGCGTGGCCTGCGCCGTCGCTTCCTTGGCGGGATCGACGTGCTCCATCCCATCCCAGAACCACGTGTGCGGCGTGGCGACGCCGATCGCCCGCATCGACTGGGGCAGCAGACCCTCGACAAGCACGGCCTCATCGAGCCACGCGCGGAGAACCCGATCGAGGACCGCCGTCTGAAGGTGGTTCTGCTCGACGCGGATCGACTTGTAGTAGGTCTGGTGGTCGAGTCGGCCGCTGGCGTAGTTGTACCCGCTGGAGTTGCCGGCCGCGACGTTGAAGGGCATGTTCAGGCACCGCGCGATCTCGTTGAGGATTTCGCGCTTGAACTCGGCGTACGTCGTCGCGGGCTGCTCGGCATGGACCTGGCCCAACTTCCACCCGCCGGGCAGGACGGTGGCCAAACGCTTCTCGAGTTCGACGATGTCCATCGGCTCGAGCGACTCGGCTTCACCGTTGGGCGGCGCGTCGGTGTAGATAACCGCCGCGAAGTCAGCGGCCGTTTCCGCCGCGGCGATCACCGCCAGCGTGTAGCGCCGCAACTGGGCGAACAGCGGCAACGCCGGTGTGATGTCGGGAATGCCGCGCCACTGGCCGGGTCGATCGACGCGGTAGTAGTGAACCACCGAAGCCGCGGGCACAGTGTCGAATTCGCCCGAGAACCCGAACATGCCGCCATCGCCCGGATGGCGACGCAGCACGGTGTACGAGACTGGGTTGCCGAAGGAGTCGAAGGTGATGCCATCTGCCTCGCCAATCCGAAGCAGGCGCCCCGGCGGGCTCGTCACCTGGTCCGGTTCGACGAGCCGCAGATCGAGTTGGACCGGCGCCTCGACGGCCGGGTTGCTGGTGAGAATCCCGAAGGCCTCCCCACTCTCGGCGCGGGCCAGCCGCATGGTGCGCAGCTTCTCGGGCAGGTCGATCGCCCTGGACCACTGCTCGAATGCCTTCTCAATGATGTCGTTGGCCTTCGTGTCGTTCGTGAGCATCTGGAGGCGTGGCCCGGTGCCGATGGTGTCATTGGCCAGTGTCAACACAATCCCGCGTGCATACGAGTTGTTCGCGACCTCGTAGCGGGCCCGGTTGCGCAAGATGCGCCGGACTTCAGGTGAGAGGGCTGCGTTGGGCGACAAACCGTCGGCGTTCGCCCAGTGGCGGCGGTTGTCGGTCGTGGTCTGCGCCGAGTCGAACTTGGCGCGGACAATCCGCACCGGCGGGCGCTGTGCCGTTGTCGGTGCCTTGCCGCTATTGCCAAACCACGATGTCACGAGACGCTTGAGCATCATCACGCCGTACCCGGCGGCTCCAGTTGCACGAACTTCACCTTGAGCCCCTTGCCCCGGCTCGCCTTCTTGCTCTCGAGGTAGCGGTCGGCTTCGATCTGCTCCGCGAGGCTGTGCTGCTCGACGCTGCCCGAGTCGCCGCTCGCCTTGGCGGGGCCTTGGGCGCTTTGTTTGATCGCCTGCTCGATGTCGGACTCAGCCATCCCTTGTCCTCGTACAGTTCAATGAGAACCGCCATGCGCTTGCGATGGCGCCGCTGCCGCTGGGCGTAGGTGTTGACGGCGGTGGAAACGGGACGCCCCTCCAGGTGCGCCACCCACGCCTCCTGCACCGCGTCTTCACGGTCCAGCGCAGGGACAAAGCGCAACTCGATCACGAGCCGCGCGGGGTCATCCGAAGGTGGAAGCACATGGTCCATCCGTCAGGTACCGACGGATGAAACGCTCAGAGATTGCGAATGGTGAGGGGTGGGCGCGAAGTCGTTACACCGGTGGACTGCCTCGGCCACTTCTTCGGTTCGTAGTTGTCTGGCACGATCGTCGGCGGAGTGTCGGTGCCCGAGCCGTCGGGAACTGTTTGCCAGCCGACGACGAGTCCACCGTCAGAACACCGTTCCAGTTGCTCTTCACTCTTCGAGATGGAATTCCGGTCGGCGTCGGAACGTTGAACCATGCTTCAGAGTCGTCTTTGATGGAGTATGGACCAATACACTATCGGACAACTCGCCGAGGCCGCCGGGGTGCCGACATCGACGGTTCGCTACTACGAGCGCCGCAAGCTCCTCAGCGCCGGTCGACGCAGTCGAGGCAACTACCGACTCTTTAGTTCCGAGTCGCTTGACCGACTCCGCTTCATCTGCGCTGCTCACGACGCTGGATTCACCCTTTCCGACGTTGCGGTCCTGCTCAAATTTCGGGATGGGAGCGGGTGTCCCTGCGGAGAGATTCAAAATCTGATTGCCTCGCGGCTTGGTCACGTGACTGAGCAGTTGGCTCATCTCAGGGAGGTTGATGGCTTGCTCCGTGAGTGGTTGCGAGTTTGCCGGTTGGCTGAGAAGTCCGGACGGTGCGGGGTGCTGGAAGGGCTTGGACGATCCGCGGCAAAGCGTCGGAAGAAAAAAGTAAGAATTGCCTCAGGTCGATGTTGACCTTGAACCATGGTGTGAAGCGTACAACTCATGTAATCACGTCTTTCAGGGGGCGTCAACAACCCCGTCCAAGCGGATCTTCAATCAAGAGGAGCAACTCATCATGACACGAAGGACACTCGCTACATTCGGTGCTGCCGCACTTGCGGCCGGCGCCCTTGGAGCCGTCGGACTCTCGACGACCGGATCAGGACGCGCCGACTGCCCCGGCCGCGTCCGATGTCCGCTCACGGGCGAGATGGTCTGCCGCGACCGGTGTCCGGTGCTCGATCCTGATCGAGAAGATTGCCCGGGGTTGATTCAGTGTCCATTGACGGGTGAGCCGGTTTGTCGGGATCGCTGTCCGCTCGCTGGCACTGCTGAATCCGAGGCTGCCACGCCAACTCCATCCTGCTGCGAGTCGGAACAATGAAGCAGAAGAAGATCACGGTTCAGTTCATCGCGGGCTGTCCCAATCATTCCCCGGTCGTGGAAGTGATCGAGCGGCTCATTGCTCGGCATGGCCTGAGGGTTGACCTCGACCAGCTCGAAGTCGCACCGGCTGACGTTGAACGGATCCGCTTCCTGGGATCGCCGACGGTTCTGGTTGATGGTGTAGACATTGAGCCTGGTGCACACGATCGCACGGAGTATGCCGTGACCTGCCGTAAATACCGCACACCCAATGGGCTGCCCGATGCGGAGATGCTGCTCCAGGCTCTTGGGCGGGATTGAACGGTGCCGGGGCGAGTCGTTCGCATCGGGTTGCCACGGCACGCGAAGACGCTGACCGGTTCGCGTTGACCGTCACGCATCTCCTGCGAGCGTCGTCGAGCCGGCGTCGAACCCCGCATGTCGTATCTCATGCGCCCATCCGTTCGGTCGTGGTCACACGCCTTCCGCAATGCCGACACTGCCGGCGCCGGCGGATCGCGCCGCGCGGAATTCTGCGCGTGTAGACGACCTCGAAGTGCCCGCAGCCGCATTTCGGGCAGCGGATGCCGCGGGGCTCGGGTTCGCGCTTCTGTCTGGTCGTCGTCCCACTCATCTCCGCTGACCTCCCTGGAGATCGGAGAGGCGAATCCGGCGGCGCGGCGCCGGC
>WYBR01000006.1 GCA_011525805.1 Vicinamibacteraceae bacterium
GCTCGTTATGTATTGATTCCAAAGTGGGTCAATGCATGGCACCATCAATCAGCGCTGTTGTTCGATGTATTGTACTCTCGCTCAGAGTCGCGAGCGTGCAGTGGCACCCACTTTCGCGATGGGTGGCATCGATCGCCGCCGCCCTGGGCGGAAATCGATGCGAACGTGCAAGCGCGTCGCATCGCGTCTCGCTACCAGGCCGAAGCGCCAGCGAGGACGAGCGCCTCTGCCCGCGCGGCATGCATTGACCCCAGAGCGGGTCAATGCATGGCACCACTCCTGAACTTCGCGTGCGGCGCCATGCTTCGCGGCTCTGGGCGAAGCATGGCGAACGGGCAAGCGCGTGAGCCCCACAAAGGGGCGCCACACAGCAGCGCGCCAGCGTGCTGTGTGCGAACGGGCAAGAGCAAGCGTCCGCCCCTGCCCACCGCACTGCACGCTCGCTCAGAGCCGCGAGCGTGCAGTGGCACCCTGCGCGCGAACGCGGGTGGCATCGATCGCCGCCGCCCTGGGCGGAGATCGATGCGAACGTGCAAGTGAGAACGACCGCCTTCGTTCGCTCGGCACACATCGCCCGAAGCGGGTCGATGTGTGCCACCCGACGAGCGCCCTTGCCCGCGCGGCATGCATTGACCCCAAAGCGGGTCAATGCATGGCACCATCAATCGAGCGCCACTGCGCGCTCGCCATGCATCGCCTTCGGAGCGGGTCGATGCACGGCGCCGTCGATCACTCGACCCCGTGCGCGGAGACCGGCCGTGGGATGTCAGAGGCCGGTCTGTGCGGCCGGCCTCCGATGGCGCACTCGCAATCGGGGGGAGGTTTGGACAGTTCAAGAGGGGTGAAACGAACGCGGCCCCGCGGGGAGAGGACTCCGCGAGGCCGCGCGAATGGCTTGATCGACGCGCCGGGGGGCGGTCAATCGGGGACGAAGGTCGCCGTGAGCGCGTGGCGGCCGCGCGAGACGGTGATCTCATCGCCGGTGTTGATGCGAGGGCCGAGTGGGCGGCCGTTCTCATCCGCTTCGACGTCGAGCGCTTCGAGGGTGAAGCGGCCGCTGCCGTTACCGTCGGTCGTGAATCGTCCGATGGCCCGTCCGTTGACGGAGACGGTGAAGGTGGTGTTGAGCGCGACGTTGTCGAGGCGCACTTCGAGGAACTGATCGACCAGGCCGTTCTCGAGGTCCTCCGTGTAGCGTGCTTCGAGACGGATGCTCCCCTGCTCGGCGGCCGCGCGCCACTGGTTCACCTCGCCGGCGAGCGCCTGGACCCCCAGAAGCCCGATCGTCAGGAGCATGAGCACAACCGTTCGAACGTTCATGAGTCGATTCATCGCATATCTCCTCTGTGAATGGAGTGTCGTTCCGGCCGCCTTCGCATGCGGCCCGCGGCGCATGTGAGGCTGAGCCTCGCGACCTTGCAGCGATGGGCGGGAAGGGGCGAAGAAAGTGCGCCGCCGGGTCAAGTGGCGAAAGGTTCCGCCGCGCCGCGGCGTCGGAACCCCATGAGGGACGCGCGGGAGGCGCTGGAGGCGGGGAATCAGGGAATCTGCGCGGGATTGCTCAGGCGGCAGGATTGAACGTCGATGAGTTGCAGGTACCAGGCGCAGGGATGGGCGCCCGCATGGAACCAGCGCTTACCGGTTCCAACCTCGGTGCTGATGATCGCGGCCAGTTGCGCGCCGCCCTCGACGCCAAGCACGATTCCTTCGCAATGGCCGCTGGGAATCGTGTACGCGCCCCGGCGCATCGCGAGTATGACGCCCTGCCTGCCGTTCGGCCGCGCGCCACCCCAGGTGAAGTAGACCACACCGGGGCACATGCCCGTGACGGTCAGCGTGTAGGCGGACTCGGCCGTGCCGGTCAGAATACCGGTGATGTCATACGCGACGCCGAAGACGCGGTCGCCGCGCTGAAAGCCGCCGCGGTCGGCGTAGTCCACCCACACCTGCGTGCCAATCGCCAGATCGGCGGTGCGCCAGAAGTTGTTCTCGGGGCCGACGATGACCGCCTCGATCCAATGCGTGCCCGCAATGAGCGTGACCGGTTCAAAGGCCGCGACTGAGATTGCGTCGCGCCCCTGAAACACCGGATATTCCTCGTAGGAAGTCGAGGTCCGCCAATCGCCTATGGGAACGGAAGGGCGGTTCTCATACGTGGTGCGGAATCGAACCTCGACGGCCGTGCCCGAGCCGGGCGGCAGCGTCTCCCAGACGTGTCGCCACGTCAGGCCGTCGATATGCCAGATCTGCCCCGGAGGGACGACGAAGTCAAACATGAGCGTTCGCCGCGCGCCGATGGCGCTTTCGACGCCGTTGGAGAGGCCATTGAGCCCGTTGTACGGCCCTTGGTTCCAGAGTTCGGCGTCGGCGCCGGGCAGGTCGATCGACGCGGGATTGGCCGCGGGGAGCGGGCCGACGGGACGCTCGACGACCTCTTGAGCCGCGGCGGCGGATGAGAGAGTGATCGCGACGATGGTGGTGATCATGGTGCCTGGCATCATGGCTTTTCCTCCTTCCCGTCTCTGCCGCCGCTCATGGCACCCGCGCGACATTGCTGGTGCGGCAGGTGCCGCTCTCGACGAGTTGCACGTACCCGGCGCAGAGTTGGGTGAGGACGTTGAGTGCGCCGCTCCCGCCGTCGGTGCCGATCACTCGGACGAGCATGGGTTGCGAGATTCCGAGCGTGGTCCCCTTGCACGCCCCTTCCGGAATGACGCTTTGACCCTGATACCTGCTGAAGACGATGCCCTGGCGCCGGTGCGGCGTCGCGCCGCTCCACTCAAGCGTGATGCGGCCGGGGCAGACTCCCGAGACCGCGACGGTGTACTCCGACGCCCGAGCGGTCGCGCCGTTGAACCCGGGCATGGGGATGTCGGTTACGGGCAGCAGCGCCCAAGCCAGGATGACGGCGAAAGGGGGAGTTCGCATGAAATGCTCCTCGAATCGCGCCATCATGGCACGCGCGCGACATTGCTCGTGCGGCAGGTGTGGTTCTCGACCAGTTGAGCGAAGCCGCCGATACAGTTTCCCGCCGCCAGCAGAATCGTCCCGGTCCCGTCTCGCGTACCGATGACGGACACAAGAAAGACCTCCCGCGCGACGCCAAGCGTTGTGCCTGCGCACACGCCCGTGGGAATGAAGGTCCTGCCTTCTTCTTCACCATACACCACGCCCTGTCGCCGATTGGGCGTCGCGCCACTCCACGCAAACACGATCTGCCCCGGACAGTTGCCGGTGATGATGAGCGTGTACTCCGACATCAGGCCGGCTTCGTCGCCATGCGCTGCCGCCGACGGCGCACTCGAAGTCATAGCGAGGCACAGCGCGATCGAAACGGTGCGCGTGCGCGTTTCCATGTCAACCTCCTTCGGATGCGATCGCCCCTCACGGCGTGCGCGCGACGTTGCTCGTGCGGCAGGAGGGGAGTTCGATCAACTGGACCGGGATACGACACCTGCCCTGGCCCATGATCGCCTTGACCTTCCCGTCGCCGTACCCCGTCGGCATGACGTATCCGACGACCAGCCCGCGCTCGCTCAACCCAAGCACGGTGCCGGCGCAGGGCCCGGATTGGATCGTCGTGGTTCCGACCTCGTTGGAAGTCAGGAATGCGTGCCTCCGGCCGGGCGTGGCGTTCCACCAGTAGATCGCAATCTGGCCGGGGCACCAGCCGGTGATGGTGAGGGTGTAGTCCTCCGGACCCGCGGCTCGGGCCGGCGCCGGGGCGCCGGGCGCCGCCAGGCCGGTCAGCGCGCAGACGCACAGCGCCGGCCTCAACCAGTTTCGCTTCATTCCAACCTCCCGTCTTCGTGCGTCCTCGGCCGGTGGGTCGGCGGGCCCGCGGCGGTCATCGGCGCACCATGATCTTAACCGATCCGGCGCGGGGCCGCAATGAGCCTTCGGCAAATCGCTGTCGATTCCCCGATTTGCGTCGGCAGGCCGCGCTACCCGGCCGAATCGCCGGCGAGAACGAGAGGGACAGCCGCAAAGAGGCACAGAGGGACGCCACCAGGCCGACGCGCCAGCGAGGACGAGCGGCATCGCCGCTCGGCACGCATTGACCCCTGAGCGGGTCAATGCATGGCACCACCCATCGAGCGCCCTTGCCCGCCGCACTGCACTCTCGCCCAGAGCAGCGAGCGTGCAGTGGCACCCGACGAGCGCCCTCGCCCGCGCGTCATGCATTGACCCCGGGGAGTTTGATGTGCGGCGCCATCCTTGCTCGCCGCGCGCTATCGCCTCGGAGATGCGGCTGCGGCGGCGCGGAACCGCTCGAAGGTCGTTTCAAGCGCGGCGGGGATAACGCGGATCTCGCCGACGACGGTGATGAAGTTGGTGTCGCCGGCCCAGCGCGGCACGACGTGGACGTGCAGGTGTTGCGGCACGCCCGCTCCGGCGGCGCGGCCCTGGTTGATCCCCACGTTCACGCCCTGGCAGTTGAGGGCGCGCTCCACGAGGTCCACGGCCCGATCGACGAGCGACCAGAGCGCCGCGCGCTGCGGCGGCTCGTAGTCGAGCAGGCGCGGCCGCGGATCGCCGAGGCAAACCAGCAGGTGCCCGTTCGTGAAGGGATAGAGGTTGAGCAGAATCAGGCCGTGCGCATCGCGCTCAATGACGAAGTGCGCGTCGTCCTTCTCGGGATGCTCCCAATAGTCGAGGAGGAAGGAGCGGCCGGCGGGGGCGTCGGGCGAGGAGCCCGGCGGGTCGTCCTTGAGCGACTCGATGTACTGCATCCGCCACGGCGCCCAGAGGTTCTGCGTCTTCATGTCCAACGGTAGCCGCACCGGCCCTGCGGCGCAGCGCGCGGGTTTCACGGGCGGCCGGTGCGTCCCGCCATTGTGGGGTCGAGTTGCTCGGTGGCGCGGCGGACGGTGGCTTCATCGACGAAGTCCATCGCCCAGAGGTTGAGGCGGAACATGGCGCCGCGGTCGGCGGCGACGAGGACGACCGGGTGCATCGGGCTGCGGGTGATGCGGGGAACGCCGGCGCCGCTGACCAGTTCGACGGCGTCGGCGCCGTCGCGCAGGTACTGGTAGTGCATCGCGGAGCGGCTGGAGTAGACCACGCCGTCGGCGGTGTGCCAAGCGGCGGCGATGCTCGGCGCGGGAAGGCCGCGGACGCGCCGCCCGTCCGGCGAGCGCGCGTCATACTCGAAGATGCGGTCCTGCCCGCTGTGGTAGAAGAGCATCCGGGGCGAGGCGTCCGGCGCCGCGGGCGATTGAATCCCCGCCAGCGCCTGGTAGGCCATTTCGACCGATCCCCTGTTGGTGAGGCGCTCGCGCTGGAGGGGGCGGCGCATGGCCGCGGCGCTGCGCGTGTCGAAGACGGCGAGGTCGAGTTCGCCGCCGGGCGCGAGGTGGAAGGCGAAGAGGGTGACGTCATCGAGGGCCCAGACGGGCATGAGCCACGACCCGCCTTCGTCGTCGGCGCGGAAGACTTCGTTTGGCCCCTGCACGAACAGGTCGAAGCGCGGCCTTTCGCCGCCGACGCGCTCGCACCACGCGAGGCGGCCGGCGGGCGAGCGGGCGGCGAAGGCGTTGGCGCCGCTGCGCAGCAGCCAGGTGAGTTCGCCGGTGGTCCACTCGACCCAGCCGATGCGCCGCGATCCGTCAATCTGCGGCGACTCGACGAGGAAGCCGTCGTCGTCGGCATAGCGACCCAGAAGCCCGGCCTCGTCGAGGCGGCGGTGCTCGACCACCTGCTGGCGCGGACCGCCGTCAACGGTCGTGATGCGGTAGATGGTGATGCGCGAAACAGGTTCATTCGCAGCGGCAGGGGAGGCGAGGATCGCGTCCCACGTCGGTGCGGGTGAACCGTTCTGGACAGCGAGATAGCCTCCGGCCGGACTGACGAGCGGCGGCTGGAGGCTGTCGTATTCGATTGTGCCCAGCGGGCCGATGCTCGCGCTCACGGCCGTCGTGCTCGACGCGAGGCCAGCAGGCACGTAGGTTTCCAGCGTCGCCTTGGGGTCGGGCGCGGCGCCGCGCAGGCTTTGGTCGGTGAGGATCGGGCGCCGCGGCGTCGGCTGCTCGGTCACGCAGCCGGACGCGAGCAGCGTCGCGACGAGCAAGGCGCCGGCCGTGCGCTGCGGCAGGTGAGGCCAGTCAACGGGCTTGAGGCAAGCGTTCATGGTGGCTCATTCCTGCGGGCGGCGCTGCCAGGGAAGGGGGTCCAGCGGCTGATCGCGTCGCGCGCTCTGCGAAGACGGGTTCGCGGCGCCCCCGGTCGGCTGGCGCCGGTCCATCCACAGCGTGCCGTTCTCGCCGCCTCCGGAGGGATCGTCCTCCGTGTCCCGGGGTCGGAAGTACTCTTCGTTCCAGTGATCGAGGCCGGCGGGGTTCTGCTCGACGTCCACGCCTTCCAAGTTGCTTCGGCTGCGATTGAGCAGGTCGAAGTCCCCTTCGGTGACGTTGCGGATCTTCTCCGGCGAATCGAGGATGATCGGGCGGATGAAGGCGACGAGTTCGCTGCGCGACTCGGTCTTGTCCGTCGAGCGGAAGAGGCCGCCGATGAGCGGGATGTCGCCGAGGAGCGGAACCTTGCGGACGATATCACTCAGCGAGGTGCGGCGGATGCCGCTGATGACGACGGTCTGCCCGTCGCGGATGGTGACCTTGGTGGTGGTTTCGCGGCGGTCGAGGATGGAGCCGCCGAAGAGCGTCTGGCCGGGCACGACGCTGGAGAGTTGGAGGTTGACGCGCAGGTCGATGTTGCCCTCGACGGTGATGTGGGGGCGGACGTTGAGTTGGATGCCCACGGCGAGGTAGTCGAAACTCTGGGTGACGCCGCCGACGTCCGTCGTCGTCGAGTCGGTGATGAAGGGGATGTCCTGGCCGTCGAAGAAGTTGGCTTCCTCGTTGTCGGAGGTGACGATCTTGGGTCGGAAGAGGACGTTGACGTCGGTCACCTGGGCGAGGGCCTGGAGGGCGACGTTGAGATCGACGTTGACGCCGAGGGTGGAAGTGTCGAAGAGGGCGTTGATGAGTTCGTTCTTGGTGCCCTCGATGGTGCTGCCGACGACGATGCGATTGTCGTCGCTGGTGGCGCCGCCGAGGCCGCCGCTTCCCCAGCGGATGCCCAGGGAGAGGGCGTCATCGACGCTGACCTCGGCGACGACGGCCTGAATGAGCACCTGCCGCCCCGGCGCATCAAGCGTCTCGATCAGGCGGGCCATGGCGTCGCGGAGTTCCGGGGGGGAGACGACGAGCAGCCCGTTCTGCCTCGCGATGGGCATGATGCGGACCTGCCCGATGAGGTTGGAGATGATGCGCGCGTTGGGGTCGGGCGAGCCGCTCTGCCACGGGAACTGCATCGCCTGCTCCTGCTGCTGCTGCTGCTGCTGCTGGCCGGACTCCTGCTGACCGATCTGCGCGACGTTGGATCGCTGGGTGAGTTCTTCGCTGGTGCGCTCGACGTCGACGCGCGCGCCTTGCTCAGCGAGGAGGGCGTTGAGGCGGTTGGCGAGGTCTTCGGCGTCGGCGTGCTTGAGTTCGTAGAGCACGGGGGCGTTGGCGTTGCCGGGCACGTCGAGTTTGCGGATGAACTCCTCAATGAGCGGATAGTGCTCGACGGACCGGGCGGTGACGATGAGAGTGTTCTTGGCGTTGTCGGCGGTGAAGGAGACCTGGCCGGCGAGTCGGCTGATTTTCGGCCCCTCCTGCTGCTCGCCGCCGCGCGACTGTTGCCCGCCGCGCCCCTGCACCGCCGCGCCCCCGCCTCCGAAGAAGAAGTCGCTCTCGAAGGTCTCGACGATCTCCGCCTCCTGCGCGAAGATGGTGTTGAGCATCTCCGCCATCGACACCGCGCTGCTGTTCTGCAGTTCGAGAACCAGCGGCAGGGCGATCGTTCCGGGAATCTGCACGTCCCACGCCTCGCGGATCTGACGGCGCACCTGCTCGATGATGTCGCGCTCGGCGCGGACCGTGACCGAGTTCTGCGACTTGTCCGTCACGACCTTGAGTTGCGTCGAGGTCGAGAGGCCGTCCTGCTGCTGGCCCGGCCGCGGCGCCTGGAAGAAGGTCGGATTGCGCGTCCCGCCCCGGCCCTGCGACTGCTCGTCCTCCTGCCCGAACACGCCGACGATGAGTTTGGCGACGACGTCGGCGTCGGCGTATCTGAGGTAAAACGTCTCGAGTTGCAGGTTGCCGCCGGGGATGTCGAGTTTGTTGATCTGCTCCTGGAGGCGCTGAAGCGTGCCGACGTTGTACAGGGCGATGATCTGGTTCGAGGCGTCTTCGACCTCGATCTTCATGTTCGGCGGGCCTTGCGCCTGGATCTTGTCCTTGATCGTCGACGCCCGGCCGTACTTGATCTGAAACACCTTCTCCACCACCATGCCCGTGTCGAGGCGGCCGAGGACGGGGTCGTCCGGCCCGAGGACCGGCGCCATGCCTTCCTGAATCTGAGCCACGGGCACGACGGCGAGGTGGCTGCCGCGGTCGATCACCGCGATGCGGTTGGCGAAGAGCGCATCGACGATGAGGTTCATCCCTGCGGTGCGCGTCATCGGCGTCGAGTTGATGATCGTGATCTTGGCCGCCTGGCTGAGCACGAGACTGTCGGGATGGACCGGCCGCCCGGCGAGGCGCTGGAGGTGCAGCAGGACCTGCGAGACGTCGGCGGCGTTGAACGCGACCGGTTCGAGCGGGCCCTGCTCCGTCTCGCCGGTGGGCTGCAGGGCCTCTCCCGGCTCTCCGAAGAAGAAGTCCGGGTCCTGCATCGACTCGATGCCGAGGTCGAACTCGCCCTCCCCGCCTTCACCCTCCTGCCCCGGCGGAGCGTTGTCGAAGAAGCGGAAGTACGACTCCGAACCTTCCTGCGCAAAGAGCGGGGCGCGCGGCTGGACGAGCAGGGCGGATGCGGCCAGGATCAGACGGGTGCGGCTGTGTTGCTTCATGTATCTTCCGTTCCTGTCAGGCCGCGACTTCGCGGCCCGTGTGTATCGCCGGGAGGTTCGATCGAGCCGCGGGCGCCGATCGGGGCGCCGGGCGGGCGGGCGCTTCAGTTGTCAGCGGCGTCGTCGGCGCTGTCGCCGGAGACTTCGAGGTTGAAGGTCGTCGCGGCCGGGGCCGTCCCCGAGCCGAAGATGTTCGGGTTGGCGCCGGCGCCGGGCGCGCCGAAGTTCACCACCGGCAACTGTTCGAGGCGGTCGAAGAGGTTGAGGTCAAACTCGCCGTCGCTCCAGCGCACGCGAGCCATCCACGGCTGCTCGATGGAGACGAGTTCGACGACGCCCTTCTGCCCGACGGCGATGAAAGGCTCGTTGTTGTAGACGGGCGAGGCGAACATCGCCTGGTTGCCGACGATTCCGACGAGTTTCGGCCCGCCGTAGACGCTCGCTCTCGAGGGCGTCACCGGTCCGCTCTCGCGCGGCGGAGGCGGCGTGAACTCGCGCGGCGGCGCCGCCGGCTCGAAGAAGGGCGAGCGCAGAGCGGCGAACTCGCGGTTCGCGTTGACGTTTTCGGCGTAGGCGATGGCCTCGGGGCTTTCGCCGCCGCCCGACTCATCGGCGCGCAGCGAGCGGGCGAAGATCGCCGACAGGAGCGAAGGCGCCATCCAGAGGACGACGAGGATCGCGGCGGCCGAGAGGACCAGCGCCCCGCGCGAGAGACCCGAGAGTTGGCGCCACGCCTGATAGGTTGCGCTGTGGTTCATGCTCCTGACCCCTTTTCAACAAACCACGCGTCGGCGACGAGCGTTACTTCGACCTCCGCCCGGTCCGTGTGCCGGCGGATGCGGATTGAGGCGATCCGCGCGATGGACGGGACCATTTCAAGGTCGGCGATCACCGCGAGGGCGACGTGCGGCGGCGCGGAGAATTTCAGTTCGATCGGACCCCGGGAGTACTCGACGCCCGAGGACGCCGACTCCGTCCCTTTCAGTTTCGACGCGGACCGCTCCGTCATCGAGAACTCGCGCGTGAGGTTGTGCGCCTCGAGGACGCCGAGCATCGCGTTCTTCGCTTCGAGGATCCGAGACTGGTCCCCGGGGGTGAGCACCTCGCCCCAGCGCTTGCGGCCGTCGCGGATCATGTTGCGGTTCTCCGAGTCCGGGCCGGCGTATCGGCGGATCTCGGCCAGCGCCTTCTCCGAGCGGTCATTGAGGTCGGCGAGGGTCCAGATGATCGGTTCGAGCAGGACGAAGTATGCGGCGAGGCCGACGATGAGCCAGACGAGCCACTTCATGGCGCGCGGCAGGGCGCGGTAGCGTTCGGCCAGGGCGCCGAAGGTCGAGGTGGAGGCGGCGGCGTTCACGGCTGACCTCCCGCGGCCGTGCCGCTCAACTGCTGACGGCGGGCGAGCAGTTTGTTGTATTCCTCCTGGAGGCGAGGCTCACGGTGCTTGACCGCGGCGCGGTCGATCATCGCCTTGTGAACGGCGGGGAGGTCCATCTTGGAGATATCCGCGTCGCTCAGCGGCGGCGGCAGCGGCTTCTCGCGCGACGCCGGCTGCGACGACTCGGGGAAGAGCGGCGGGTCGCCCGTCGAGGGCGAGAGGTTGAACAGGTCGCCGCCCGTTGAAGTGCTCGCCGCCGGGGCGCCGCCGTTGCGCGGCGATCCCGATGGAGTCCGCGACCGCGGCGCGCCGCCCCCGATCGTAAACGCCGAGAAGTTGTACTGCGTCAGCGGATGATTCCGCGCCTCCTCGCCGTGGCGGATGACCGCGAGGGGCTCGCTGTACTCGCGCTTGACCTTGGCGTGGGGATCCAGCATGAGCGTCTGGAGCTCGAATTCGATCTTGTTCTCTCCCGAGGTGACGTTGGGCGACTTGACCTGCGAGAAGAGGCGCGACTCGTTGAGCAGGCCGTGGAATTCGAAGACGTCGTTCTGCCGGTCGGGCGTCGTGGAGCCGCTGATGGTGACGCCGCTGCTGGCGTCGATGTTGATGGACTCGAAGGTGAGGTCGTAGGGCGCCAGTCCGGCCACGTCGGCGAGAATCTTGGTCATCGGCCAGCGGTGACGGCGCAGGGTGCGGAAGAAGTCGGCCTCGGCCTGTCGGTCGCGGGCGGCGGCGGCGACCTTCTCGAGTTGTCGGGTCTTGAGTTGGAGGATGGCGTAGCGCGTCCACCCGCCGAGGATCGGCAGCGCGATGATGCACAGGACGGCGGCGAGGGCGACGCGCCGGGCGCGGCCGCGGTCGCTGATCCAATTGAGCAGGGAGAACACCGCGCCGCGCGGCGGCTGGGGAGGCTGGTCGAGGATCTCGACCATCGAGCGCCGCGGCCCAAGCGCGGCCAGCGCCGCGCCCGCCGCCACGCCGAAACGGTTCCACCACGCCGGGTCCGCGCTCGCCCCGGAGATCATCCGTCCGAGGCGTTCGAGCAGGGCCGGCTCGACGACGAGCGTCTGCCGGTGGGCCCGCGCGGCGCCGGAGGCGCGCTGTTCAATGCCGGCCAGGGCGGCTTCGTCAACGCCGGAGGCCAGGGCGGTCTCCATCATCGCGCTCGCCGCGTCCGCGGACCACCGCTCTTCGCTCAGCCGGGCCGTGCGCACCGTCGTGACGGCGTTGACGTGCGAGGCGAGTTCGAGGGAGCGATGCTCGCGGTCGAGGAAGGCGATGGCGCCTTCGCTGGCGCCGCTGAATACGAGAAGTTCGAGCAGCGCCGCGGACTCGGCGCCATACGTCAGCGGAGCGAGCGACGGCGGGGCGTCGGCGGGGCGCTCACCCGGCCAGCCGAAGGCGGCGGCGAGGCGGTTCTCCACCGGCGTGCGCCAGGGAAGGACGGCGACCTGCCGGCGATGATCGGCGAGGAGGCTGGGAAGGTCGGCCTCGGCCTGGAGTCGGGCGGCCTGAGACGCCGCGGCGTCGTCGAGCGCGGGAATCTCCAGCACCCGGCAGAGGACCGATCCGCCCGGCAGCACGCGAACCACGCGATCGGGCGCGAGGCGCGCCAGCAGCGAGCCAAGGCGTTCCGCATCCCGCGCGGGGATGGACTGGTGCTCGGCGACGTGGAGGCGGCCGGAGCGGTTCTCCGCCATCACGACCTGCCACTGCTCGCCCTGGCGATGCAGCGCGACGACGCGCCGCAGCGCCTCGCCGCCGTTGCTTCGAATTGATCCGTTCGTTCGCGTCATGAAACTGGTCCGGTCTCCGGTTGAGCGTGGGGTTCGGTCAAGCGAGGTCGCTGGCGTGGGCCAGCGGTCCGAAGCCGAACCGCGCCGTCCTGCGTTATCGAATGGCGCGGGCCGAGCCCGCCGCCCGAGAGATATTCTCCATTACCGTTCAATGTACTCAAGAATGCGTATGGGAAGGGAGGAACGGTCGATCGTAACCACAAGTTGCACTTCAGTCCTGCCGGGGATCGCCGCGCCGCTCGCGGTGATGACAAAGGCGTTGCTGCGCACGTCGATGTAGGGGGCGATGGCCGCCAGCGTCTCGCGCGACAGCGTCGGTATCTGGAGCAGTTCGACGAGGCTCGTGATCCCGGCGGACTTGCCGTGGCGCAGCGAGTCGATCTGATCGGCGAGCGCTTCATCGACGCCCGGCAGCAGTTCGAGCACCTCGACGGGCGCGGTGTTGATGTTCAGGCGCCCCGGCTTGGGCGCGTAGGTCGTGCCGATCGTCGCTCCGGCGAGGATGCGGCCGATCTGCTCGTCGGTCAGGTCGCGGGCGCCAAGCGTCTGGTTCTGCTGGTTCCGGTTGGCCCCGCCGCGCGTCCGCCCGGCGCCGCCCGTCGCCCCCGCCCCGCCCGCGGCCTCGCCCTGCCCGCCCTGGTTCGGCTGGCCGTCGCGCGTGATCGTGCTCAGCGGCGTCGTGAGGAGCCCTTCGAGCGTGTTGCCTTCCGCGCGCGAGTAGTGGAAGAGGGCGTTGGCCTGCGCCTGGTCGAGGCCGAAGGCGTTGCGGATCTCCGAGACGGCGGAGGTGCTCAGGGAGAGGCGGTTGCCGTCCGCGAGGGGTCCGGGCTCGACGGATGAGGTCGTGAGCAGGGCGGACCACCCGGCGTCGAGGCGGCCGTCCGCGTTGTCGTCGGGCCACGTCGCGGGGCCGTCGTCTTCATTCGGATCGAGGATGCCGTTGAGGTTCCAGTCTTCGCCGCGCACGAGCAGCGGCGTGACGCCGTAGACGAGTTCGAGTTCCTGGAGGTTCTTGAACGGGCCGTTGCGCGGATCGTAGGGCTTGAGGGGGTGGTTGTAGTAGCCCGCCTCCGCGCCTCCCTCGCGCACGTCGTCGTCGGGGTCCATCCAGTCGAGAATGGCGGCGACCATCTCGGGGGTGATGTCTTCGAGTTTGCCCAGGGACTCTTCGTCGAGGAGGTTGAGGTTGATCTTCGCGTGCGCGTCGGCCGGGCCGTCGGTGAGTTCATCGTTGATCCAGTGCTGGACGTGGTACTCGGCGACGAGGACGCCGGCGGAGTCGCGGATCGTGCCGTGCGCCAACTCCTCCATTTCTTCCTTGAAGGTGGTCGGCTCGACTTCCTGCTCGGTGTCGATCTGCCATTCGAGGTAGGCGATGTAGGACTCGACGGCGGCGCGGGCGGCCCAGCGGGCGCGGACGCGGCCGAGCGCCTCGCGTCCGGCGACGGCCTGGCGCTGGGCGGAGAGTTGCAGGGGAATGACGATGAGCGAGGTGATGGTGACGACCCAGAGGACGAGCATGAGCGTCGAGCCGCGCCGCCGAAGGGATGGTCGGGCGGCGGCCCGCCGCGCACGCTGAGAGGCGTTGAGGGCGTTCATGGTCGGCCTCCTCCGGGCCGCGCGCCGCCGCCGGTTCCGGGCTGGCCTCGTCCGCTGCCGTCGCCGCCTCCGGTGCGGCCGCCGCCATCGCGTCCGCCGCCGGACTCGCCGCCTCCGCCTCCTCGCCGTCCGCCGCGTCGTCCGCCGCCGCCGCCGCCGGTGGTTGAGCCGCCCCCTTCGAACTGGAAGAGGTCGCCGCCGCCGGTCTCGCCCTCGGTTCCGAACTCGAGATTCTCGACGTCCATCGAGGGGTCGTAGGTCTCATCGACTTCGGGATCGAAGGGCAGGGGGACGCGATCGAGGGCGACGGTGGCGCGGGCGGAGATGACGGCGCCTCCCTGCGGCTCGACGACGCGGCAGGTGACGCGCAGGGCGTGCGGCAGGCCGTCGTTGTCGCTGTCCCACGTCGAGAGCCACGACGTGCCGTCGAACGCCTCGAAATCGAGGGAGAAGACCTGCGTTCCGAGGGGGACGGCCACGCCGCCGCCCTCGTAGTTCTCATCCACGATCGGGTCGCTGCGCCGCCAGAGAACGCCGACGACCTCGCGATCGGGCTTGAGCCGGTAGTGAACCTCGTGAATGCCCGCCTCGCGGTAGGTCGTCTCCTCCTGCTGCTCGGGGCGCACGGGGCGCATCGAGCGGCAGAACAGGAGAATCTCGTCGGTCTGCTGCTCGCCCGAGCCGGGCGTGTCGTTGATTCGGACGATCGTGTCGAGGAGGGCAGTGTCGCGCGCGATGTTGGCGAAGTCGCGGGCGATGAGGCGCGTGATGGAGTGGACGGATTCGACGGCCGCCTGCCGCGCGGAGGACCGGTCGCGGCCGACGGCGAGGCGCCGGATCGACATGGTCGCCGCGCCGGAAAGGACGGCCGCGATGACGCTGGCGGCGATGAGTTCGACGAGCGTGAAGCCGCGCCGCCGCCGACCGCGGCGCGCGGGGACGGGGGTCGTCGCCGACCGGGATGGACGGGCGCGTCTCGTCATGGCCGCTCCGCGGGTTGAGTCGGGGTTCGATCGGGGTCCGGCTCGTCGCCGAGGCGGCGGGCCATCAGCGTCTGCACCTCGGCGGTCTGCTCGCCTCCGCCCGCGTTCCACCAGACGCGGGCCGTGACGCGGAACGGCTGGCTGGGCGAAACGTCTTCGATGCTGATGCGGTAGGTGAAGCGGTCGAAGGGAGGCTCGACGACGCCGGACAACTCGCCGACCTTGAGGTACTCCGCGGGCCCGAGGGCGAGGACGTCATTGAGCAGCGAGTCGAGAACCATCGCTGCTTCCTGAATCTGCTCGCCGCGCAGTTGGGCGTTGAGCGAGCGGCTGGCGACGCCGAGAACCGCGACGAGCGCGCCCGAGAGGACCATGCCCGCGACGAGCACGTCCATCAGCGCCATGGCGCGGCGCTTCGTGGCGCGGAGGCGGAGGCGAAGACGCAAGCGGTCTCGGGCGCACGTGCACGCGCCGTCGCTCGAGGCTTCGGCGCCTCGATGCCTGAATCCCTCGATGCCTCGGTCCCTTGATGCCGCCATGCCTCGCTTCACCATTTCTCATCCCCCGATCCCGTCGCGTGCAGGTCTTCGGGCGAGAGGCGGAGCATGCGGCTCTCGTCGCTGAGCGTCATGGAGCGCATCTCGCTGGGCAGGAGCGAGACGACTTCGACCACGTCGCCGTACTGGATCTCGATCTCGATGCCGGGCCGGATGGCGTCGGGCGCGATCTCGACGCGGAACGAGCCGCGCTCCTGCTGCCCGTTCACGTAGGCCGCACGGAGGAAGACGTCGCGCTCGAAGTGGATGACTGGGCAGAGGAGGTCGCGGCGCCACGCGCCGCGCGGGGGCAGCGTCCCCGGAACCGAGCCGAGGTCGTCGGCAAAATCGAATCGTTCGAGCCACAGTTCGCTCAGCGACGCGTCGTACACCAGCGCCGCGGGCGACTGGCTCGAAACATGCCGGTGCGCGAGCGAGTCGAGCACGCTCTGGACGCGGCTGACCGCGACGCCGCCGCGCCGCGGCAGCGTGTTGCTCATGCGGACCGTCGTTACGCCCGCGAGCACGCCGAGGATGACGATCACGACGATCATCTCGACGAGGGTGAAGGCGCGCACGCTCCCCCCGGCTGTCTGAGCGGAGAAGATGGAGCGTCGATCGCGCATGGGTAGGTCAGGCGGAGCGCAATCTGGTGGTCACCCGACGATGTCGGCGTTGTCGCCTTCGCCGCCCTCGCGGCCGTCGGCGCCGTAACTGACAATGTCGTAGCCGACGTGGACGTTGCCGGGGACGACGAGGAGGTAAGGGTTGCCCCAGGGGTCGTTGAGGTCGGCTTCCTTGTTGATGCCCTTCTGCCAGGTGTCGGGGGCGTCCTTAGGCTTGTCCCACAGCAGGCCGCGGAGGGTGTCACCGCTCTGCGCATCGCGGCCGAGGTCGCTCAGGGCGAGATCGACGCTGGTGCGCAGGCTTGCCATTGAGGCCTTCGCCGCCGCGACTTTGGACTGGCCGATGCGTTGGAGGACGCGGGGCGCCACGACCGCCGCGAGCACGCCGATGATGATGACCACGACAATCGCTTCGATGAGCGTGAACGCCCGCCGGGCCGGCCGGCGCTTGCGATCTCGGGTCTGGGATGAGGAACGGTTCATGAAAGAGGCCTCCAGGGAGTGAGCCGCTCAGCCGATGGCCGACTGAAGGGAAAGCATGGGAAGGATGACCGACAGGATGACAAAGCCGATGACCACGGCCATAAGCACGACGATGACCGGCGGCAGCGCGGCGGTGAACATCTTGAGCGACGCCGCGGTGCGCCGGTCGAAGGACTCGGCCGCCTGGGTAAGCATGGTGTCGAGGCGGCCGCTGCGCTCGCCGAGGTCGATGATCTGAATGAGGATCGGGGGGAAGTAGCCGCTCTTCTCCATCGGTTCAGCGATGGATTGGCCGGCGCGGATCTTGTCGGCGACCTCGTCGATGACCCCCTCCATCGCCTTGTTGCCCAGCGTGTCGCGGGTGATGATGATCGCGTCGATGATGGGAATGCCCGAGGCCATGAGCGTGCCGAGCGTGCGCGTGAAGCGGCCGACCGCCACGTCGCGCACGAGATTGCCGGCGATGGGAATGCGCAGCAGGATGCGGTCGCGCTCGAGGCGGATGTGCGGCTGGGCCATCGCCGACTTCCATCCCGCCCACGCCAGGCCGATCATCGCCAGCACGAGCCACCAGTACGAGCCGAGGAAGTCCGCGAAGCCCTTGACGATGCGGGTGGGCAGGGGCAACTGGATCGTCTGCCCCTCGAGGCTTTCGAGGACGCGCGGGATGATGAAGGTCACGATCACCGCGATGCCGACGGCGAGGACGACGATGAGGATCGCCGGGTACATCAGCGCGCCGGCGACGGATCGCTTCGTCTCGAGTTCGCGGTCGAGCAGGTCAGCCAATTGCATCATGACGACTTCGAGGCGGCCGGAAGCCTCGCCGGCGCGGAGCATGCCGACGATCATGTCGTCGAAGGGGGCGCCCCATTCGAGCGCGGCCTGGGCGAGGCTGCGCCCCGCCTCGATGCGGCTCATGAGGTGCTCGATGACCGCCTTCTGCCGCTCGCTCGACGCCTGCTTCTCGACGGCGCGCAGGGCGCTCATGAGCGGCAGGCCCGCTTCGAGGGCAGTGGCGATCTCGCGGATGAAGCCCGCCAGTTCCCCGCGCCGCATCGTGCCCCGGCCGCGGCTCGCCTGACCGATGTCCGCGCTCGCCGCCGCGGGCAACGCGCGGAAGGAGACCGCGTTGCGGACGCCGGCGGCCACGCGGCCGTTGAGGGGGGCCAGTTGCGTGGCCGTTTCCCCGCGCTGCTTGAGCGCGCGGATGGCCTCGGCCCGGTCGAGGGCGTCGATCGTGCCGCTCACCGCCTGGCCTGCCCGTGTCACGGATTGGTACTGAAACGTCGGCATGGTTCACTTGAGGCAAACGCGGCGCGATCAACCGCCTGCCGCGGTCCGGAGTTCCTCCTCAGCGTCCTGCGTGGCGCGGAGGACGTCTTCGATGGTGGTTTGCCCGCTCGCGGCCTTGATCAGCCCGTCGGCCCGCATGCGCAGGTGGTCCTTGTTGGCGACGGCGAGGATGTCCAGAGCGCTGAGGCGCTGGCTGATGGCCCGGCGCATCGCCCCGTTGATTTCGAGAACCTCGAAAAACCCGATGCGCCCGCGGTGGCCCGAGCCGTTGCACTTCTCGCACCCCGCGCCCGCGAACATCTCCCCGCCGAACATCGCCAGTTCGCTCTGCGAGAGGCGGTGCGCCAGCGCCTCGGGCATGGGCGCCTTGCGGCGGCAGTGGGTGCAGATGCGCCGCCCGAGGCGCTGCGCGATCACCCCTTCGAGCACGGAAGACACGAGGAACGGCTCGACGCCCATGTCGATGAGGCGCGTCACCGCCGAGACCGCGTCGTTCGTGTGAATCGTCGAGAACACGAGGTGGCCGGTGAGGGCGGAGCGCACCGCGATCTCCGCTGTCTCGCCGTCGCGGATTTCGCCGACCATGATGATGTCGGGGTCCTGGCGGAGGATGTGCCGCAGGCCCTGCGCGAAGGTCAGCCCGCGCTTGGGGTTGACGGGAATCTGGTTGACTCCGTGCAACTCGTACTCGACGGGATCTTCGATGGTGATGATCTTGAGTTCGGGCGAATAGATCTTCTGGAGGCCGGCGTAGAGCGTCGTCGTCTTGCCGCTGCCCGTCGGCCCGCTCACGAGCAGCATGCCGTGCGGCACGTCGAGCAGCCGATCCATGACCTTCACGTCCTTGTCGCTCATGCCCAGCTCGGTGAGGTCGAGCGGCAGGGTTCCCTTGTCGAGGATGCGCAGCACGACCGACTCGCCGTAGAGCGTGGGGACGGTGCTGACGCGGAGGTCCACCTTGCGGCCCTCGAAGCGCAGGGTGATGTGCCCGTCCTGCGGCACGAAGCGCTCGGCGATGTTCATCCCCGCCATGATCTTGATGCGGGAGATGATGGCGGGCTGAAGGTGGCGCGGCGGAGGCGTCTGCTCGTTGAGCACGCCGTCGATGCGGTACTTGATCTTCAACTCAGTCTCGAACGGCTCGATGTGAACGTCCGACGCGCGGCCCTTGATCGCTTCGAGAATGATGAGGTTGACGAGGTTGATGAGGGTCGGCTGCTCCGCCATGCGGTGCAGGTCCTCGGCTTCGATCGCCTCGATGTTGCGGTCGAGGATGTCCTCCCCGCCGGCGTCGCCGCGCAGGCTCTCGGCCATGCGCGCCGCCGTCGTCCCGTACTGCGCCTCGACGAGTTTCTTGAACGGCTCGGGGCTCATGCCGCAGCGCACGACCGGCCGCTGCGCCAGCACCGCCACCTCGTCGGCCGCGGCGAGGTCGAAGGGATCGAGCATCACGACCACGACCGACTCGCCCTCGAATCGCACCGGCACAAGGCGATGGTCGATCGCCTGTTCGGCGGGGATGACGCCCGCGGCGGCGGCATCAACCTGCTCGAGCGGCTCGTCGTACCACTCAATGCCCAGCCGGGCGCACTTGACGCGAAGGGGATTGTCGATCGTGGTTTCGCTCATGGCTCCCTGCCGCCTTCGGATTCGATCGGAACGCCCGTGGTGAGCGCCCGCAACTGGTCGCTGGTGAGCAGGGCGCGGATCTCCGCCAGCGTTGATCGGACCTGGGCCTGGCGCGCCTCGAGAAGGCGCTGCGTCCGGGCTTCGAGGGACTCGCCGCCGCCCGGCGCCTCGCCGCCGGGCTGAGCCGGCTCGACCCCCGGCCCGCCGGTCGGCCAGAGGCGCTGCAACTCCCGGGTCATGTCAACTTGAACCAGTTCACGGTGGATCGGTTCCAGCCGCAGCGCGTGCGCGGCGAGCAGCGCCCCGAGGCTCTCCTCTTGGCCGTCGGTCAGCGCCGCCAGTTCGCGCACCCGCTGCGCATCGATGGCGACCTCGTCGGTGCGGAAGTAGCGCGGCCAGGCGCGGCGGCGAAACTCCTGCGTGAATCGCGCGCCGTGCTCGCCCGGCAGGTGGGCCGCGAACGCCTCCGCGAAGCGCAGGTTGATGTCGCGCAACTCGACGTGCAGCCGCTTGAGCCGCTCGTCCAGCGAGCGCATCTGCGCGTCGTCGCCTCCTCCCTTGCCGTCGCCGTCGTAGGAGAGTCGCTCCATCCGGTCCGAAAGCGCGTGGCGGGCGGAAAGGGGCGCGTCAAACTCGAGGCCGTACTGCTCGACGACCCCTTCGCACGCCTCGCGAACCTCATCGGGCAGATCGAGGCGGTCGAGGACGTCCACGAGGTCGACGCGCTCCGCCATGAGGCGCGCGGCGAGGAGCAGCCCGACGCGCCGCCGCCGGTCGCGCTCGAAGCGCGGCCACCGGGCCGCCTGCTCGTCGCCCAGCAGCGCCTTCACGTCGGCGAAGAAGCCGACCTCCATCTGGAGCGACTCGTCGGCCCACTGCTCGCGGAGACGGTTGTACTCGCCGACGAGCGACTCCTTCATGGAAGGGCTTTCCGTCGCCGCCATGGCTTCCTGCAGGCTGCGCAGGCCGTCCTGGATCGACGCCGCCGCCTCGCCGAAGGCCTGGACATAGCCGGCGTAGTTCGCCTCGAGCAGGGCCTGCTGCGGCTCGTCGAGTTCGAGGGTTTCCTTGAGCGCCTCGGTGTCCTGAGCCGCGACTGTCGGCCGGTAGCCCTGGTAGAAGGACCGCATCTGAATCTGGGCGGCCGCGGGCCGGGCGAAGGCCGCGGAGGCGAGGATGAGGAGCCCGGCCGCCAGCGCGCGTCCGGCCCGCTCCGAGATTCGCTCTGTTCTCCGCCGTGTCATTTGCCTGCCGTCCTCGTTTTTGCCGGTGCGGCGCGGGCCGCCCGAACCCTATGGGCCATAGGATGATCGTAGACGAGACAGCGGCCGACGCTGCCCTCGCCGCGGCCAAAATCGCCCAGCCCGGACTCATTCACAAGTCCCGCCCGCCCGACCCCCGTCAGACGTGCCCCGCCGCTGCGGACATCCCGCCAAGACGTACCAACGCCCCTCCTCCGGCCCGGATTGCAGGCGTGGCGCTCCAGTTCAGGTTATCGACGACGGGCGAGGCGGCGGAGCCGATGGATAGACTCGCGATCCGCGGCGCCGATTTCGGCGATTGAAGTTCGCGCGCGATTCGCGCAGTAGGTTGCGGTGGACGAGGGGGCCGGGACGGCGGTGCCGGGCCGCTGGTGCAGAACCTCGAGTCAGTTCTCCGGCTGGATGATCGCCCACGCGGGCGGGCTGGTCTCGCACGTCTCGTGATCGAAGACCTGGAACATGTACGTTGCGTCGATGTGCGCGGGGATGTTGATGCGGATGAGCGCGCGGCCGTCGGGCCCGGCGACGGCGGTGGCGGCGAGGCGCGGGTCGATGATGTCAATCAATGCGCCGGGA
>WYBR01000043.1 GCA_011525805.1 Vicinamibacteraceae bacterium
ACGACCACGAACGCTGGATAGCGGCGCAACGCGCTGCCCTGGCCATCTACGGGGCCGACCGCCACGGCCGGCCGAACGCCACCAACAGCATGATCCACAGCGTGCTCACCGAGATCGAGCGCGTCGCGGGCTGCTGAACCACCCACGCCAGACGAAACGGAATCACCATGAGCACCACCACACGCGACAACACCTTGAACACCATCGCCCGCGAGGTCCTGGGCCTCGAGACGTTGGCCACCCGCAACAGCGACCGCCTCGACTTCCACGACACCGCGGTGTGGTGCGTGAAGGAGGCGCTCGAGCGAGCGTACGAGGCCGGCCGCCAGTCGGCTCGGCCGACCAAGGCCATCTGCCCCGCCTGCGGGCGCAAGATCGAGATCACGCCGCTGCCCAGCGGCAAGTGAGAGAGGAGCATCATGAAGACCAGCGCCATTCACATTGAACGAAATCGCCCCGCCCGCCGAAACGGCGCGACCGCGCCGAACATTGTCATCCGTGAAGCCTGCGACCGCGACGGCGTCGTCCTGGGCCACCTCGTCGCCAGCCACGACGGCACGCCCGAGGGCATCGTCGCGGCCGCACGTCGCGCGACGGCCCGCATGTTCGACGCCTTCGCCGACGCGTGCAACGTCAACAGCCGCATCATCGCGACCGACGGGTCGGGCCGGCCGCGCTGGTCGGTCTCGCCGAACTTTGCAGTCATCGAAGAACTCGCCGCCATGTGACGGCGAGACGTTTCCACCAACCGCTGCATCAACGAAAGGAGCAGCACCATGAAGAAGAACGAGATCAAGATCGGCAACACCTACACCGCGAAGGTGAGCGGCAAGATCGCCAAGGTGCGCATCGACGCCGAGAGCCGCCACGGCGGCTGGGACGCCACCAACCTCGAGACGAAGAAGAAGGTGCGGATCAAGAGCGCCCAGCGATTGCGGGCCGCAGTCGGCTCGCCGCCGAAAGCGAGCACGCCGCCGCCACCGAAGGCGAGTGACAACAAGGACGCCCAACCGGCCTCCGGCGTGAAACCCGGGGGCCGCGTTGTTGACCGGGACGCCCAGCGCATTGCCGAGCGCGACGCGAAGGCCGCCGCCAAGGGCCTCGTGCTCAAGACCGAGATCGTCATGGGCAAGGAGAGATCGCCCTGGGTGAAGAAGGCCGAGCAGGCCGCGGCGCAGCAGGGCACGTCGGAGAAGACGCCAACGGCCGAGCCCAAACGCAAGGGCCGCCGGACGCCGCCGCGCATCGCGCTGGTCAACAAAGACCAGTACGCTGAGATCGCCAAGCAGGTCGAGAACCTGCCCACCAGCCGCAACCACGTGTGCTGGAAGAAGAACGGAAAGTTGTACGAACTGTTCTTCCGCGTCGATGGCCGCACGCCGCTGCTCTATCGGGCGCCGGCCACCTCGGCCGTCGATGAGAAGACCGGCTGCCGCGAGGTGGATGCCGTCGGAACGGTGACGGGTGTCTTCCACATCAAGCAGAGCATCAGGCAGCTCACCGGCAAGTCGCCGGCGCAGATCGGCATCACCATGCCGCCCGACCGCGGCGCGCCCAAGGCACGCGGCGAGACGACGAAGAAGTCCTCTGGCGGCAAGGTCGACGCCAAGCCGCGAGAGAAGCGAGAAGGCTTGAGCGGCCTCGACGCCGCAGCGCAGGTCCTGGGGCGGGCCAAAGAGCCCCTCGACGCCAAGACCATCGCCGAGCGCGCCATCGCGGCGGGCTGGAAGACCAACGGCGCCACGCCGCATGCGACGCTCTACGCCGCCATGATCCGCGAGATCAAAGCCAAGGGCAAGGAAGCGCGGTTCATCAAAGCCGACAAGGGCCGGTTCACGGCCCGGAAAGGAGCGTGAGTGATGGACCGGGAAGTCCAACGACTCCTCGCCCATGCCGACCAGACCCGCGCCACCATGCGCGACACCCTGGCCGCCATGCCCGCCGCCGAGAAGGCCGCATTGATCCGTACCTGCGCGGCCGGCGACCTCGCCGGGTTCGACGAACGCACCGCGCTGCTGGTGGGCCTGCTCGCGGTGGTAGCCATCTTCGACCTGAGCGAATCGCGCGGGGAGGCGGAGCCATGACGGCGGAACATGAACAGCATCTCGTCGAGCCGGAAGACGGCTGCCCGCGCTGCGGCGAGCGCCACGTTGACAACCTGATCTGGATCGACGACGGGCAGCGGGTGCGCTGCACGACCTGCCTGAATGTCTACACGCCCCCGGCGCCGCGGCGGGAAGGAGGTGATGATCATGACCAGCAGTCATGAGGCCAGCACGCTGCGCCAGGTGCTGCTCGCGGCCCAGCGCCTGCTCGAAGCCCGCGTCGACCACATGATCACGGCCGAGGAATGGGAGGCGCTGACGAACGCGGTCAATGCGGCAACGGCGCGATCTGCCACCGGGCCCGACGAGTCCTTCGCCGTGGACGCGGCCAGCGGCGCGCTGCTGCGCCGCGTGGTGCCCAGACGCGGCCAGCCCTACGAGCACATGTGCACGAGGGCGGTCTACGAAGAGGTCGCCCACGCCATCGACCTGATGGGCAGCGCGGCGTTCACGCTCGAGGAGATTCGCGCCACGGTCGGCGGCGGCGATGAGTCGAAGATGCCGCCGTGGTCGCAGGTGGCGACGGCTGTGGCGTTCCTCAAGGAGCGGTCGTGCATCGTGCCCGGCCGCGAGCGCAAACATGTCGCCGCCACCGACGACACCTGGCTCGACGCGATGATCGAATACCACGCCTTGCGCGAGAAGGGGCCGGAGGAGGCGGAGCCGAGCGAGTAGCCGGCCACCCCGCCTCATCCATTCACAGCCGCAGCGCCCGCCGCCGCGGCTGTGTCTGCGGGCCACCACATCCATTTCCGGTCCTGTGGATGAATCAGGGAAATCACCCCGCATTGACGTTCCCGGACTAGTGAATACGATGCGGCCATGCAACTGAGACTCATTCTCAATACCGTGCTGCTGTCCTGCCTCATCGCCCTTTCCGGCTGCCAGAGCCAGGACTCGACCGGGAGCGTGGCCTTCGCCTGCGGCTCGCATTCGACCGCCGCGCACCAACTGGAGTCGGGGGCGATCGATCCAAACCGGTGCGGCGTCCTCGTCATGGCCCACGGCGGCAATGCGCAATGGAACGAGGATGTCGAGCGGGCCGTCGAACCGTTGCGGGATCGTTACCCCATCGAGATCGCCTACGGAATGGCCCAGACCTCGACGCTGCGGGCGGCAACCGAGCGGCTCGAAGCGCAGGGAGTGGATCAGATCGCCGTGGTCCGCATGTTCATTTCGGGAGAGAGTTTCCTCGAGGATACCGAGTACATTCTCGGCCTGCGTGACTCGATCGGCAGGGATGAGCACGCGCATCACAAGGCGCACCACCCGACTGCCGCGTCGCGGAATGCCCCAACGGAGGCGTCGCATCACCAAGCCGCGGCCGGAGACCACTCCGAAGGCGGACACGTGATGGAGCCGCCCACGCCCATCGAGACCGAATCGACCTTCCATGTGAGCCGAGACGGTGTGTCCGAATCGGGGCTCGTCGACGAGATCCTGCTTGATCGCGTTCGCGCGCTGAGCGTCAATCCTGCTCTGGAGTGCATCCTGATCCTGGCGCACGGCCCCGGCGATGACGGTGAGAATGACCGTTGGCTGGCGGACATGCAGCGCCGCACCGACGAGTTGCGCCAGGCCGCTTCGTTTACCGACGTCCGCTGCGAGACCCTTCGCGAGGACTGGCCAGATCGGCGTGCTGCGGCCGAGACGCGGATTCGAGACTACGTGAAGACGAGAAGCGAGAGCGGCACGCGGGTCATTGTGGTTCCGTTCCGCGTGGCGGGCTTCGGACCCTACGCCGAAGTGCTGGAGGGGCTGACCTACGTCGCCGACGGGCGAGGCTTCTGCCCGCATGCCCGCATGACAGAATGGATCGACAAGACGGCTCGCGCCTGTCTGCCCGCCCTCGCCGATGTGCGAACGGACGAACAGGCAGCGGCCCGCGCGAACTGAGCGGGCACGCTTATCTGCGGCTCCGTTTGTGGCCGGCAGGTTCATGACGCGGAGTTCGTCCTTCCCGCTGCGCCTTTCCCCTCGGCAGATGCGGCCAATCGTTCTGCCTTCCGGCCCGTGAATTGCTCGTACCTCTGCACGATCACATCGCAGTACGCCGGATCGAGTTCCATCAGGAACGCGCGCCGCTGCGTCTGCTCGGCGGCGATGAGCGTACTGCCCGATCCGCCGAAGAGATCGAGCACGTTCTCGCCGGCGTGCGATGAGTACTGCATGGCTCGCACGGCCAACTCGACCGGCTTTTCAGTCAAGTGCACCATTGACGCCGGGTTGACCTTCTTCACGTGCCAGAGGTCGGTGGCGTTGTTCGGCCCGAAGAAGCGGTGCGCTGCGCCCTCGCGCCATCCGTAGAACGCAATCTCGAACGCTCCCATGAAGTCCTTGCGGGTCAGGACCGGGTGCTGCTTGTCCCACACGATGCCCTGGCTGAAGTACAGACCGGCGCGCTTGAGCGGCCCCGGGTAGTTCCCAAGGTTGGCGTACCCGCCCCAGATGTAGAAGCCACCGCCGGGGATGAGCACGCGCGCCATGTTGCCGAACCACGCGTCGAGCATCTCGTCGAACGCATCATCGGAGACGAAGTCGTTGGCCAGCGGCCGATCCTTGGCGCGCATCTTCTTCGTGGTCCGCTTCTTCTCACCCTGGCGGGCCACGTCGAAGGACTGATGATGCGTGCGCTTCTTCTTCGTCGCCTCTGGGAACGACGAGTTGCCGGCGGCGATCGCGTTGTTGCTGCGCGGTTCAACTTTGACGTTGTACGGCGGATCCGTGTTCACCAGGTGAATCGGCTGGCCATCGAGCAGTCGATCGACATCAGCCGCGCTCGCCGAGTCGCCGCAGAGCAATCGGTGCTCGCCGAGAATCCACAGGTCGCCGCGCTTCGTGATCGGTTCATCCGGCGGCTCGGGGATCGCATCCGGATCGGTCAGCCCGTCGCGCAAGCCAGGATCGAGCAACTTCGCCAGGTCGTCGGCGCTGAAGCCCAGCGCCGACCAGTCGAATCCGGCGCCTTGGAGTTCGGCCATCTCGATCGGCAGCAACTCCATGTTCCATTCCGCGAGTTCGGCCGACTTGTTGTCTGCGATGCGGTACGCCCGCACCTTCTCGGGCGACAGGTCGGTCGCGACATGCACCGGCACCATCTCCAAGCCGAGTCGCTGCGCCGCTTTCCATCGCGTGTGGCCGCAGATGATGACGCCGTCGCCATCGACCACGATCGGCTGCCGCCAGCCGAATGTCGTGATGCTGTTGGCCACGGCATCTACGGCGTCGTCGTTGAGGCGCGGGTTCTTCTCGTACGGCTTGATCTCGGCCAGCGGCCGCAGTTCGACTTTGAATGCATTCACGGTTCGGATCTCCTTGTGCTGGAAGCCGGGCGACCCGGGCGCGAATCCGCCGCCCCGGTGGCCGCCATGTTGCCGCCCACGTTGGCCACTGTCGCAAGATGTGCCGCAGCGGCGTAGTTCCCGCCGCCCGCCGTGGGCACATCGCCACGTGGGCCAACGTCGTCGTCGTCAGACCCTGAGCCCACGGCCGAAGGGCCCACGATTGGCCCGCCGTGGGCCGACAGCGGCAGCAGGCCGATCTCGCGCTCCGAACGCGGCGCGGCGGCGAGCCGAACCTGCATGGCGTGCGCCCCCTCGCGCCACGCCAGCGCGCAGTCGGCGTCAGCCTCGATCGTCGGTGGCGCGTCGGCCGGCGCTTCCGTCAGCGCCGCGCGGCCGGCGGTGGTGAGGCTGTACCATGCCCGCCCGTCCAAATCGGCCCCGCTCAGCAGCCAGCCGCGAACCAGCGCGGGGATCGCCTGCTCCTCAAGAACCGACAGCAGGCGGCGATTGGCGCGCCCGTCCTCGTCGTTGCCGCACGCGGCCCAGTACGAGGGTGTGCCCGCCAGCGCCCACTCGGCCGTCCACCGCGTCCCGAGGTGCGTCATCGTGGCCCGCGCATCATCGATGGAGGCGAGCCGCTGACACACGGCCCGGCCATCGGACCAGCACGGCGCGCCGGCCAGTGCGCATGCCCGCTCAATCCCGGCGTCGAGCAGCCGGGTGGCGATTACCTTTGTCCGTTCAACGCGACGGTGGAGCAGACCGCGCCGCTCCAGTCTTCCCAGCGCCTCGACATTCTCATCGCGCTCATCGCGATCGCGACCCTGATGCCGCCAACGCAGGCCTGCGCCGGAGCGGAATGATCGCCGGGCCAGGTACGCCGCCGCCGCGCCGCCACCACCCCACGGCCCACGCCACGGCGCGAACACCGCCCACAACTCGCCCGCCAGGCGGCAAACCAAGGTGTCATCAACACTTGCGCTCATGTCGCCGTCCTCCCCGCCGTGCGCCAATCCAAAAAGTCGGACAGGGTCGCGTCATCATGTGTCTCTCTACATTGGCCGCTGTTCCCGCGTCCATCGTGGCACGCCATTTGCTGGGAAGTACCTATGCCGATGGGTGCTGCCGTCGCGCACCGTCGAAGACCGTCACGACGGTCCCTATTAAGCGCACGCGTGCGCGCGGGCGCGCGCACACGCGCGCGACACGATGTTGAGTACAGTGGCAACCGTCGTGACGGTGTGCAGCGGTAAGCGACAGTGGCGTGCTTCACTGAACACTCCCTTCGAGGCTGATCCCCTCGTAGAACGGGACATCGCCGGCGCCACGACGCCGCTTGATCCCCGGAACGGCGGCCGCCAGGTCTCGGCCGAATGACATCTTGCTGCTGACGACGTGGCGGCCATCGCGCTCGCACCACCCCTGCCACGCCTTGTAGAGGTCATCCACCCATGCGCGGCAGCCCGGTGCGACCGTGCAGCACTCGCGCACGAATGCGCCGACCGGCGACGCGAGGTCCTCGAGATCGCGTATTGCGTCGGCAACGCTTTCGGGCTGCACGAATCGCCCGCGTGCCTTGAGTCGCTTCCACCCTTCAATCGCCCACAGCAGGATGCCGGGGAGTTCAGCTATGAGTTGATCCGTGAGCGTCAGATCTTCCTGCCCGTAGAAGCTGTTGGTCAGCCGCAGCACGAGGAATCGTCCGGCCAGAGCAGTGCTGGCGTCGTTAAGCCGCGGCAGCTCATTCGTGAGGAACATGAACCTCGTCGGGAGTTTCATGCTCACCGAGTCGAGGTACTTCCGGTCGATCGTCAGCGCGTCTTCACCCGAGATGCACAGCAATCGCTCGACGACGATGCTGATGTTCTCGCCGCCGAAGCGCGCATCGCTGACGATCGCGAGCGACTTGTCGATGAGCGGCTGAAGGCCGAAGTTGCCTGCGAGCCCGCTGGTGGTCGGCCCCGCGACGTTGCCGTGACCGATCATGTAGCGCATGATGCGACCGATCGTCCCCTTGCCAGAACGTCGCGGTCCGACGAGCAGCAGCATCTTCTGCTGAGATGTGTCGCTCGTGAGGCAATACGCCATCCACTCCTGGAGCAGCTCCATTGACTCGATGTCATCGCCGAAGAGCTGCTCCATGAACTTGATCCACCGCTCCGGCGGCTCGGGATCGGGGTCGTAATCGAAATCGAGCGCATTGATGGTGAAGAGCGCCGGCGTCGGCTTGAGGATGCGGCCCGTCGGGATGTGCAAGTTCAGTGACTTGCAGGGGAGAATTTCCAGCGCCGGCAGGCGATCGGTGCGGGTGTCGAGCCATGATGGCGCGATTGTCGAAGCGGGAATGTGAACGTACGCACGAATCGTGTCCAGCGCCTGCCTGACTGTCGTCGGATTGGATTCGAACGGCTTGAGTTCGAAGTCCTTGATCGCCTTGTTGTACACATAATGCAGCGCCGCATGCAGCCAGGGCTGGAGCCGGTGCTTGAGCCATTCGTCCTCGACCTGCTGATAGCGGTTGTCGCGCCAAAGCATGACCACGCCGCCGTAGGAGTGAACCGTGCGGCCCTCAGCATGCTGGTGGAACTCGTCGACGAACGCCCTGGCAGTGGGAAGCGTGCGCTTGGCAGACAGCACGAGCCGGCCAGTCTCGGGGTCGCGCTGGCCGAGGGGCACGAATCCGGCATCATCGTTGCATGCCGGGGCATCGTCTTGCGTTGCACAGGTTTCGGTGCTCGGGCCCTCCGATTTCACGCTGCCGTTGGGTGTGCAGTCGGCGTCGGAGTGCGCGCGGCTCGGCGCGACCTGCCGCGGCGCATCACGCAGCCAGCCGTAGGGCTTGTCGTGCGGCTTGGTCGCCGCGTCTTCGACCTTGTGTCGCAGTTCCTTCTCGCTCCACGGCGGTTCACAGCGCGGGTTGTAGCGTTCGAGCAGCATGCGCAGCGCAGTTTCCGGATCGAGGCCGAAGCCATGCACCATCGCGGTGGCGGCGGTGTAGGTCGTGTCGTGCCCGCCCTGGCCGGAGATCGCCGGGTCCATCGCGTCGAGGTAGGCGGTGGCGCGGCGGAGCAGCGCCTCGTCGGCGGGAGCGGCAGCGCGGCTCGCCGGACGCGCCGCCGCAGGCGCTGCCGCGCCGGTGCGAGCAACGACGGCCTGAGCGAGCCCTTCAACCGCTTTGGCGAGAACTTCATGCTCCACGGTCGCCGGCTCGCCCGTGAGCCACTCGTAAGCCTCGCCTGATGGGTGAATGCTCGGCCCGACCACGGTCTGACAGCCGGTGCTGCGGATCTCGACAATCATCTTCTTCGTGCCGGGAATGTGGTGCTTCCTGGTCACCGCGCCCGGGCAAAGGTACCACCAATGCGAATTGGGCGCGCTGGCGCGGCCGGTGATCGCGAGCGTCGGCGGCAGGTACTGCGGCGCCAGTTCAATCGCCTCCGGGCAATCGAGATCGACGTCAGTGAGCCCGCCGCTCGGCTCGCCCAGCAGGAGACCGATGTTTCCGGCACCACCGAAATGCTCTGAGAGATCCTCGAGCTTGAGTCGCAGATCCGGCCAACCCTTGTCGCGCGGACCCTTTTCCCGCAATGGGATCGGCAGGCATCGAAATCCGCGCATCGTGTAGGCGCGAGCGGCGTCGAGCCGGCTCATGCCGTCGTGGACCGATGCGCCGTTCTGTGTCACGGGTTCCATCAGTCCGGCCGCTCCTGCACCATGCGAATGGCCGCGATCAGGCAGGGAATGTCCTCCGCGGCGATCACGACCAGCAGTCGTGAGCGGCGGCGACGTGCGAGAAGGGCTGGAACGCGGTTTCCGGCGGCTCTCCGGGCACGATTCCATTCGCGCCAGAAGTCCGGCAGATCGACCTGCACTTCCACTACGGCAACACCTGGAAGGTCGGCATCGGGTTCATCCGGTCGCGCACCGGCTGGCGCACGGCGAACGCTCGCAAGCAAGTCGTGCGGAGGGGCAGGGTGGCGTGATTTCGGCTTGGCAGGTCGTTGCGTCACAGACCCGCCTCCTCGAGTTCTTGCTCGGCTTCGAGGTGGCGGCGCTGCGACTCATGCATCGCGTTGCGAGGCGGCCTTCGACGGAAGGGTCGCCGTGGCGAGCGGGCCTCAGCGGCGGGTGCTTCTCGCTCTGGCCGATCGAAATGGACCGCATCAGCCTCGGCGAGAGCCAGGCCAAAGTCATGCAGCCATTGACGCGTGGTGTAGATGCGCGAGCCAAACCGCATATGCTTGAGCCGGACACGCTGGCCGGACGCCGCCTTCACACCCTCGCGGCACCACCGCCAGACGCAGTTGGATGATGGCCGACCGGGTGCCAGCCTCGCGGCTTGGGAGAGCGTGATGTACTCCTCCGTCGCCAGCGCGTCAGTGCTCGTGTCGCCCGACTTCCCTGTCAAGTATTGCCCGTCCATGCGAAACTCCTCACCGGTGTGGCTCGGTGTTGAGCCACTTGCGATGAGCGATTTTCAACACGGCTTTCGGGTGGTAACTCGGTAACTCGAGTTACCGCGCGGCCCACCAACGGCAACGGCCCTCCCGTGCTGGGAAGGCCGTTCAGATGTGCGAATTTTTTCGAGATTCAGGAGTTACGGTAACTCGCGTGGGGCTCGGTCGTCCGCTTGCCAGCCACCGGCGGGACGCCACCGGGCGATCAGATCCACCTCGGACGACGCAGCGGCCCGGGGCGGCGAACGGACGAACGGATTCCACGACCTCCCACAGGTGCGCTGGTGCGTCCGCGAGTCTCGTCCGCTTCCGGAGCGCCGCTCACAGCGTCCTTTCGGGTCGCCCTCCCCGTATTGCTCCCTTGGGCCGGCTGGATAAGCCCTTGCCGGAGTGCAAGTCCAAGAATCGCGCCCATCTGCCCCTTGGGCCGCATGCTGGTGTTCCGAAACCACTGCTATCGTGCACAACTGCAGAGGTTTCGGAACGAAGCGACTCGGTTCTGCAACGCAGCCCCCAAGGACTCTGAAGGATCGGGGACGGCTCACCACTGGCCTGCGCCGCCCGAGTTGTCCAAGCATCGCCAGCGCCAACCATCGCTCAGAGTGCCACGGATAGGTCTCCATCCACAGCATCCGCATACCATGTCCTTGTGATAGTGGCCGCACTGCGCTGGGTCTGGTTTTTCTCGCTGCTGATCGTGTTCGGCGTGGGTTTTATCGCGCTATACAACTGGGTGTTCGGCAAGCATGTCCCGCTCTGGCTGGGCCCGATCACGCTGCTGGCTTTCGGAACGACGACCACGCTTCTGCTCTGGTGCCAACGCAAGGGCTGGATCAAGGGGGCCGTCTGGCACCGCCCGGAAGAGCTGGAAGACCGCAAGCGAGCGCTGGCCGCGGAGCGAGAGCGGATCATCGCAGAGGCTGCCTCAAAGAAGAAGCCGCGCTGAATGAAGACGACGCGCTGCTGCAGGGGCTGCCGGACCCACAATTCCACCCCGACGAGAGGTCGGGAGTGATCGTCTTTCGACCTACCCCACCAACCGCATGATCTCCGCGACCTTCGACTGGTCCCGCTCGGCGTAGACTGCGTCGGTAACCCGGGCGCTGGCGTGCCCGAGGACGAGGGCAGACGCTTCGAGGCCGTGTTCCCGGCGGTAGAGCGTCGCGGCCGTGTGGCGGAGTTGGTATGGGAACCACCGGTGCTCCTTCCGCCAAGCGTCGAGAGCACCCTTCAGTTTGTCCGTTACCAACCGATTCCGCCACTCATCTCGCGTTTCGTCTTTCCGCTTCGCGAGCGGTGGGGGAGGCGGGAACGCCACATCGCAGGCGTACTGCACCGCGCGGTAGTATGCCCGCGCGTCGTAGCGCTCTCCGGCTGTCTTCTTCGGCTCGGCTCTGCGGTTGGTGCCAGCACGGTTGCCGCAGGAGAGTGGTGTCTTCCTCGCTGCGGCCCGGGCCGCCCGGCGCTCCGCGTCCGCCTCGGCGGGGCTGAAGAGGTACGTCTCCGCCGCGCGCTTCATGAACGGCGTCAGCACGGCCTGCGCCTTCGGGCCAAGGAAGAGCAGGCGGTCGTGGCCCATGTACTGCGTCTTGTGTCGATCCAGCCTCGCCTCCCACACGCCGTCTGCGGCCGTGGTATCGATGTCGCATGGTCGAAGGCTCAGCACTTCATCCGGCCGCGCCCCAGTGAGCAGTTGGAGCCGCACAGCGGCCGCGACAGGGCTGGCCATGAACGGAAGAGTCTGCTCGACCACCTCCACAGGTACTGGTTTCACGACGCGGCCGACGCGAGCCGCGCAGCGCCCGGGTTTGAGCGGATCAACCGACAACAGTTCAATGCGCACTTTCGCCGTGACGAGTTCCTGCGATGCGGCCCATTTGAAGAGCCGGCACAGCCGACGCACCTGCGCGTTGGCGTAGGTGATGCCCCATCCGCGGCGCCCGTGCCCTTCATCATCGCGGATCATCTGGTCGCGCAGACGCTGCAGGCGTTTCGGGCCGAAGGCCGCCGCCGGCGTCGAGCCATACGAACGACGCAAAAGCCGGATGAGGGATTTGTGATGATCCTGCTCGCGCTTGTTCAGATGGGTGCCGCGCGTGCGCCAGAAGCGGGCGCACAATTCAGAGACGGTGATGCCGTCGCCCTCGCCGCCGGCGGGTGGCTTCTCGAAGTTGGCCTCGAAGAGCCGCCGTCCGTTGGCCTCCCATTCCGCGATGACGCGGTGGTACAGTTCGCGGCTCTCGGGCGATCCGGGCTCACCGAGCCAGTAATCCCGTCGCTGCTTGGTGACGGCGTCGGTGAGAGTAACGATGGCCTGATTGCGGTCGTGACGCTTGCGATAGCCCGGGGTCTTGGGCACGGGGCACCTCCCGAAACTCCAGCGCGGTGCGCGCACCGCGCGGAAATCGTCTCGAGCTGCGCCCCCGACCGTCGGGAGGTATCCGTAACCTACGGATTCAGCAAGGTTTTCAGAAACGAGGCGGACGGGATTCGAACCCGCAACCACCGGATCGACAGTCCGGGACTCTAACCAATTGAGCTACCGCCCCGAGGTCGGGGTGCGGCCGGAGGGTCGGGTCGGACCGTCGGGGGAACCGACGGACGCTGGCGCGACTGACCGGCCGCGAAATGCCGCAAAATGTACCGCACCGGCCCGCCCAGTCAAGAAGGTCGGCCGCCTGAGTTGGCCGGGCGCGGGCGTCGCGTCGATCGCCGCCCGCCGCGGGCCTTCGAGTCGGCGCGGTGACTTCACGGACCGAGGCGCGCGATTATACGCAGGGGGATCGTGCGGGGGTCGCGCGGATGAAGGGCGGGTTGGGCGCGCGGGGACTGCCTCGCTCACGCTTGCGGCTCGTTTCGGGGCGATCGCCCGGTTTCGCGCTCTGCGCATGTGGCGGCCGTGCAGAGAGAGAATGATGCGAGTCTTCACGGGCGGGACGGTCGTGCTCCGGGTGGGGGAAGTTCGCACGGGCGGGACGGTCGTGCTCCGGGATCGGGCAAAACGGGTAAGTCACCCTGATCCTCCGCGGGCGGGGCGAAGCGGGGGGACGGCATGCGGTGCAGGCCGCTATCGTGCAGGCGGGGAGGCGCTCGCCGGAGCATGAAGCCGGCGAGAGACGTGCAAAAGGAGTGGTCCGATGGAATCGAAACCTCCTCCGCGCCGCACGAGACCCGCGCCCTCGCCGATGCTGCGGGCGGCGGCGGGGAAGACGGCGCTCGGGGTGGCGTTCACGGCCGCGGTCGTCTTGCTGCTGCTGTGGCTCGCGGGCGCGTTCGAGCGCAAGATTGAGCATGGTGCGGAGGCGGATCGAGGCGCGGCGGCGCTGCCGGCGGCGGGCGACCGGCCGCGGGCCGTGGCGGCGATTGTGGCCCAGCCGCGCATTGAGACGGCAGTGGGCACGGTCCGGGCGGTCCACGAACTGACGGTGGCGTCGAAGACTCTGGCGCGGGTCGAGTCGATCGGCGTGACGGCGGGTTCGGCCGTGCAGGCCGGCGAAGTGATCGCTGTGCTCGAGAGCGAAGACCTGCAGGCGCGGCTGGAGCAGGCGACGGCGGCGCTGGCCGCCGCCCGCACGCGGCGCGACCAGTTGCAGCGCGAGCACGAGCGCGTGCGGGAGATCTTCGCGAGCGGCGCGGCGAATGAACTGGAACTGAACCGGGCCCGCGCCGCGTTCGAGGCGGCCGAGTCGGAGGTCCGCCGTGCCGAGCAGGCGCAGCGCGAGGCGGAGACGATTCTCTCCTATGCGACGATCCGCGCGCCGATCTCCGGGGCGGTGATCGAGAAACTCGTCGAAGCGGGGGACACCGTCGCGCCCGGCCAGCCCATGATCGTGCTCTACGACCCCGACCGCATGCAACTGGTTGCGAGCGTGCGCGAATCGCTCACGCAGCGGCTGCGCGTCGGCGAGATGCTCGACGTGCGGATCGACTCGCTGGACCTGCAATGCGCCGGGCAGATCAGCGAGATCGTCCCCGAGGCGGCGGAGGGGAGCCGCAGTTTCCTCGTGAAGGTGACCGGCCCGTGCCCGGAAGGCGTGTACAGCGGCATGTTCGGGCGACTGCTGATCCCGCTCGATGAGGAGCAGGTGCTGGTGATTCCGCAGGAGGCGGTTCGCCGGGTGGGCCAGGTCGAACTCGTCGAGGTGATCGTGAGCGACCGGCTGGTGCGGCGCGCGGTGCGCACCGGCCGGGCGATGCCGTCGGGGCGCGTCGAGATTCTCTCGGGGCTGCGTGAAGGCGAAGTCGTGGCGCTGCCGCCGCGCGGCGAGCCAGGCGCCTGAGGCGCGGGAGCGGGCGTGATGACGACTCAGCCTCAGGGAGGCGAATCGACGACGGCGACGCATCATCACGGCGTCGTCAACGGCATCGTCCGGGCGTTTCTGCACTCGAATCTTTCGCTGATCCTGATCGTGCTGGCGGCATTGCTGGGACTGGCGGCGCTGCTCATTACGCCGCGGGAGGAAGATCCGCAGATCGTCGTGCCGCTGGCGGACATTCACGTCTCGTTCCCCGGCCACGGCGCGGAGGAGACGGCGCGGCTCGTGGCGTCCCCGCTCGAAAAACTCCTCTACCAGATCGACGGGGTCGAGTACGTCTACTCGACGTCGCGGCGCGACTCGGCCGTCATAACCGTCCGCTTCTTCGTGGGCCAGGACCGGGAGCGCAGCCTCGTCAAGATCTTCAAGCGGCTCGACGAGAACCTCGATCTCATCCCGCCGGGGGTGTCGGGCTGGGTCGTCAAACCGATCGAGATCGACGACGTGCCGGTGGTGACGCTGACGCTGACGGGCGCCACGGCGGACCCCTTCCTGCTGCGGCGCGTGGGCGAAGAGGTGGCCGAGCGTCTGGCGGCGCAGCGCGAGGTGTCGCGCGTCTCGGTCGTCGGGGGCGAGGGGCGGCGGGCGATGGTCTACCTCGATCCCGCGCGCCTCGCGGCGCACGGCCTGGCGCCGCTCGATGCGGCGCGGGCAATCCGGCTCACCAACGTCTCGCGCACGGCCGGGCCCGTTGAGCAGGGCGACCGGGCGATCGTCGTCGAAGCGGGGCCCGCGTTCGCTTCCGCCGCGGAATTGCGCGAACTGGTGATCGGCGTCGCGGACGATCGCCCCGTCTTTCTCAAGGACGTGGCGGAGGTGATCGACGGCCCGGAGGAACTGACGGACTACGTTCGCCACGGGTGGGGGCCGGCGAAGGAGTTCGGCCATCACCCCGCCGCGCCGGGGCGGCGGGTCGGCGCGGCCGCGATCGACGAGGCGGAGGCGGGGGTCTCGCTGGCGCAGCCGGCGGTCACGATCGCCGTTGCGAAGAAGAAGGGCACCAACGCGGTGCGCGTGTCGGAGCGTGTGCTGCGGGAGGCGGCGGACCTGCGCGGCGCCGTCGTGCCGGACGACATGGAACTCGTCATCACCCGCAACTCCGGCCTGACGGCGGATGAGAAGGTCAACGAACTGATCGAAGCCCTCGCCGTCGCCGTCTTCATCGTCATCGCGCTGCTCACGCTCGGGCTGGGCTGGCGCGAGGCGCTGATCGTGGCCGTGGCGGTGCCGGTGGTCTTCGGCCTGACGCTGCTGGTCAACCTGCTCGCGGGCTTCTCGATCAACCGCGTCACGCTCTTTGCGCTGATTCTCTCGCTGGGCCTGCTCGTGGACGACCCGATCGTGGACGTGGAGAACATCGTGCGGCACTTCCGGCTGCGCGGGAAGGCGACGCGCGAGATCGTGCTCGAGGCGGTGTCGGAGATCCGCCCCCCGCTCATCACGGCGACGCTGGCGGTGATCGTCTCCTTCCTGCCGATGATGTTCATCACCGGGATGATGGGGCCGTACATGCGCCCCATGGCGCTCAACGTTCCCGTGGCGATGGCGATGTCGATGCTCGTGGCCTTCACCATCACGCCTTGGCTGGCGTACCACGGGCTGCGCGGGCGCTACGGCCGGGTCGAGGCGCCAGCGGGCGGCGGCGAGGAGCACGACCTTGAGGCCGTGCGCCGGTCGCTGCTCTACCGGCTGTTCTATCCGCTCATGGCGCCGCTGCTGCGCTCGCGGCGCAACGCGGTCATCTTCCTCGTCGTGATGGGGTTGCTCACGGTCGCGGCGATGGCCCTGGCGGCGCTGAGGCTCGTGCCCCTCAAGATGCTCCCCTTCGACAACAAGAACGAACTGCTCCTCGTTTTCGACCTGCCCGAGGGGACGACGCTTGAGCGCACCGACGCCGCCGTGCGCGACTTCGAGGCGAGCCTCGCGGGCGTCGCCGAGGTCGTGGACTTCACGAGTTACGTCGGAGTCGCGTCGCCGATGGACTTCAACGGGCTGGTGCGGCACTCTTACCTGCGCCGCGGCCCCAACGTCGCGGAGATCCGCCTCAACCTCGTGGACAAGAACAGCCGCACGCACCAGAGCCACTCGCTGGGACTGCGCGAGCGCGACAAGTGGACGGCGATCGCGGCGCGGCACGGGGCGCGGCTCAAGGTGGTCGAGACGCCGCCCGGGCCGCCGGTCCTCTCGACGCTCGTGGCGGAAGTGCGCGGACGTCCCGACCACTCCTATGACGATCTGCTCGCGGCCGCCCAGACGATTCGCCGGCGGCTCGAAGTCGAGCCCGGTGTCGTGGACGTCGATGACACGAGCGAGGCCGCCCAGGAGCGCCGGCTGTTTGTCGTCGATCGCGAGAAGGCGGCGCTGAGCGGCATCTCCGTCGACGATGCGGCCGAAACCCTGCGACTCGCGATCGAAGGCGCGAGCGTCGGCACGATCCACGACGCCAGCGACCGCCGGCCCGTCGCCATCGAACTCCGCCTGCCGCGGGCGCTGCGCTCGAATGAGCACCTGCTGGGTGAGGTGCGGCTGCGCGGCAGCGGGGGGATGGTTCCGCTTGGGGAGATTGGAACGTGGGAGACCTCGCGCGTCGACCAGGCGATCTACCACAAGGACATGCAGCCGATCGTCTACGTCACGGCCGAGGCGGCGGGGCGGACTCCGGGAGAGGTCGTCGTTGATTTGCTCGCGGACCGGTCGGAGTATGCGTCCGCGCCGCCCGGGGCGGAGAGCGTCGGAAGCGGCTGGATCGCCGCGACGCCGCCGCGACCCATCGAGGGGCGGACCTTCCTGCGCCCCGGCGGAGGCACGGCCTGGGCGACGCCGCCGGGAATCGACGTCGCCTTCACCGGCGAGGGCGAGGTGAAGATCACGCTTGAAGTCTTCCGCGACCTCGGCCTGGCTTTCGGGGCCGCGCTCGTGGCCATCTACATCATCCTCGTGGCGCAGACGAGTTCGTTCACCATTCCGGCGGTGGTGATGCTGGCGATCCCGCTCACCGTGCTGGGCGTGATGCCGGGATTCTGGTTGCTCAACGGTGTGGCGGGAGGCGAGGCGGGCGGATACGCCGATCCGATCTTCTTCACCGCGACGGGCATGATCGGAATGATCGCCCTGGCCGGAATCGTGACGCGCGACTCGATCATTCTCGTGGACTTCATTCACCTCTCATTGCGCCGCGGCCGGTCGCTCTTCGACGCGATCATGGAAAGCCGCGTCGTGCGCCTCCGGCCGATCCTGTTGACGGCGGGGACGGCGATGCTCTCGGCCGCGCCGATCGCCATCGACCCGATCTTCTCCGGTCTGGCGTGGTCGCTGATCTTCGGCCTCCTCGCCTCGACGGTCTTCACCCTCTTCGTGATTCCGGTGACGTACTGGCTCATCTACGCCAACCGCCCCGGCCACGGCGCGCCGGACGAACGCGAGTGAGCGGCTTCAACTCTCGCCAGGCGAGCGGGGCGGACGGGCAAAGGCGATCGTCGGGTGCCACTGCACGCTCGCGGCTTTGAGCGAGAGTGCAGTGCGGAGGGCAAGGGTGATCGTCCGCGCTGGCGCGTGGGGCCGGTGAGGAATCGCGATGCGGTGGCGCCTGGACGCTCGCCATCGATCTCCGCCCGGAGCGGCGGCGATCGATGCCACCTCCCCGTTCGCGCGGGCGCTCAGCGCTCGCGCTTGTGCCGCGGGGCCTGGTTCACGACGGGCTTGGCGGCCCGCGGGGTCGCCCCCGCCGTCTCGCGGTCGAGATCGAGCGCGTCGATGTGGGCGCGGATGTAGCGGCTCTCGAGGATGCCGATCGTGCTCGACGTGATGATGTAGAGCGTGAGGCCGCTCGGGGCCGTGTAGAGCATGATCGGGAAGAGCAGCGGGAAGACGATGCGCATGATCTTCTGCTGCTGCTCCATCTCCGGCGTCATGTTCGGATTCGGCGGCGTGAGGTACTTCTGCTGGAGGTAGAAGATCACGCCCATCAGGATGGGCAGGAGGTTCACCCCCGTGACCGCCCACCCGAGCAGCGGCAGGCGGAAACTCCGCGCGAACTCGATGAAGTGGTCCGGCTGGGAGAGGTCGGCGAGGAAGGACCAGTCGCCGAACAACTGGAACACGCCGTAGAACGCCGGCTGCTGGCGCAACTCGATGGCGAAATAGAGCATGGCGTAGAGCGCGACCCAGATGGGCGTCTGGAGGAGCATCGGGAGAATGCCCAGGCAGCCCGCGGGGTTGATGTTGTGCTCGCGGTAGAGCGCCATCTGCTCCTGCTGGAGTTTCTTGGGGTTGTCCTTGTACTTCTCCTGGAGTTTCTTGATCTCGGGCTGCAACTTGGCCATATTGCGGCTGAGGCGCTGCATCGAGACCTGCCCCTTCTTCGTGAGCGGATGCAGGATCAGCCGGACGATGAAGACGAGGATGATGATCGCCGCGCCCCAGTCGTGGACGCCCAGGCCGATGCCGCCGAGGATGATCACGTCGCCCTCGATCAGCCGCAGGAACCACAGAAGGAAGTGCGTGAGCGTCTGGAAGGTGCACCACGCGCAGCCGAGTTGATAGACGATCAGTTCCTTGAGGTTGAAGGCGCGGTAAGGCTGCTCGCCGGCAAGGAGGCTGCCACGGAGGGGTCCGGCGTAGACGCCGAGGTCGAGTTTCCGCTCTTGACCGGGGGCGAGGGTGACCGGGTTGCCGACGAACTTGAGGTTCAGATAGCGCGAATCGACTTCTTCGTCGGGAACCTGCGAAAGGGCCGTTTCGCCGCGCGACTCGATCCACACCTCGACGCGCGACACCTGCTCGAGGGCGCGCAAGCGGCTCTGCTCGGGATCATCCACGGCCCGGTGGACCGCGAAGCCGAAGTAGCGGTTGGTCGTCGCGACCCACGAGAGGGTGAGGTTGTCCGCGCGGCTCGTCTCATTGGGCCAGATCAGGTTGCTGTCCGGCGCATCGCCCGTCTCGCGGGCCCGCTTGATCGCCCGCGTAAGCACCTTGCCGCGGGCAAGGAGAAAGTCGCTCTCCGACGCCAGCACGACTTCGGCGCTGCGCTCGTCGAGGTAGCCGAAGCGCACGCGGCGGTAGTCGCCGTAGCCTTCGCGCAGGTAGGGCAGGTCGCCCGGGCCCCATTGCTCGACGATCACCTCGAGCGGCTCGGACGTCTCGTTGCGAACGCCCTGCCGCAGCGTGACCTGCCCCTCCTTCGGGCCGAGTTCGTAGCGGCGCCATATCGTGAGCACCGGCCGATCCTGCTCGTCAACGACCACGGCCTCGAACGCGCCCGGACCGGTCTGACGGAAGTTCGAGGGCGCCAGCGCCGCCGCTTCGTCGTACGCATCGACGCGCTGCCCGTTGACGTAGACGCGGCGAAGGCCCAGCACCGGCCGGCGCTCCCACGCGCCGTCGAAGAGGGTGTAGCGCTCCTCCGCCGCCCGGCGGCGCGAGCGGTAGTAGTCGGCCAGCGTGACCTGCGAAACGCCGGCGCCGCAGGGGCTGAAATCCAGTCGCAGGCGCGCGGTGTTGGACTCGGCTTCGAGATTGCCCAGCGGCAGAAGCGCTTCGGGCGGCTGCTCGCGGAAGCGCAAGACTCCCGCCGCCTGCCCGGCTCCGCCTTCCGGCGGCGCCTGCCCGGATTCCGGAGGCGCGCCGATCGTCGGCTCACTCCCGGGCCTCTCGGGCGGTGCGGCGGGTTCCTCGACGGGCTGGTCGGGCGGCGTCGATGCGCCGCCTTGCTCGTCGGCGAGACGGTCCGGCGCTTCCGCCGGCGTCTTTGACGCGCTCGTCCCGCGCCGCCCGGCGCCCTGGAACACCGACCACACGATGATCGCGCCGAGCGCGAGCACCAGGGCCGTAATCAGAAGTCGCTTGATCTTCGGTGGCATGAGCAGGTGAAACTCGAACTCGAAAGGAAGTCGTGCATCAGCCGGCGACGCGGTCGAGCCTTCGGCGCGGGCGCTCCGGCGCCGCCGCCCGCCGCAGAAACCTAGCGGCCTTCATAGAGCCGGTCCGCCAGCCAGGCGTTCAACTGCGGAATCGACTTGATCTTCCGCGCCACGGCGTCAATGTCGTAGTGGACGCGCTGAAACTCCACGCATCCGTCCTCGATCACCACGTAACTGGCGCGCGGGTCGTTGTCGCGCGGCTGGCCGACGGAGCCGACGTTGATCATGCACTTCTCCCCGTCCTGAAAGGTGAACTTGTTCTTCAACTCGGCCGGGGTGTAGAAATCGGGCTCGTCGGTGAAGACGCCCGGAACGTGCGTGTGCCCGACGACGGCGCACTTGTCAATGCGCTCGAAGATCTGCTGGATCTTCAGCGTGCCGTTGATCGCGTCGTCGGGGAAGACGTACTCGTTGATGGGCCGGCGCGGCGAGCCGTGCACCGCCACGATCTGGTTCTCGCTGCCGAACTTCACCCGCACGCGCAACTGGCTCAGAAAGGCCCAGCGCCGGGCGCGGGCGGCCTCGTCGGGATCGTTCTCGAACTGGGCGCGGGTCCAGTAGGCGGCCTGCTCGGCCCCGGGGTTGAAGTTCGTCGGCTCGTAGAGCACGCCGAAGTCGTGGTTGCCCAGCAGCGACCAGCGGCACCGCTCGGCGACGAGATCGACGCAGGCGAGCGGGTCGGGGCCGTAGCCCACGATGTCGCCCAGGCAGACCACGCCCTCGACCTTGCGCGTCTCGAGGTCCGCCAGCACCGCGCGGAGCGCCTCGACGTTGCCGTGAATGTCCGAAATGAGGGCGAGGCGCACGCTTCCACTCCACCACAAACGAAAAGGCCGGCCTGCCGGAGCGACAAACCGGTCCCCGATGCTATTGGGATCGCGGCAAACCGTCAATCGGGAGGTTCTGACCCTTCGAGGAGGCGTTGGCGCTGACGGACACGCTCGGCGGTCCGAGCGCTCCGCTCCGCAAGGCCTCCGCGTCGTCATTCGACCCTGAGGCTCATGACCGAAGGGCGGCTAACCGGGGTGCCGGTTCTTCGGCGCATCGCAAACTCCCGCGGCTATCCTTTTGCTCCATGAGCACGCAGACCATGCCGTCCAAGCCCTCCAACGCCGGCAAGCCCCTCACCTATGCCGACAGCGGCGTGGACATCGAGGCCGGCGACACCATGGTCGGAATGATCCAGGGCCTCATGCGCCGCACGCACGGCCCGCGCGTCATCGACCGGCCCGGCGGGTTCGCCGGACTCGTCCGCCTCGACTACAACGAGAAACTCTTCCGCCGCAACTACAAGGAGCCTGTCCTCGTCGCGTGCACCGACGGCGTGGGGACCAAGGTCAAACTCGCCTCCCAACTGGGGGTCTACGACACCGTCGGCATCGACTGCGTCGCCATGTGCGTCAACGACATGATCGTCGAGGGCGCTGAGCCGCTCATGTTTCTTGACTACCTCGCCGTCAACCGGCTCGATCCGCAGGTGGGCACGGCGATCGTCAAGGGCGTGGCGGACGGATGCCGGCTGGCCGGGTGCGCCCTCATCGGCGGCGAGACGGCCGAGATGCCCGATGTCTACAGCGAGGGCGACTTCGACATCGCCGGCTTCGCCGTCGGCGTCGTCGAACTCGACCGCGCCATTGACACGTCGCGCGTCGAGGCGGGCGACGTCGTCATCGGCCTGCCTTCCTCGGGCGTGCATTCCAACGGCTTCTCGCTTGTGCGCAAGATCGTCAGCAGCGCCGGGCTTGATCTTAACAAGGTGTATACCGAACTCGACGCGCAGCAGACGCTCGGCGAGGTGCTCCTCACGCCGACGCGCATCTACACCCGCGCGATCGTGCGCCTCCTGCGGCGCTACACGGTCAAGAAGGTCGTGTCGGGCATGGCGCACATCACCGGCGGCGGGCTGCCGGGCAACGTCTGCCGGGCGCTGCCGAACGATCTCGACGCAGTGCTGGACTCATCGAAATGGACGTCGCCGCCGGTGTTTGCGTTTCTTCAGAAGCATGGCCGCATCGAGCGCGGCGAGATGCTCAACGTCTTCAACATGGGCATCGGTTACGTGCTGATTGTGCGCCCGTCGTTCGCGAACTCGGTGATGAAGCACCTGACAAGGCTGCGCGAAGACCCGATCCTGATCGGCGAGATCGTCAAGGGCGGCAGCGGGGTCGTACGGGTGGAATAATAATCGGAGCATGGGCGTCCCGCCCGTGCGAGTCGATCAACCGTTGGAAGCGATTCACTTCAGACGTGGCGGGTGCCACTGCACGCTCGCGGCTTTGAGCGAGAGTGCAGTGTGAAGGGCGGGGCGATCGTCCGCGCTGGCGCGTGGGGCTCGTATTGAGACGCGATGCCGCGGCGAACAATGTCACGCCGCAGCGATACGGCTGAGGTGGCGATGCGCTAGCCGCGGAAATCACCGGCCTCCATCGACATGCGTGCCACTTGCCGGGATGTCAGCGGTCACGGCGGCTCCGTCCCGGCCTGCGGCTCTTCGAGCGGGTTCCAGCCTGCGGGCATCGTGGCGAGCTCGCGCAGCGCCCCGGTGAGATTCGCGTCATCGATCGAGTCGAACCACTGAATGGGCACGTTGGCGAACTCAATCGGCCCGCCGAACCAGATCCGATCGGCGGTGAAGGGCTCGGTCTCGGGCGCGGAGTCCGGCTCGGGCGGCTGCCGACCCTGAACGACGAAGATCCCCCCTGAGCGCGATGGGGCATCCAGCCTCGGCTCGATGGTCACGGTGATCGACGCGGCGCCGTCCTGCACGTTCGTCAGGTGATGGCGCCACTGGTAGGACCGGCCCGGCATGACGACCGGCGGCTGACTCTGGCGGACCACGCGCGCGGCCTGATCGGCCCAGGCCGCGATCTGTATCCGTGCCGCAATCGGGGCCTCGCGGATGGTGACGACCACGACGACGCGCGAACTCGCCGAGCGGCCCGACGGCGCCTCGGACCAGCGCAGGCCGATGGCCTGCACGTCAATGCACGCGCGCAGGTCTTCATCGGACTGCTGGTCCATGACCAGTTCGGCCGCGCCCTCGGCGGGGGCAATGACCTTGATCGGCGCCGCGAGATGGATGTCCCACACCGCCGCGTTCGCCGTCCCGGTGCGCGGCGCGAGCGAGACGCTCCAGGAAACTTCGATCTCGTACTCGCCCGGCTCGACGATCACCGGCGCCTGCAGCGACCGAGACCCGGCGATCCCGCGGCGGCGTACGCGAAGTTCGATCGTCTCATTCGGATCGATCGGCAGTTCGGTCGCGCCGATGGCCGCCGCGGTCGGCGCGAGCCGCAGCGTGAGGTCGGCGGCGCCCGTTCGCTGAAGGGTCACGCCGGGGGCGACGCTGGTGATCTCCCACTGGCGCACGACCGGCAGGGCGGGCTCGAGCGCGATGGTGAGGGCGCGCTGCGCGAAGTCGAGCGCCTGCTGGTTGGTGAGCGCGCCCTTGCCCCAGGCGTGGATGACAATGTCGCCCCAGCCTTCGAGCCACGCGGCTGATTCGTCCGCCTGGAGGGCGAGGGCGTGCCTGACGAGGCCCGCGACGCGCGCGCCGCTGACTTCGCCCCGGCCGATCCTCGCGTTCAGTTCCTTGAGGGCGCGCTCGGCGGTCCCGGCGTCCGCGGAGCGCGACTCGCGGTCGAGCCACCAGTCGGGCTTGTAGGTCGTCCAGTCAATCGGCGCCACGAACCGCCAGACTCCGAGGCCCAGCCAGACGGTGCACAGGAGAAGCAGCACAGCGCCCGCGACGGCCCAGACGGGCCGGCGTTCGCGCTGCCCGAGTTCGACCGCGTCGATGCGCTCAAGGTCAATCCCGCACTCGGGACACCTGGGCGCGCCGGGCCAGACGCCCTTGAGATCGAATCGGCACTTGCGGCACCACGGGTGGTTGTCGATGCGCCGCCCGCGCCACCCGCGCCAGAAGAGCGCCAACCCGAGCCCGGCGAGGCCGATGAACGCGATGGTGATGAGGTCGGGCATGGGGCCTCCACTGCGTCGGGCGGCGCGGGGCATTGCCGCCCGCTTTCCCCCTTTCGAGTTTAGAGCACTCCCGCGTCAAGCGTATCGCTGCGGAGTGGCGTCGATCGCCGCCGCTCTGGGCGGAGATCGATGGCGGGCATGCCGGAGCGGTCGTTTGCCCTCCCCTGTCGGCACTGCACTCTCGCTCAAAGCCGCGAGCGTGCAGTGGCACCCGTCGATCGCTCCTGCCCGCCGCACCGCACTCTCGCTCAAAGCCGCGAGCGTGCAGTGGCGCCCGACGATCGCTGCTGCCCGTTCGCACTGCACTCTCGCTCAGAGCAGCGAGCGTGCAGTGGCACCCTCAATCTCGCAGGGTGGCATCGATCGCCGCCGCTCTGGGCGGAGATCGATGGCGAACGTGCAAGCGCGAACGAATGCTCCTGCCCGCCGCACTGCACTCTCGCTCAGAGCCGCGAGCGTGCAGTGGCGCCCCCTTCCTCGCAGGGTGGCATCGATCGCCGCCGCTCTGGGCGGAGATCGATGGCGAACGTGCAAGTGAGAACGAGCGCCGTGGCGCCCTTTTCGTCGCTTCGCTCCTCGCGTCCTCGCTCGCGCTTCGGCCTGGTTGTGCATTGCCGTTGATGCGCATCGCCGCGCCTCGCGACCAGGCCGACGCGCGAGCGAGGACGATCGCCCTTGCCCGCGCGGCATGCATTGACTCCAGAGTGAGTCAATGCATGGCACCATCCATCGACCGCACTTGCCCTTCGCACTGCACTCTCGCTCAGAGCCGCGAGCGTGCAGTGGCACCCGACGATTGCTCCTGCCCTTCGCACTGCACTCTCGCTCAGAGCAGCCAGCGTGCAGTGGCACCCGACGATCGCCCTTGCCCGCACGGCATGCATTGACTCCTGAGCGAGTCAATGCATGGCACCATCAATCGAGCGCCGTTGCCCGCCGCACTGCACTCTCGCTCAGAGCCGCGAGCGTGCAGTGGCACCCGACGAGTGCTCCTGCCCGCCGCACTGCACTCTCGCTCAGGGCAGCGAGCGTGCAGTGGCGCCCTGCTTTGGCCCCTGTCCGCTGCCGCTCAACCGTCCGCTTGCTCGCCCGCTTCCGCTGCCGGTCCGCCAAACACCTCATCCTCGATCGGCTCATCGAGGGTGATCTTCACGAGGCGCGAGCGCGTCATGCGCAGGATGGAGAGTCGCAGTTCGCTCTGTCCCGCCGTCGCGCGGCGGAAGTCTTCGAGCGTGCGCACCGGCGCGTCGTTGACGCTTGTGATCGTCTCGAAGGGCTTGAGCCCCGCCACCGAGGCTTTGCTGCCCGGTTCGATGCGGGCGATGATCAGCCCCGGCTCTTCCTCGTCTTTCTGGAAGTGGCGGCGCACTTCATAGGTCATCGGCCGCAGCGTGAAGCCGAGCGGCTCAGACTTGAACTGCGGCGCGGCGTCGAAGTGCGTCGGCGACTGCGTGACCGCCATGGGCGCGAAGATCACCTCCCCGCCGCGGGCCAGTTCCACCTGCACCGGCGTTCCGAACCCCAGCCCCGTCAGCGTCCGATTAAAGCCGCTGGCGACACTCGGCCAGGGCTTGGGGATCATCTCGAAATACTCCTCGGGCACTTCGTCCAACTGGTGCCACGGGAACGCCGAGCCGAACTCCGAATCCTCGTCGACCTCGATGTCCAGCGGCCTGGGCCGGTTGGCGACGTGAACGCGCAGCAGCACGTCGCCGGTCTGCACCTGCGCGGCCGCGGCGGGTGAGTCGGGGTAGACGAACGTCACGAGTCCGCCGATCGATCCGTCATCACTCAGTTCCGAAACGCCCATCTGCCGCGCCAGTTCGGTGTCGAGCCCCTGCATGATCACGCCCAGCCACGCCACGCGGTTTTCCTCCTCTTCGGAGAGGGGGACGTTGCTCGTGTCGGTGTTGGCGTCGAGGTCGGCGAGGGTCTCGGCGATCTGCTTCGCGGCCGTCAACGTCGGATACGTCCCGCTCCAGCGGTCCTCCTCGCCGGGGCGGTCGCGCTTGATGACCGGCAGCGCCACGAGCGCGCCCTGGCGGTCGAAGAGAAACAGCGACTGGTCGTCGCCCGCGACTTCGGGATAGACGTGGCGCCGCCAGCCGACGTTGAACGTGGCGATGCGCTGGTGGGTGAAGTAGGCGAGGCGGTGCTCGCCCTGAAGGCTGATCTCGGCTCCGATGAGCAGTTGATGGCGATGGCGGCGAATGTCCTCCGAAAAGGCGCGGAGGCTGCCGGACAGCGGTTCATCCAGCGTGGCGATGAGCGCGCCGTAGTCGCGCAGCGACGCGCGGAACTTCGCCGAAACGCCCTCCTCGCTCCCCGGCGCGAAGACCGTGATCTCCTCGAGCCGCGCCGTCACCGAGGCCTTGAGGTTCGCCAGCACCAGCAGCGTCCGCTCGTCCACGAGGACCGCGAGCGCGTGGATCTCCGTCGCCTCGTCGTCCTCGCTTGAGTCGGAGTACGACCAGGGCGAGTAGGCCTCTTCGGTGACTCGCGGGCTTCGCAGGTCGAGGCGCGTGCGGAGAATGCCCGCGTCGCTGAGGCGCTGCGTCGATTCGAGCAGCGCCGCCCGCTCGTCGGCGCTCAGCCAGGTCCAGTTGTCCGGCGAGGTCTTCCACGTGCCGTCCGGCGCGAGTTCTCCGGTGAGGTTCATGCCCACCGGCGTGGCCGCCGATGTCACGATCACTCCGCGCTCCGCGACGGGGATGAACGGGGCCCGCCCTTCCGCCGCGCTCACCGCGCCGATCGAGACGGGCGCGACGCTCACGGCCCACTCGCCGTTGCGCGTGGCGCGAGAGACGGCGAAGAAAGGCGCCTCGCCCTTCGCGTCGAACTTCAGCGGCGCCGCGCCGGCCAGCGGACGCGCGAGTTCCAGAATCACCGCCGACTCGCTCTGCGCGTACGCGACCGGCCGGGCGTCGATCGCCTCGTCGCCGAGCACGACCTTCGTCCCGGCCACGAAGCGCGGGTGCAGAAACTGGTCGACGGTGAGGATGCGCGTGGGCGAGAGGACGTAGCCGGCGGTCTCGATCGGCCGTTCCTCCGAGAGGACGGACTCCGCCCCGTCGACGTGAAACTCGCCGCAACTCGGGCAGCGCTCCATGATCCCCGTTCCCGACGGCGCCTGCCCCTTGTCGTACTGCAGCGTGTACTCGACGCGCACGATCGAGTTCGCCAGCGATCGCGCGATCGCCGCCGCGTCGCCCTGCCGGGCCGCCGCGGACGGGAGGATGACGGCCGCCGCCAGCGCCGCCATGAGCATCGGGAGAGTACGGATTCGCCGCATCATGGGCACGCCTCCATTCCATTCCACTGCAGTTGAGAGAGTCACCGTCTTCAGCGCCGCTCGAAGTCGCGCGCAATGTCCAGCACCACCAGCCGCTCCTGCCCGTTGCGAAGCACCGTCACCATCAGCCGGCGCTTGCCCGGCAACTGCTTGAGCGACTGCGCGTGAACTTCGCGCACATCGTCGAGCGTGGTGATCTCGCGGTCATCCACCTTGAGCAGGATGTCCTGCGCCCGCAGCCCGGCGGTGCTCGCGTTGCCGGGATAGCGCGTGGCGAGGATGAAGACTCCTTCGCGGCGGTGGAAGTGCAGGTCGGGGTTGTCAAACTGGTTGATCGCCTTGACGGTCAGGTCCCAGCGCGGGCAGTCGAGTTCCTCGCCCTCGACGCGACCCTTGTCGCGCGGCGTCAGTTCGAGCGCGAGGCGCTCCCCGCCCCGCTCGACCACGATCGGCGTGGGCGCGTTCTCCGGAAGCAGGCCGAGCATCCGCCGGATCTCCGGCAGGTCTTCTTCGGTGACCGCGGCCACACACACGCCGTTGATCTCCACGAGGCGGTCGCGCGCCTCGATCCCGGCGCGACGCGCCGGGCTGTCGGGCTCGGCGCCCGAGACGATCACCCCGTGGGTGCCCTCGAAGTACATGTTGCGGTTGAAGTCGCGCAGCGGCTGGAGGTGCAGGCCCGTCCAACTCCACTGCACCTGCCCGCTCTCGCGCAGCCGCGGCAGGAGCAGCGCGATGGTGTTGGAGGGCACGGAGAAGCCCATGTCGCCCCCGGCCATCACGCCGCGCGTGTTGATGCCGACGACCTCGCCTTCGGTGTTGACGAGCGGCCCGCCCGAGTTGCCCGGGCTGATCGCCGCGTCCGTCTGCAGCCACAGGCTGTATTCGCTGTTCTCGGGCAGGTAGCGCCGCACCGAGGAGATGATGCCGATCGTCACCGACCGGCTCATGCCCCACGGCGCTCCCATCGCCATCACAAAGTCCCCCTCCGTCAGCAGGTTCGAGTCCGCCAGCGTCGCGTGCGGCAGCGCTGCGGCCCCCTCTTCGCGCCGCAGGCGGATCAGCGCCAGGTCGGTGTCCTTGTCGGAACCGAGAATGTCCGCGTGATAATGCGTGCCGTCGTACAGCAGGCAGCGCACCTCCGCCGCCTTGTCGATCACGTGCCAGTTGGTGAGCACCTCTCCATCGGGCGAAACGAGCACCCCCGAGCCGGACACCTCCTGCGTCACTTTCTTGCCGGCGTCATGCGATTCCGTCAGGCAGCGGATGAACACCACCGCCGGAAACACCCGGTCCTTGGCCTTCTGCACGACCTGGCGGAAGTCGATCGCCGCGGGCGGAGCGCTCTCCGGTCGCGCCGGCGCCTGTTCCATCGCGGCCGCGGCCGGCACGACCAATGCGGCCGTGACCAGGCCCGCGATGAGCATCCTCCCGCCCGGCCGCCGTGCTGATCTCATCTTCATGCGCGCGTGCTCCCGTCGGTCTCAGACCTCGGCCGCGGGGCCCCAACCGCCGCAACCGGGGGATCGTACCGCCCCCGCCCGCGCCCGGCCCGGCGAGTGGCGACCGGAGCCGAAACGCTCCCCTCGCCGGCCGATTCGATCTCGTCGTCGCCATGTATAACGATCAGGGCCCGATTCCGGTGAAACTGCTCGCGCGCGACGAGGCCGTCAACGTCACCATCGGCCTGCCCATCATCCGCACCAGCCCCGACCACGGCACGGCGTTCGACATAGCGCGAAAAAACACCGCCAACCCCGGTTCCATGATCGAGGCGATTCAACTGGCGATCGATTTCGCCGCGCGACGCGCGACGCGCGACGCGGCCCGCATGATCCCGATTCATCGTCGCGCGGCCGCCGCTCCCAGCACGCCAATGACCTTGTTCGAGCAGGTCGCCAGGCGCCGGCCATCGGCGCTCCATGAGAGGTGCCAGATCGTGTCGGCGTGGGGCTTGAGGCCGAGCACGAGGTCTCCGTGCTCGAGATCCATGATCCACAACTGGTCGGTGGCGATGGCGACGCGGTCGCCGTGGACATCGACCTGGTTGACCGCACTTCCGCCGGTGTCGCTGGTGCTGATCGCTTCGCCGCCGCGCGCGGGGAAGATCCGCACAACGCCGTCGGCGCTCCCTGCAACCAGCCTCGAGCCGTCATCCGTGAAGTCCACGGTCTCGACGCGCGGCCCCTTGGTCCCCAGCGCCGCGACCAGTTCGCCTGTGGAGACTCCATGCACGCGAGCCACGCCGTCGGTCCAGCCCGAGGCGATGAGCGACCCATCAGGGTTGAACGTCGCGCGAGTCGGCTGCGCGCCGTCAACGGCGATCTTGTGTATCGCCGCAGCGCTGCCGACGTCCCACACATGCAGCGCCGCGCCAGTACCGGCCGCCCACGCGCCGTCGGGCGATATGGCGCAGGCATACGTTCCCTCGCCGGCGTCCAGAACTACCGGCTCGCCGCGCTCAGCCATGTGCCAGATGCGCACCGTCTTGTCCCACGAAGTGGTCGCGAGGAGCCGGCCGTCGGCGCTGAAGGAGGCGGCGTGACACGTCGAGCCGGGATGCGCTTCCCACGCGTCCGTGAGTTCGCCCGTGCGTGTGTCATACAGACGCATCCATCCGTCATGACACGAGACCGCGACGGCCCGTCCGTTGGGGCTGAACGCGGCCGAGTAGGTTCCCGGCACCCCCGTCTCGATGCGCACCATCCCCGCAGCATCCAGGTCGGCCGGCCAGACAAGGAGGCGCCGATCGAGCGCGCACGCGGCCATCGTCGAATCATCCAGCGACCACGCGGCCCCGCGCACCGTGTCCGTCGCGCCGCGCAGCACGGTCCGCTGCGACCAGCCGGAGACGCTCCACACGCGCACGGACGTATCGACGGAAGTGCTCGCCAGAGCCGCGCCGTCGTGAGAGAACGCGACGCCTTCGACGTAGCCGCCGTGTCCGCGCAGCGTGGCCGCGAGTTCGCCCGAAGCGAGGCTGAAAACGCGCACGGTACGGTCCTTGCTCGCCGCGGCGACGAAGTCGCCCGCCGGATGGATGGCCACGTCATCCACCGCGTTGTAAATGCCCTCATCGGGGAGGCTGAAGCGAGTCACCTCCTGGGCGCTGGCGTCAAGCACGTGAACGAGGCCGTCCCACGACCCGACGACAAGGCGCGTTCCGTCGGGCGTGTAACAGATGGCGCTGAGCGGCTTGACGCCGACGCGCCGCCGGTGCTTGACTTCGCCCGTCGCCGCATCCCACACCCACACCACGCCGTGCACGCCCGTCTCATCGCGCTCCCACGCGCACGTCGCGGCGGACATTCCATCGGGACTGTACGTTGCGGCCGCGAAGGCGGGGTTCGCCAGACTCAGGCGTGCGATTTCGGCGCCGCTCTCCACATCCCACGTCCGCGCCGTGACGTCGCGCGAGACAGTGACGAGCCGACGGCCGTCCGGGCTGAACTCGGCTCGGTACACCGCGTCGTCATGCCCGCTGATGGTGCGGACGATATCGAGGCTCGGCCACGACCGCAGCTGCACGACCGACGCCTCGACCGTTGCCGCGAGGTCGCCGCGCGGCGACATCGTGATGCGGATCGGCGACGCGCCTGTCTCCACCGTGCGAGCCGTCGTGTCTGCGATCGAGTTGAGATACTCCCACTCCCAGCCGCGCCGGGCCGGGTCGGTCGCGTCGAGCCAGCGACGCACTTCGCGCATGTCGTCGAGTTGCAGCGATTTCTCCGCGGCAGCCATCTGCGCCTGGTACGCGGCGAAGGCGTGATCGACCTGAGCAAGCGCCGGCGAGCCTAGCGCGGCCACGAAGATGGATAGGAATGCAGAGGCGCGGTGGATCATGACTCGAGCATCTCCTTCAGTGCGCTGAGTGCTTCACCCCATGCCGCGCGCAACTCATCGGCTTCGGGGCGCGACTGAATGCGCGCGTGGTTGAGCGTGATGCCCGTCTTGTCACCGCCCTTGGCCGCAAAAGCGACGTCGACGAGGCTCATCGGCGCCCGGCGGGGATTCTCCCAGGTGAATCGCAGGTCCTTGTCGGCCCGCACTCGCTTGAAAACGCCGCAGTCGCCGTCGGCCGCTTCGAATCGGCCGCCGTCCTTGCACTCAAACCTCTTCAACTTGCCGAACCACCTGCCCACCGCCTCGGCGCCGGTCCACGCGGCGTAGACCGCCTTGACGGGGGCGTCGATCGTCTTGGTGACGCAGATGCCATAGCCCTTGGGCCGGCCGTCCTTCTCCACCACTCCCCTGGCGGCTTCGTACTCGACGGCGATCGTCACGAGCCACCACTCATCCTTCACGCCCTCGCTCTGAAGCACTTTCGTCGCTTCCCGACGGCCGGCCTTGAGCGATTCCTTCTCATCGAGCAGCGCGTACCACTGCTCCATCGTCCGGCCCGTGGCCTGCTTCGCTTGGGCGTCGGTCGGTGCGCCTCGTTCGACGGTCGCGGTCTTCACGTTTCTCTCCTTCGCTGTGAGGTGGTGTGGCGTTCAGCCTGACTCGCTGGCTCTCGATGCCGCACCGCGGCCGCGCGGCGGATCGTCGCCCGTTCCTGACCGGATCAGCCGCTCGACATAGTCGCGCAGCGTGGTGACGGCGTCGTCGTAGGCGGCGAAGTTGCGATACGTCCGCGCGAGCATCACCGCGCCTTCCATCGTGATGAGCACGAAGCGCGCCAGTTGTTCGGGATCGGCGTCCGGCGGAAGGCGGTCCGCCGCCTCTCGGAAACACTGTGCGACCGCCCTTATCCAGTTGTCGAAGTTGGCCGCCAGGAGGGGGCGGATCTTCGGGTGCGTCTCGCTCAACTCGATCGCCAGGTTGCCGATGGGGCAGCCGTGGCCGAACTCCGTCATCGCGAGCATCCGGCGATAACCGTCGAGCAGGCCGAAGATGCGCTCGATCGGATCGTCGATGCGGTCCCAGATCGGGTCGAGCACCTCGCTCTGCAGCAGCCGCAGGCGCGTCTGGAGCGTGGCGGCGAGAAGGTCTTCTTTGGTGGGAAAGAAGTGATAGAGCGAGCCGGGCAGCATCTCCGCCTCGCGCGCAATCTGCGCCAGCCCGGTGTTGCCGTAGCCCTGGAAGGCGAAGAGGTCCATGGCGACCTGGATGAGGCGGTCGCGTTTCGAGATGTTCTCATCGGCGTGGGACATGAGTGCTGGGCATGAGTCCGAGGATCGGTTTTAGTTGGCTGACCAACCAAGTCTATCCTCGTGGCGGCCCATGGTCAACACACCCTCCACCCGCCCGAACCCGGCCGCATCGACGGGCAACGGGAGCGGCTTTGCGGCAAGGCTCCGGCACTCCGTGCCGGGGAACGACCCGGTTCCCTCTCGGACTGGCCCGCGTCAGGCCCCAAGCGCCCCGCTCCGGGAGCACATCCCGCCGGACTGCACGTGCGGACGCGATGACGCTTGCGATTTGCCTGGGTGTGGCAATGGGCGAATCGCCGCGCAACAGGACCCGTGCTCACGCGTGGGGCTCGGTTCCGGGCCGCGAACCCTTGGAATCGCCTCCCGCAAGCCCTGCCACGTTGGCATTCCGCCTGCGACCGTCTCACTCGCTTGGCAGGGCTGAGGCTGGGCCGATTCCCCGGCCGGCCCCGGAAACCGCGTTCACAGTCTGAAAAACGCCCTTTCCGACCCATCCTCCCCTCCTGCGGCCCGGGCACCGCCCTTGCATTCTGACCTCCCGCAACTTCTGACGGAGATCGTCCGCGCATGGTGTCCTTGCCCTCCAATCCCCCGGCCGGCCAGCGGCTCAACCTGCTCCTGAGTTACTCAGGCTGGCAGCCGCGCAACTGGGCCGAGCAACTGCCCCGGCTCCTCGAGCCGATGGGCATCGCGTCGTTCCGCGTCCAGTCCGGCCGCGAGGCGTCGGAGGTCATTCAGCGGCAGCGGGTGCACATCGCGGTGGTCGATCTGGGCCTGCCGATCGATGATTCAGCCCCGGCGGCCGCCGGCGCCGCGGCCGAGACGGGCGGGACGCGTCTGCTGCAGATTCTCCGCCGCCTGGACTCTCCGCCGCCGACGATCGTCATCCGCCGCCCCGCCGACAAGGCTGCGGGCAACCAGCGCACGCTGCACGAGGCCTTGCGCGAGGGGGCCTTCACCGTCCTCGACGTGCCGGTGCAACTCGAGCACCTTCTCGAACTGATGCGCCGCATCCTCCGGCGTCATTACCGCGACTCCTGGCCGGAGGGGCGTTCCCCCGGCCCGACAAGTTAATGTCAGGTTCCGCGCCGCCGGCGCCCAACGTTTTTCAACCACAGAATGGAGAGCAGCACATGAAAGTCCGTCCACTCGGCGACAAGATCCTCATCAAGCGCGACGAAGCCGCGACCAAGACCGACTCGGGCCTCTACCTCCCCGAGTCCGCCAAAGACACGCCGCGCACCGGCGTTGTCAAGGCCGTCGGCCAGGGCCGCTACAACAAGGACACCGGCGAGTATTCGCCCTTTTCCGTCAAGAAGGGCGACCGCGTGCTCTTCAACTCCTACGCCGGCACCGAAGTGAAGATCGACGGCGAGGAACTCATCCTCATGAACGAAGAGTCCATCCTCGCGCTGATCGACTGAACGGCTGACCTGAGTGCGACGCCGAGCCGCACGACGAACGAAAGACCGACGCATGACGCCCGAGCAACTCCGCCAGGCTCTCAAAGACCTCCGAGGCGACCGCACGACGCGGTTCATGTTCGAGTCGTGCGGCGAGATGCTCTGCGTCAGCAACGCGTTTCTCGTCCCCGTGGAGGCGGACAACCTCGTCAAACTCACCGACGGCAAGAAGGAGTACGTCATCGACGCCCAGCGCATCACCTGGATCGAGATCGGATGAAAGGGATGGGTCCCCAGTGGTGCAGGCTTTCAGCCTGTACGAAACAACGGAGCGTGGGCGTCCCGCCCGTGCGAAAGGACATGCAATCAGTGGTACAGGCTTTCAGCCTGTACGAACGGACCAGGCGGCGCGATTCCCGCAACTCTCAGGAACCTTCAATGACCGAGACCCTTCACATCCTCTCCGACACGACCGTGCCTCACCTGCCCTTCGGCCGGCTGCACGTGCAGCACCTGCGCTGCGGCGCGGCGCAGACGGTCGTCGTCACCGGCATCGACTGGGCCGGCTCCGTCGTCGCCGAACGCTTCGCCGTCATCCGCCCGCCGGACGGTTCGGCCCCGGCCGACATCGAGGCCGCCCTCCGCGCCGACGTCATCGACGTCCTCGAAGCCCGTCGCAACTGATCCTCCGTCCCCGTCGCCCACGCTCACTCACTCACTCACTCACTCACTCACTCACATCCACGCCACCACACGCTCGACACGAGTTAACATCAACAGGAAGGAAAGCAACATGCCTGCAAAACAGATCGCCTACGACTCCGACGCCCGCGAACGCATCCGCCGCGGCGTCGCTAAGCTCGCCGCCGCCGTCCGCACCACCCTCGGCCCCTCGGGCCGCGTCGTCATGATCGAGAAGTCCTTCGGCGCGCCGACCGTCACGAAGGACGGCGTCACCGTCGCCAAGGAGATCGAACTCGACGACCCCTATGAGAACATGGGCGCGCAGATGGTCAAGGAGGTCGCCTCCAAGTCGTCGAAGGACGCCGGCGACGGAACCACGACGGCCACGATCTGGTCGGAAGCCATCTTCACCGAGGGCCTCAAGAACATCACAGCGGGCGCGAACGCGAACGCGGTGAAGCGGGGCATCGACGCCGCCGTCGTCGCCGTCGTCGAGGAACTGCAGAAGATGAGCAAGAAGGTCACGACCTCGACGGAGATCGCCCAGGTCGGCACCTGCTCGGCCAACCAGGACGCCTCCATCGGCAAGATCATCGCCGAGGCGATGGACAAGGTCGGCAAGGACGGTGTCATCACCGTCGAAGAGGGCAAATCCCTCGAAACCAACGTCGATCTCCTCGAAGGCATGCAGTTCGACAAGGGGTATCTCAGCCCCCACTTCGTCACCAACATCGCCAACATGGAGTGCGTCCTCGAAGACTGCTACATCCTCAATCACGAAAAGAAGATCACTTCCGCCAAGGACCTTATCCCGATTCTCGGCAAGGTCGCCGAGCAGGGCAAGAGCATCCTCATCGTCGCCGAAGACATCGAAGGCGAAGCCCTCGCCACGCTCGTGGTCAACAAACTGCGCGGCACGCTCAAGGTCTGCGCCGTCAAGGCGCCGGGCTTCGGCGACCGCCGCAAGGCCATGATGGAGGACATCGCCATCCTCACCGGCGGGCGGGCCATCATGGAGGAACTCGGCCTCGAACTCGAGAAACTCACCCTCGCCGACCTCGGCCGCGCCAAGAAGGTCACGATCGACAAAGACAACACCACGATCGTCGAGGGGGCGGGCAAGAAGGCCGACATCCAGGGCCGCATCGCCCAGATCCGCCATCAGATCGACGCCAGCACCAGCGAGTATGACACGGAGAAACTCCAGGAGCGGCTGGCGAAACTCGCTGGCGGCGTGGCGCAGATCAACGTCGGCGCCGCGACCGAGGTCGAGATGAAGGAGAAGAAGGCCCGCGTGGAGGACGCCCTGCACGCCTGCCGAGCCGCGGTCGAGGAAGGCATCCTTCCCGGCGGGGGCGTGGCGGTGCTCCGGGCCCGCAAGGCGCTGGAGAAGGCCCGCAAGAACGCCCGCGGCGATGAGAAGGTCGGCATCGACATCGTCGACCGCGCCCTCTCGGCCCCGATCAAGCAGATCGCCGAGAACTGCGGCCTCGACGGCTCGATCATCGCGCAGAAGGTCGAGGAGAGCAAGGACGTCAACTTCGGCTTCAACGCGCTCACGCACACCTATGAAGACCTCGTCAAGTCGGGCGTGATCGTGCCGACGAAGGTGGAGCGCGTGGCGCTGCAGAACGCGGCGAGCATCGCCAGCCTGCTGCTGACGACGGACTGCGTGATCGCGGAGATCAAGGAAAAGAAGGACAAGGTCCCCGCCGGCGCCGGCGGCGGAATGGACGACATGGACTACTAGTCCGAAGCGGCTTGAATCACCCACCCCCGCCGGTCGAAAGACCGGCGGGGGTGATTACGCGACGCGTCAGGAAAGGAAGTAATACAATGGACTCTCAGATGATTCTTCTGGGCCGAATCCTTGGCGAAGTTTATCGATTGCAGGAGCGGTCTGACAAGGACGACGCCCAGGTCTTTGGCCTCCGGAACGGAATGGAGTACGCAATCGAGCAGGAGCTCTTGGAGATTGGCTTCGTTTCGAAGTCTGACACGCAAGCGATCGAAGACGCCTTGGATGAGTTGGACAAGAGACATCGCCAAGGGAGTGGTGCTGCCGATTACTACTCCTTCGAGAGCGGACTTACGAGCCGGGGCATTGGCCGTAGCGCCATTTTGGTGGTCTTTGAATACCTTTTGCGGGACTCTCGATTCGCTGATGTGATCCACGCTCTGGCTGAAGGCCATGCTGCGATCGAGATCAAGGGGCGCGTGAATCGGGTTGAGCGAGAATTGGAAGCCGACTGAAGCGAGCGACCGCGGTGAACTGCGAAGTCATCATCTACTGGAGCGAGGAGGATGGGCGTCTTATCGCCCAAGTGCCGGAATTGCCCGGCTCCATGGCGGACGGTCCGACCTACGCCGAGGCGTTGAGCGCTGCGGACGTGGTGGCCGGCTAATGGATCGAAACCGCTCGGGCGATGGGTCGCTCCATCCCCGAGCCGCTCGGCAAGCAGAGGTACGCGTAATGGCGACGATCGCCGAGATCGACGAAATGAAGGACAAAGTCCCCGCCGGCGGAGGTGTTGTGCGGGACGTCAGACAATGATCACCACGCGGACGTTGTTCATTCTCGGCGCCGGTGCAAGCAAGCCCTACGGTTTTCCGATTGCGCGAACACTCTACGATCAAATCGCCGAAGGCGAGTTTGACCTGGCACCAGACGATTTTGACGGAACAACTCTCACGAAACTGCGAACTACGACGAAGCAAGAGTTTTGCTCGGCGCTGCGCGATTGTGGAATGACGTCGGTCGACCGCTTCCTGGAGTACCGCCGCGACTTTGAAGCTGTGGGCAAGTATGCGATCGCGAGTGCGCTGATCAAAAAGGAACAGCCAGAGACTCTATTCCGCGCTGATCCTGTCGAAGACTGGTATAGGCGCATCTTTACCTCGATGGCGTCGCCGCTGAATGACTTTCACCGCAATCAGGTCGCGTTCGCCACGTTTAACTACGACCGCTCTCTTGAGCACTTTTTGACAATCGCCTTGGCCAACCTGCACCGTGGGGACGCTACTGCCGCGATGGAGGTGGCACGGAAGCTCCGAATCGTTCATCTCTACGGCACGCTCGGTGACTACTTTGAGCAGACGCCTCTCTTTCGCGTATATAATCCACTTCCTCATCCCGCATTTATCGATCGTGCTGCCAAGAGCATACGGATATCCACTCACGAGACAGTGGAGAATGGGCGCTTCTCTGCCCTAGACGAGCTCTTCGAGTGGGCGCAGAGAGTCGTCATTCTCGGGGTGGGCTTCACCGACCACGAGAACATTCGACGACTGGGGTTGCAAAGGCTGGCGCCGGCAAAGCCGCTGCTCGCTACACGCCTAGGATTGACTGACTTGGAGTGTTCAACCGCTGTTGCAATCGCCGAACGGCGGATTGGGTGGGCCGATAAGGACGATGACTGTTTGATGTTGCTCCGAACGCGGATCGAGTTGTGAATCAATCGGGCTCGAGGAAAGCGGTCGCAGAGAGCCTTAGCGATGCGAATCAGTTACGACAGCGAAGTGGACGCCTTGTACATCCGGCTGATCGAGGGCGAGCAGCAGTGCCGGGTGGTGCGCCTGTCGGACGAGGTGGCGCTGAATCTCGGTCCCAACGAGTCGCTGGTAGGCATTGAGATTCTGGACGCCCGGAACATCCTCGGCCAGGGCCAACTGCCGCAGATCATCGTGGACAACCTGCCGGTGCGGGCGGCGTGAGACGTGGCGTATGCTGCGGTCTGCAAGGGTCGTGGAGCCGATCAGTTCATCTGTGGGAGCGCTCAACGTGTGCGCAGGTGGCGGGCCGGCACAGAGCCTTGGCCCGACCTACCCGACTGGATTCAGAAGTCCTCCGCCGAAATCGGATCCACATCCAGATTCCCGCGAGTCTGGAGGATCAACTCGATCGTGTAGCCGCTGTATCCTTCGGCAGTTTTCGTAAAGTCGAAGCGATCATCGCACCGGGAGTAGGCAGCGGCTTCGCCGAAGTCGAGAAGCGGGCCAAACCACGACTCGCCTGCAGCGTATTTGATCTGATACGAACCGACGGGGACTTCGGTCTCAAACGGCTCACCACCGCGGATGAAAGCGGTGAGAATCTCCCGTTTGCTGGTCCAGTCCACCACTTTGATGTAGTAGTGTTTTCCCGATGTGGTCTTGATTTCCAATGGGGCGACCCCGGTGCCGAAGAAGTTGCGGGTCATCACTCCGGTCAGCGGGAGGGGATCGACCGCGTTCTGCATCACCTTCAGGACGGCAGCATCGATTGAACTGGTTTCAAGCACCAATCCGGTTCGACTCAGGCGGGCCGCCAGGATTTTGCGCAGGCGCTGCTCGCGCGTCTCTACGGGCGGTAGCGGGCTGCGGGTACTTGAGCGGGCAGGAGCGGATGAGCCGCTGATTGCCGGTGGCTGCGTGGGACTGCGCGATGCGGGGGTATTGCGAGACACGTTTGCTGGCGGCGTCGAACGAGACGCCTGTGAGCCCGCACGATTATTCCATGCTCCATTAATGATGCCGCTGATGATGCACATACCGAGGAGGGCGCATGCAACGATGACGGTGGCCCACTGCCCGCGCGACCACTGGTAGTCCACGGTAGCGGGCGGCTGCGAGGGCGGCGCCTGGGATCGCTGCGAGCGCCACGCCGATGCCTTGGCCGCTGACGCGCGCGGCGAATCGAAATCGGCGCAGTCGGACTGCAGCCAGTTGGGGGCGCGCAGCAGACCAAGGTTCGCGCGAAGTTGTCCGATCGTCTTCGCGACGTTCCAGGTGCGGTCGTAAACGTACTTCCGCGTTGGATTCAGCAGGATGTCGCGCGCAGCGCGAGCAGTGCCGGGATCCTCGCCTTGGATCGAAGCGATCGCCCGTTCGATCGCTCGGGGGTCGTCAACGCAGCGGTAGAGGCGAATTCGCTTGTAGAGGTCTTTCATGCGGGGACGAGCCTCTCGTACGCCGCACGAATGCGCTGGAAGGTGAGCTCCGCAGCCTTGATGGCCTCCGGTCCAAGCGACGTGAACTTGTCGGGGTGGTGGACCATGGCCATGCGGCGGTACGCCGCCTTGATCTGGTCGAGTGTCGCGCCTTCATCGAGTCCGAGCACGGCCAGGTCACGCAGCCGACGCAGATCGTGCGCCGCGCTGGATGCGGACGATGATGCGTCGCGGGGCCGCTGCTGATTCGAGGTGTCCTGCTGCTGCGATCGGCTTCGGCCTTCTCGAACCTGCCACCACTCGATGCTGCTCTGATCGCCGGGAGTCGGAAACGGGTCGCCCGTCATCTCGCGGAAGAGCGTGTCAAGGTCCTGCGGTGAGTAGCCAAGAAGGTCGGCCAGAAACCTGACAATGTGAATCTCGCTCGTCGTGAAATATCCATCCTGCAACGCGATGCCAAGCGCCATCTGCAAGACAAGGCGGCGCTGCTTGCCGTCGAGCAAGAGGAGTATTTCAGAGGCGTCCTGAAGATCATCAGTTCTCGGCGATAGCGAGAGATTAATCACATCGTTCAATGCCGCCTCGTTGTCACTCCCCGCCGCGATCGTGCGAAGCGCGATCAGTTCCTCATCGGCGATACGCCCATCCGAGGCAGCGATCCACGCCATCATGAGCAGCATTGCCGCCGTCGTGGGGCGCTCGGTTCGCTGGATGATCTGAGCGAATGTCGCCATCGGCCAAGTCTATCGGGGTGCAGCGAGCGGTGCGCGTCCACCAGTTGAGCTACGCCCCCGAAGTGCTCTCCGGCGGCTCCTTGCCTGCTTCGCGCTGGTCGTTGATGCCGCTGCCCGGCTCCAGGATGATCTTGAGGCTCTTTTGGTAGCCGCCGCCGCGGCCTGAGACGCCGTCGATGGCAAGCCCGACGAATCCTCCGATGAGGATATTGCCCGCGAGCGCAGCATCGAGGGTGTTGCGCATGTTGATGATCTCGGTCTTGTAGCCTGCGAGTTCGAAGGTGACGAGTTTGTCGCCCCCCTTGCGGGCGACGGGCACGACGCAGGGAGTCGTTCCCATGCGGACGCCGTCGATCGAGACGTACGCGCCCGGCGGTTCAGTGTCGAAGGCGACGGGTTGCTCCGGATCATTGAGGATCGTCGCACAACCCGTCAACACGAGGCTGAGGCACAGAAGCAGATAGAAGGGCAGCCGGATCATCATGTTCTCCTCTTGAAGTTGGTATCGAGAGGCCCACCGAACAGAGGCATAATGACCGGTGGTTCGTCCCCTGTCAAGGGGGAAGTTCGGTTTTCTTGCAGTTTTTGTCGGGGCGGGGTGTTGCGCGAGGAGAAGTTGAACAGGTCAATCGTTGAGCGAGTGCCCAACGAAGCGCCCCGGTCTCGCGGACTCACCGCCGGAAGAACGCCGCGGCGGCGAGGTAGCGATCGATACTGACCGTCCGGGTGACGAGTTGAGTTTCCCAGCCGAGAGTTGTTGAGGTGCCGGTGTATTCGGTCTCCGCGCCGTCATCGTCCCTGATGACGTCACGGTGGAAGGTCGTGTCGGTGCGCGGAGTGTCGTAGGTTTCAGTGCGCTGGACGCGGTCGGTGCCGACGTAGTTGATGCGGTAAAGGACGAGGTCGGCCCCGATGCTGCGCGCGAACTCGTCGAGCTTGCGCACATAGTCAGGCTGCGCTAAGGCGCCCACGAGTCCGCCGTCACCCTTCTCGAAGTCGAAGACGCTGTAGCCCAGCGCCTGCGCCTCGGCCTCGGTCGCTTCCAGTTTCTCGAGAAAGAGCGGATCGGCGTAGGCCGAGCAGTCGATGAGGTCGATGGCCTGTTCTTCGGGCAGGGCGGCGTGGCGCTGCTCGGAGACCATGAGGTAGGAGCGCTGCCACTCGTTGACGGCGCAGCCGGGCAGGAGGAGCAGTGCGGCGGCGGCGAGGAGCCGTTTCATGCAGGGCCTCCGATCGGGGGATTTGTAGTGGGCGACGGAGCGCGAGGCAAGCGAGTAGCCCGGGACTGCAGGGTGGGATAAGCGCGGCTTTGGAAGCGCATCCCACCTTCGTTGGGCGTACGTCGGCGGAAGGGGCATCGCGCTGAGTACGATTGCCCGCGCGAAGGATTCGGCGCTTGCGACTTCGGTTGCCGAACCCGGTGGGATGCGCTCCGGGACCATCGCTTATCCCAGCCTACGGGCGGCGTCGCGGTGCGTTTGCGGACCGGTAGGTATCCAGCCATTCGCCTCGGACGTTTGGAAGCGCGCGGCTGAGCGCGAGGAACTCTTGCCTTGGAAATGCGTCGGCAATGAAGAGGCGTTGAAGACGATGCAGGTCGTGCAGCGGGCGGAGCGACTTGTCGGCGACTCGGATCTCGGCGAGGCATAGCTCGTGAAGGCGTGAGAGGGAGGCGATGGGCTGCAGCGTGTCGATTCGCAGGTTCTTTGCCCACGCGCCCTGGAGGCAGAGTGTCTCGATCGCCCTGAGGGCCGCAACAGGCTCAATCGTTCGATAGTCAGTCAGTTGGAAGAGGAGCAGGCGCTTGAGGCGCATCAGCGATTCGAGACCGGCGAGTGAGCGCATGAAAGAGCGGCCACAGATCATGAGGCTCTCGAGATTCACAAGCGAATCAATCGGCTTCAAGTCACGCAGGCGATAGTCGTGAATGACGAGGCGATGGAGACGACTGAGCTGTGCCACCGTTTCGGCAGCGCGCGGGTTCACGCCGGAGATCCAGAGGTATTCGAGTTCGGGTGCATCCGCAAGTCGGGGAAGGCTCCGCGCGCTGCCGCGGATTGCGACTGCCCTCTGCCGCAGCAGTTCGTCGGTGACGTGGTCGGCGACAGGAGCGGGAGGACGGGATTCTTCGAAGACAAAGTCAAGTGCGTTTGTCATCGGCTGTGCCTGAAGGTGACGGTGCGTGCGGCGAGGTCGTAGCGGTCGACGCGGTAGCCTGCTTCGAGCCATGCGAGGCTCTGGACGTGGCGCGTCTCACGTTCGTTTGCCCACCATGCCTGGTATGTGTATGCGGAGTTGGGCAGGCCGCCGGGGACGAGTTGATCGATCTCGGCGAAGGACATGGTGATGCGCGGCTGTCCGCGGCAGCGGAGTTCATCGCGCAGGGCGTCGTACTTGGCCATGAGGGAAGATAGGCGCAGCGCAAGACGCGAGTGAGTTGAGAGTTGAGAGGAGAGAGGAGAGCAAAGGCAGCCCTGACCCCGCCCTCTCCCGGCGGCGAAGCGCCGAGAAAGGTGAGCAGGAGAGAGTAGAGAGTTGTGAAGCCAACCCCCTCCCCTGCCCTCCCCCGGCGGCCGGGGGAGGGAGTCCGCGTGCTCACGCGTGCGGCTCGTTAATGCGACCTCATCGCGGGGCGCGATGTGCGGCCGCTTGCTCACCATTCGACGCTGCCCATGGCCCGTCGGCGCGTGCGGCTCGTTGGGGCCTCGCATACGCTTGGCGGGATCGACGGGCGGGACGCCCGTGCCACCGGGATCGACGGGCGGGACGCCCGTGCCACCGGGATCGACGGGCGGGACGCCCGTGCCACCGGGATCGACGGCCGGGACGGCCGTGCCACCGGATTCGACGGCCGGGACGCCTGTGGCAGGGTTTGGTCAGGAGAGAGACATGGGCGAACTGAGACGATCGTTTGCGGCTGAGATTGAGGCGCTGCGGGCCGCGTACGCCGCACTCAATCGCAATGACGTGCCGGCCATGGTCGGAGCGTTTGACCCGCAGATCGAATGGATCGAAGAGTTTCCGGGAGGCGGGACGTATCGCGGGCGTGCCGCACTGGCGGAGCACGTCACGCAGGCGCGCGGGCTGTGGGCGGAGGGGGCGTGCGAGCCGCAGCGATTTATTGTCGCCGGCGACAAGATCGTCGTGTGTTCGCAGGTGCGAGTGCGATACAAGGGCCGTACGGACTGGATCGAAGGGCCTGTGACGGATGTCTGCACCTTCCGCAACGGCAGAGCGATCCAGATGCGCTCATTCGCCGACCGGGCGCAGGCTCTCGAATGGGCCGGCGTCGACGCGTCGGAGGCAGAGTGACGCGCGGCGATGGCGGCGGTGGGGGCGCTGGGGGCGCTGGAGGCGCTGGAGGCGCTGGGGGCGCGAGCGTATCGGTTCGGGACGTGAGCAGGCAGGTCAGAGCGACGAGACACCGGCAGGAAGACGGCCGCGGTGTGTGTGGCGACTGCACCTCAGCCTGGCCGAGGCCTATTCGATGCGCTCGACATTGGAACTCGTGCACGTTGGACCATCGATCGCCTCGATGAGCACGTTTCCGCAGACCGGTTGCGGCACGATCGCGGCGAACACGGTCGTGCCCTGGGCATCGGCCGTCCGGGTTTGCACGACTCGGGCTGTGCGATTCAGTCCCAGAGGCATTCCGGCGCACGGGCCGGATGGAACTCGAATCGTGCCTGGGCGGAACGCCGCCACGAGCGCGGTGTGTCCGGATGGAGTTCCGCCGGTGATGGTGACGTTCATTGCACCGGGGCATGAGCCGGTCGCCCGGAGTCGAATGCCGTACTCATCGATGATCGTGAACGTCGGGATGAACACGCCTTCGACGACGGCAAACTCGAGCGCGTTGATGCGATCAACTCTCCCCTGGGGAATGAACACGAGTTCGTCGCCGGTTGCGATGGTGTTCTCGACGCTCCACTCGGCTGCGGTCTCAAAACGGGCCACGAGCGAGTAGGGCTGCTGTGCGGTGATCATGCCGGTCTCGATGATGCCGGGCTCGGTTTCGGTTGAGGCTGTGATTGAGCCGTCGAAGTTGAATGCCGTGCCCACGACCTCGCCGTTGTTGCGGATTTCGATCGTGATGCCATCGGAAGTGAGCGACGATGATCCGGTGACTTCCAGGATGTTCGTCCCGGGGTCAAAGGCGAAGTACAGGTTGCCCAGCGTCTGGTTCGGAATCGAATTGACCATTCCGACATTGGCCACGGCGAACAAGTTGGTGCGATCGTGTTCGAAGTGAATCGGCTCGTAGCGCGTGCCGAAGTTGTGATCCGATGCGGTCGTGATCGTGATCAGCGGTGTCTCGTCGACAGCGGAGGCGACCAGCGTGCCGCCGACCAACTCGAGCAACGTGTTGGAGTCAGGACAGTGCTGGCGTCCCTGGTATTCGAGGCATCCTTGAGCCAGCGCGCTGCGACTGCAGAGCAGAACCGCGCCGATCATGAGCGCTGAGAAACAACAGTTCCGGGTCAGCATGACGAATCTCCTTCGCGAGGCGCCTGGTCAATGCACGGCTGATCATTCGGAGGAGTGCCCAACCTGACGGGAAGTGGGCGGGTTGCGGAGTCATGGCATCGCGGACCGAAGACCCCTCCGAACTCCACCATCACGCAGAAAGACGCCACGGCAGCCTAGCGCCTCAGGGACGGACTGGGGGGCCGGCGGGGGCTTGCACTCGGAATTGGGGGTGTTTTCCTCGATCGATTGCTTGGTCAGTCCCGAGGAAAGAGCAAAGAAGGGGTGGGTGCGGACGACGTTGCTGCTGATCGCGCGGGTTGGCAGTCTGCGTTGCGAGCCGTGGAGGCGCTGGTCTCAGGCAGGTTGAGACTTCACCTTGAACCGGGGCGGTCAGGCGTGCAGCAGCAGCGCCGGCGCGAGCAGCGGGAAGAAGCCCAAGAAAGCGGGGCACGGACGCGGCAAGGTCGTGCTCGGCATGGCGCTCTCCGTGGCGTGGCGGTTGGTCTGCGCGCAGAGTGTCACGGCCGGACGAGACGACGCGAATGGTCCGGCGTCATGGCGCAGCAAGGGTGCGGAGATTCATCGCATCGGGTCGAGCGCCGCTGCCTTTCAATCGGGATCGGGTTCCCGGCGGAAGTAGGCGGCGGAGGCGGTGAAGCGGTCGATGTTGACGGTGCGGGTGATGAGTCGGGTTTCCCAGTTGGTGGTGGTGATGGTGGTGGTCGAGCGGGTGCGCGAGCCGTCGGGGTTGCGGGTGGTGGTGGTGAGGTAGTGGGTGTCGGTGCGGGGGATGTCCCAGGATTCGAGTTCGCGAGCCCGCTGCGTATCGACGTAGACGATGCGGAAGAGGACGAAGTCGGCGCCGATGGAGCGGGCGAAGGCTTCGAGGTCGCCGCGATATTCGGCCTGGATCGTGGAGCCCGCGCCGCGCGTGCGATTGATCTCGAAGCGGCTGTAGCCGAGGGAGCGGGCGTTCTCCTCGGCGGCTTCGACTTTTTCGACGTAGAGGGAGTCGGCGAAGGTGGAGCAGTCGACGACGTCGAGCGTCGCGTCCTTGGGCAGGGGGGCGAATCGCTCTTCGGAGAGGGTCTGGTAGGACATCTCCCACTCGTTGACGCCGCACGCGGGCAGGAGGAAAAGGAGGGCAATGGGGATGAGGCGTGTCATGCAGTGGTGCCTCCGAAGGATGAGTAGTCGGGCCGGGCGGGCGAGGCAAGGCGACGCAGCGCGAAAGGGGCGAACGGAGGCCGGGTGAGGGGAACGAGCGCGGCCGAGGCGAACGGCACTCTTGCTCGAGGCCGCGAGCGTGCAGTGGCGCCCGCGACGCCTGAAGTGAAATCGCTCCAGAAGACGGTTTCACCACCGATCTCGAAGAGGTGGAACGGGCCTCTGCCCCGTTTGAATTGGACGGGCGGGACGCCCGTACCAGCGTTGTGAGACAGTTTCTAGACCATGCGACGCCGCGCCATTTCGATCGCGAGTTGGATCGCGGCGATCATGGAGCCGGGATGGGCCGCGTTGCGTCCGGCGATGTCGAAGGCGGTGCCGTGGTCGGGGCTGGTGCGGATGATGGGCAGCCCGATGGTGACGTTGACGGCCTGGTCGCGCGCGAGGAGTTTGACGGGGATGAGTCCCTGGTCGTGGTACATGGCGACGACGAGGTCGTAGCGGCCGGCCATGGCGGCGTTGAAGATGGTGTCGGCGGGGAAGGGGCCGGAAGCGTCGATGCCGCGCTCGACGGCCTGTCGGATGGCCGGCTCGATGAGGCGTTTCTCTTCGTCGCCGAAGAGGCCGCTCTCGGAGGCGTGCGGATTGAGGCCGCAGACGGCGATTCGCGGCCGCTCGATGCCGAGCAGGTCGCGGCCGGCCTCGTGGCCGAGGAGGATCGGCTCGAAGACGCGGCCGATGGTGAGCGTCTCCGCGACCTGACTGAGCGGGATGTGGATGGTGGCGAGGACGACGCGCAGTTGCGGCGCGACGAACATCATGGCGAAGTGCTTTGACTTCGTGCGGTCGGCGAGGAACTCGGTGTGCCCCGGAAAGCGGCGCAGGCCGGCCAGGCGCCAGGAGGACTTGGCGATCGGCGCGGTGGCGATCGCGTCGACGTGATGCGGATCGGCCGGATCGCCCAGCGCGGCATCGACGGCGGCGCTGAGGAAGGCGAGCGATGATTCGCCGCCGACGCGCGACGGGCCGACCTCAGGTCGGTTCTGCTCGGCGGCGATGGCGTCGGCGAAGTGGGGATGATCGGTGATCACGACCTGGCCGCGAACGGGGCGGAGATCGGCGGATTGACGCGGTGACTCGATCCACCAGTCGGCATCGAGACCCGCAGCCTCGGCGGCGCGGGCGAGGCACTTCGACTCGCCGAAGACGCGGTACGCGGCGGCGTGGCGCACTCGCGGATCGGCGAGGGATTTGACGATGATCTCCGCTCCGATGCCGCAGGGATCGCCCATGCTCAGGCCGATGACGCAATGGCGCGGCGCGGCGTTCATGCCCGTTTCACGGTCGCTGGCAGCGCGAAGGGCGGTTGGCGGACGGACATGGGGGATTCTAGAGCCGATTCGATTCGCGCGGAGCGGGCGGCGGCGGGCCATGACGGACGACTCAGTAACCATCGTGCCGGCACGCTGGCGCGGCACGCCGGCGCGGCAGGCTGGCGCGATGCTGTGTGGCACTCTCTCCTTGCGTCGCGTGCGCTCGAAGGTCGCCGCATCAACGAATGCGCTTCTGTTGAGTCAATTCCCTTCTGCGCCCCTTGTGCCTCTTTGCGGCAGTGCCGCTCGTCCTCGCTGGCGCGTCGGCCTGGTCGCCGGACGCGGCGCTTCGGCGCTTGCCCGTTCGCCATGCTTCGGCCAGAGCAGCGAAGCATGGCACCGCGCGTCTCGTCCTCGCTGGTGCGTCGGCCTGGTAGCGCGACCCGCTGCTCTTCGAACTCCGGCCAGAGCGGCGGCGCAGGATGCCACCGCGCCGCGATGCACTGCCCCCAAGACGCTGCGCCGCTCGCGGCGGCGTCGCGCGGCGCCTGGCTCGCGGCGGCGGGCTCGGGGCGGTACCATATCCCCTCACCCATTGTTGGAGGTTCGACCATGCTCGCGCGCAACACTTCGATCGCCGTGCGTGCGGCGATCTTCTTCGTGGCGGCGGAGATTTCTTCGCCCGCATCGGCCGCCCCTCCCATCACCATCGAATCGCTGCTGGAAGAGATGATCGATCGTTCCGCCGTGGCGCGTCGGCCCGATCCGTGGTACGTCTGCGCGCAGGCGTCGAGTTACGATCGCAAGTCGACGTCGCCGGACGATGCCGAAGGCTGGTTCGCCAACGGCGACGCGAGCCAGTACATCCGCGTCGAGGAGAACGGCGGTCGGCGCGAGTGGGTGATGATGGAGGCCGATGGCCCGGGCGCGATTGTGCGCCTCTGGTCGGCGAATCCGAAGGGCACGCTGCGCGTCTATCTGGACCGCGAGTCGCAGCCTGCGCTGGAAGCACCGATGGAGGCGCTTCTGGGCGGGACGTGGTCGCCAGGAGAAGCGCCGCTCGGCGTGCCGCTCGCGGCCGTGCGCAGCCGCGGCTGGAATCTCTATCTTCCGATTCCCTACGCGCGGCACTGCAAGATCACGAGCGACTCGGACGGCTTTTACTATCAGGTCAACTACCGCACGTACGACGGCAGCGCGCCGGTGGCGTCGTTCAGCACGGCCGCGCTCCTCGCGGCGGCCGACGTCCTCGACCGAGTGCAGCGCACGCTCGCCGCGCCTGCGGGCCCGCCGGTGGGGCGCACTCAGCAGACCCGGCGGACGCTCGGGCCGGGTGAGAGGTTCGGCCTGGCGCTCCCGCCGGGCCCCTCGGCCGTTCGCACGCTCACGTGCCGCGTCGCCGCCGCGGATCACTCCGACGCGCTGCGCACCGTTGTTCTCTCTGCCGAGTTCGATCAGGAAAAGGCCATCTGGTGTCCCGTCGGCGACTTCTACGGCGTCGGCGTCGGACTGAATCCGTTTGAAGACTGGTATCGAAGCGCCGCCGCCGATGAACGCGACGACTCAGTCGCGGTGCTCACCTCGCGCTGGGTCATGCCGTACCGGAAGTCCGGCTCGATCGTCGTGGAGAACCTCGGCCTCAGCGAAGCCACGATCGAACTCGTCATCGAGAACCAGTCCTGGCAGTGGGATGATCGCTCGATGCACTTCCACGCGCACTGGCGCCACGAGAACCCGATCCCGACGCGCCCGATGCAGGACTGGAACTACATCGACATCAAGGGACAAGGCGTCTACGTCGGCGACAGCCTCGCGGTCGTCAATCCCGTCGAGGCGTGGTGGGGCGAGGGGGATGAGAAGATCTACGTCGACGGCGAGGCGTTTCCCTCGCACTTCGGCACAGGAACCGAAGACTACTACGGCTACGCCTGGTGCTGTCCCGAGACTTTCACGGGACCGTTCCACGCTCAGCCGCGCTGCGATGGGCCGGGCAACTACGGCCACACCGCCGTGTCGCGGGTGCGCCTCCTCGATGCGATCCCTTTTCGCACTTCGCTGCGGATGGACATGGAGGTGTGGCACTGGCAGGAGTGCAACGCCGGGTACGCGGCGGCGACGTTTTTCTACGCGCGGCCGGGGGCGGTGCACAACCGCGACCCGCAGCCGGCCGAGGCGAGGCGCGGCCCGCTTCACCCAGCGCCTCTCCCGCCTCCCTTTGCCATCGAGGGCGCCGTCGAGTGCGAAGACCTCGTCGCGGTTCGCCACTCGGCGGACCTCCAGTTCGGCCCGCAGGGCATGAAGGGATTCGCGCGCAACACGTGGAGCGGCGACGAGCACCTCTGGGTTCGCGCCGCGAAGGTCGGCGACTTCATCGAACTGGTCATCCCGACCGATGCCGCCGGCCCGGTCGATCTGACGCTGCACGCGACGAAGAGTTGGGACTACGGCATCGTGCAGTTCTCCGTCAACGGCCGTGCGGCGGGCGAACCTATCGACTTCTTCAGCGGCGCCCAAGGGGTGTGTCAGGCGAGCGGGCCGATCGAACTCGGATCTTTCAGACCCGACCGCGGGCGGCTGATCCTGCGCGCGGAAGTCGTCGGTGGCAATCCGCAGGCCTCGGGCGACCGGGCCTTCTTCGGGCTGGACTGCGTCGTGCTCACTCCGAGCCGTTGAGTCATCATCGCCCAGGCAGGCGATGCGCGGTGCCATGCTTCGCGGCTCTGGGCGAAGCATGGCGGACGTGCAGGCTCGTGAGTCCCACAAAGGGTGCCACACAGCATCGCGCCAGCGTGCTGTGTGCGAACGGGCAAGAGCAAGCGACCGCCGTTGCCCCTCGCACTGCACTCTCGCTCAGAGCCGCGAGCGTGCAGTGGCACCCATGAGAGAGCGGGGGTGGCATCGATCGCCGCCGCTCTGGGCGGAGATCGATGCGAACGTGCAGGTGAGAACGAGCGCCCTTGCCGTCCGGCATGCATTGACCCCAGAGCGGGTCAATGCATGGCACCGCCCCTGAACTCCGCCGCGCGGTGCCATGCTTCGCGGCTCTGAGCGAGGCATGGCGAGCGTGCCAGCGTCATCGCATCGCGCCTCGCTCGCAGGCCGAAGCGCCAGCGAGGACGATCGCCCTTGCCCTTCGCACTGCACTCTCGCTCAGAGCCGCGAGCGTGCAGTGGCACCCCACGAGTGCCCTTGCCCCTCGCACTGCACTCTCGCTCAGAGCCGCGAGCGTGCAGTGGCACCCCACGAGTGCCCTTGCCCCTCGCACTGCACTCTCGCTCAGAGCCGCGAGCGTGCAGTGGCACC
>WYBR01000044.1 GCA_011525805.1 Vicinamibacteraceae bacterium
CGGCCAACCAGAACGGAGTCGCCACACTCACTCGCTTCATCCCCCCCGCCGCCCAGGGCCGCACCTTCCTCATTCAGGCGCTTGAGTCCAGCGATTGCAAGATCAGCCAACTCGTGGTGCATACGTTTGAATGAGAGAGAGGAAAGGCAGGAGGCACTGGGCACTGGGGAGAGTGTCGAAGGGGACGGTTGAGCGAAGCGGTGCGTTTCGCCGAGCCTCAACCCCTACGCGACACCGGCGCGCGCGGCGGGGCGCCGGAGCGGGCGTGCAGATCAAGGTCGGATTCTCAGTGGCTTTCAAAGGCCTTCGTGCCAGACTTGGTGGTCCGCGACTCACGCGGTCTCGGCCGAGACGCGGAGCACGCGCATCACCGGAAGGGAGCAGACAATGAAAACGTACATGGGGCTGGTTCTTGTGGTCTTGGCGGCGCTGGCGGGCGCGGCGGCGGGGCAGACGGCGAACTTCGACGCGTATCCGGAAGGCATCATCGGGCGCGACTTCACCGACGGCGGAATCCGGTTCTTCAACTACAACAACAGGCTCGATCCGCCCCCGAGCATGCTCGTCGCCGAGCGGGCGACGGCCGATCTGAGCGGGCAGCCGAACTTCACGGCCCCGAACGCCCTGGGCTTCGGCGGTTATTCGCCGGGCGAGGGGGCGGCGTTCACCCGGTTCGGTTCGATGGAAATCGAACCGGCCGTCGGTACGGCCGCCTTCGCGAGCATCAACGTCTACGACTTCGGCAACGGCGGCGGCGTGACGCTCACCCTCGAAGCGTCGCTTGAGGGAATCATCGTCGCGACGGACTCAGTCACTCTCCCCGGCGGGTGGTTCATCAACCACAGCCTGCTGACGATCGAGAGCGAGGAGTTCGACCATCTCCTGCTTCGCGCGGGGCCGTCGCCGAGCGACGTCGTGTTCATGCTGATCGACACGGTGACGGTCGCGTTCGAAGGCCGGCTCACGCTCGATCCGCCGACCCCCGGCCTTGCGGGGGTGAACAACACGCTCTCGGCGCACGGCGCCACGCCGGGGGAGCGGGTCTACTTCGTGTACGGCCTGCGGTCAGGCTCGACGAACCTCCCGGGCTGCCCGGGCGTGACCGTCGGCATGGCCGGGCCGACGATCCTTGGCAGCGATCTCGCCAACGGACTCGGCGAAGCGGAACTCACGTTCTTCGTGCCCAACGCGGCTCGCAATCGGCGCGTGTATTTCCAGGCGGTGGAGCGATCGTCCTGCGAGGTGAGCAACCTCGTGGATTTTACGTTCCAGTGAGATAATCGGGGGAGTGCTTCGCTCTCCCTCGCTCACGCGTCGGGCTCGTCGCGGGCGCGCGGCGCGGCGCGGTGCGATCACACGCGCACTGAGCGCATGGGAGTGAGGGTGTCGATGGTGGTCGGCTGGCCGTCGGCGAGGTCGAAGGCGGCGTGGACAGCCTTGAGGGCCTTTTCGCCGTCACTGCGGTTGATGATGCAGGAGATCTTGATCTCGCTGGTGGTGATGTTGAAGATGTTGATGCCGGCGTCGGCGAGGGCGGTGAACATCTTCGCGGCCACGCCAGTGTGGTGGCGCATCCCCAGGCCGACCACGGAGACGCGCGACAGGCCGACGTCGATCAACTGCTCGCCCCGGCCGCACTCGGCGAGCACGCGCTCCATGGCGGGCTTGATGTCGGCGAGGTCGCGGTGCTCGACGGTGAAGGAGATGTTCATCCCGCCGCCGGACGCTTCGTTCTGAATGATGTCATCGACGTTGATGTCGGCTTCGGCGAGGGCGTTGAAGATCGCGGCATCCACGCCGGGCTTGTTGGGCAGGTCGCGCAGGCTCACGCGACCGAGGTTTTCCTTGAGCGCGCAGCCGACGACGGATGCGTTTTCCATTTCCGGGCTCTCCCTGGTGATCAACGTGCCGGCGTCGTTCTTGCGGCTGTGGCGGACGTGAATGGGTACGTTGTAGCGCTGGCCGAACTGCACGGCGCGGCTGTGCATCACGCCGGCGCCGAGCACCGCCAGTTCGAGCATCTCGTCGTAGGAGATGCGCTCGAGTTTGCGGGCGTCGGGGACGAGGCGCGGGTCGGCGGTGTAGACGCCATCCACGTCGGTGAAGATCTCGCAGACATCGGCGGCGAGGGCGGCGGCGAGGGCGACAGCGGTGGTGTCCGATCCGCCGCGCCCGAGAGTGGTGATCTGTCCATCATCGGTCACGCCCTGGAACCCGGCGACAACGACGACGCGTCCGGCGTTGAGTTCGGCCAGGAGCCGGGCGGTGTCGATGGAGCGAATCCGGGCGCGGGTGTGCGAGGCGGTGGTTCGGATGGCTACCTGGGGACCGGTCATGCTTGTCGCGGGGATGCCTAGCGAGTGCAGGGCCATGGCGAGCAAGGCGATCGAAACCTGCTCTCCGGTGGCCAGGAGCATGTCGGTCTCCCGCCGAGGCGGGTGGGGGTTGATGGCGTCGGCGAGTTCAAGGAGTTCGTCGGTGGTGTGCCCCATTGCAGAAACGACGACGGCGACGCCGCGGGCTTGGCGCCGGAGGTCGGCAACGCGTCGAGCGGCCGCCAGCATGAGGTCCGGCGAGGCGACCGACGTGCCGCCGAACTTGAGGACGCTCAGTCCCATAATCCAACCCTTCGGGAGGGCCCGACGACCCATAAAGGCGAAGAATATGCCGCCGATCGGCACAATTGTTGCCCAGAAAGCACTTTTCTGCTTCCGTTGGGCGGAACTGCGGTTATATTTCAGCGTCTGGACTCTCGGAGAGCAACGTGGGCAGGGGTTTCACGCTTCTCGAAATGCTGATCCTCATGGCGCTGACGGCGCTTCTGCTGGGCATTCTGACGCCCGGGCTGGCCAATGGTCGCGTGGCGGCCCGAAACGTGGAGTGCCTGAGTAATCTCCGACAGGTCGGGACGATGCACTTCGATCCGCTCAGCCGACGCGACTCTTGGGGTCGCTCCGCCTACGACCTGCCCCCCGGCGAGTCGCGGCACGAATTCCTCGGCGGGAGCGGGGGCGGCAGCGGAGGCGGATCGCCGCCAATCCGCCGAGTCGAAGGGGAGAACCGCATTCCCGACCGCACCCAGCACATCAACTGGCTCGAAACGCAGGCGCCCGACACTCCGGCGTACTGGAAGCTGCTCTGCCCCGAGGCGGTCAGGGCCGGCGTCAACTCCTACGGCATGTACTACCGCGTCGTCGGGCAGCGCTTCAGCGTCTACTCGACGTCGGTGGACATCATCTTCGGCTGCAGCGATTTCAAAGTGGTTGACGTGGCGCAGAGTTTCGCCTTCCGCCACCACAAGAAGGCCAACTTCTACTTCGGCGACCACCATCTCGACTCACGCACCTCTTCGCTCTTCTCCGATGCGCAGTGGTCGGAGGAGTCGTTCCGCGGCAATCCCGATCGCGGAAACTGAAACTGAGTTTTTCGCGGCGCTCTCGCCGGCGTGGGTCTTTCCCACGCAGGGCTGTGGTGCGCGCGGGTCAACGCGCGCCGCCAAATTGCCGATAACGCCGAGGCGGGCACGCCTGACCTGGGAGGCCCGGTGTGATCGGCTCGCGCCAGTGAGCGAGGATCCCGGTGGTGCAACGAACGCGTCGACGCCTGTGTCTCGGTTCGGCCGGTCGCGCGGCGACCATCGTCGCGCTCACCCTCGGCGGAGGGTTCGGCGCGGCCGGCCCGCCGACGCTTCCGCTCCAGTCGAATGCGCTCGAACCAATGCCCCTGGGCGTTTTCGACAGCGCGGCGGAGATGGCCGGCGAGTGGCTCGTTGTGACGGGCGGATTCACCCGGGAGTTGGAGGCAACACCAGCAATTCAGGTCCGGCACGATGTCCGCGGCTGGCGGCCGATCGGGACGCAACTCGCGGCGCCGCGCGCCCGCCATACGCAAACGACGCTCGCGGACGGGCGCGTGCTCGTCGTCGGCGGCGTGACGGGCAAACTGAGCGGCGATTCGCAGCAGGCGCTTGAGGCCCTCGCCTCCGCGGAAGTGTTCCATCCGCTCATCGCCGGCAGCGACGTAATCGAACTGGCCGAGCCCCTCGTGGGTCACACCGCCCATCTCCTTCCTGACGGCCGCGTGGCGGTGGTCGGAGGCGGATGGGTGCGGCTCTTCGATCCCGCAGAGGCGGCGTTCACGGAAGCGATCCGGCTGGCGCGGCCGCGGCGCCGTCACGCGGCCGTGCTGTGGGATCGCCCGGATCCGCTGCCGTCCCAGGCCGAAAGCGAGTCGCAGCGCGGTGAGGGAGACGAACCGGCGTACTCGCTCGTCGAGCAGGAACTTTCGATCGACCTCGTCCCGACGGCGCGCGGCGCCAGCATCGGGGCCACGATGGAGCCGCAGCGCGTCGAGACTCGGGCGCCGGCGCCTCCACCCGCGCCGAGAGCGCATCGCCTGGTGCTGCTCATCATCGGAGGCGAAGGCGAGGCGACGGTTGAGGAAGTGGATTTCGCGCAGCGTTGCACGCGGTTGTGGCCCCGGCAGTTGCCTTCGCCGCTGACGGAGGCTGCGGCCGCGGCGTGCGCGGACGGGCGCGTGCTCGTGATCGGCGGTGTCGAGGCGGGCGGCGACGAGTCAACCGGGCGAACCTGGTGGCTCAGCGCCGAGGGAGGGATCGAGTCCGGCCCTGATCTCGAACTCGCCCAAGGTGCGGCGGGGGCGGCGCTGTTCGTCGATCCGGCCGACGGGTCCGTTTCACTCCTGGGCGGCGAAGAGCGCCGCGAGGATCGCATCTCGGCGCTGGGAGGCGGCCGGCTGATCCGCGGCGGCGAACGCGTCTTCTCGCTGGCGCTGCCGCGGACCGCAGCGCCCTTCGCGCGCCGATGCTGGATTCGCTTCGACGCGCGGCGCATCGCGGCGGTGGGGGGATACCGGTTCGTCGCCTCCGCGGAGGAGGCCGAGCGCGCGGGCCTGCCCATCGGCGTCAATGTGCGCGACCGGGTCGATGTGTTCCTGCTGCCGTCGCCCATCGGCGGCGACTGACGCGCGCGAACGCGCTCATGTCCAGGTCGTCACGGGCTCGGTTCCGTCGGCGAGCGGCGGCGTCGCGCCGGATGTGGCGCCCCCCTGGCCATTGCGCACGGCGGCGGAGAAGTGCTCCCCCTGCCAACTCGCGGGGTACTTCGGATCATCCAGATCGAGGGCCGCGTTCGTTGGAAAGAGCGGGCGGAAGGTGTCGCACATGACCGCCAGTTCGTTGGTGAACTTGGCGCCGAGGCTCTTCTCGACCGTTCCCGGATGCGGGCCGTGCGGGATGCCTTGGGGGTGGGCGGTGATGGAGCCGACTTCGATGCCCTTGCGCGCCTTGTAGTTGCCCTCGACGTAGTAGAGCACTTCATCCGAGTCGAGGTTGCTGTGGTTGTAGGGAACGGGAATCGCCTCGGGGTGCCAGTCGAGCAGGCGCGGGCAGAAGGAGCAGATGACGAAGTTGTGCGCCTCAAAGGTCTGGTGGATCGGCGGCGGCATGTGGAGTTTGCCCGTGATGGGCGCGAAATCGTCGATGTTGAAGACGTAGGGGTAGTAGCACCCGTCCCAGCCCACGATGTCGAGAGGGTGGTAGGGGTAGATGTAGGAGTGGACGCAGTTGCGGGCCTTGATGCGCACTTCGAACTCGCCGTGTTCGTCATAGGTCAATGGAAGTTGCGGCAGGCGCAGGTCGCGCTCGCAGTAGGGGGCGTGCTCGAGGAACTGGGCGGTCTGCTTCGAGAGGTAGCGCGGGGGAGGGAGGATGTGCGAGCCGTTCGCCGTTTCGATGCACAGGAAGCGCGGGTGCGGCTCGTCTTCGCCCTGGCGCGGGTCGAAGACCATGCGGTAAACGGTGCCCTTCGGGATGATGATGTAGTCCTTGGGGCCGAACTTGAGCGTGCCGAAACTCGTGTAGAGCGTGCCCGAGCCGAAGTGGATGAAGAGGCACTCGTCGCCCTGGGCGTTCTTGAAGTGATACTGCATCGCGTCCTTGGGCACGCAGATCGACATCTCGCAGTCGGCGTTGCCGAAGAGGATGACGCGGCCGGTGACGGGGTCGCCATGCGCCTTCATGGGCATGGTCTTGAGGTGGCGCATGCGCATGGTGTCCACTTCGACGTACTCGGGGCGGGTGGAGTAGAGCGTCTTCCAGCCGGCGACCTGGGTGGGCGGGTGAATGTGGTACATGGTCGAGGTGGGCCCGACGAAGCCCTCGGTGCCGAAGAGTTCCTCGGAGTAGAGCGCGCCGTCGGGCCGGCGGAACCGGGTGTGGCGGGCCTTGGGCAGTTCGCCGAGTCGTGTGTAGTAGGGCATGAGACCTCCAGATCGGACCGTGGCCGAGCAAGCGAGCCGGCCGCCGAGGCATTATACGGGCAGCCCCCGCGCAGCGCCGCGCTCCGACGCAGCGCGGAGTTCAGTGGCGGTCGTGCGCCGTTGCCCGCTCGCGATGCTTCGCTCAGAGCAGCGAAGCATGGCACCGGGCGCGGCGGGCGCGAAGCGGCTTCCGTGACTGGCGCCATGCATCGACCCGCTCTGGGGTTGATGCATGGCGAGCGCGCGGGGGGCCTTGGACTTCGATGCCGGTCGTTCGCCGTTGCCCACTCGCCATGCTTCGCTCAGAGCAGCGAAGCATGGCACCGCGGGCGCGCGGGCCTCGGTCTTCAATGGCGATCGGTGCGCCGTGGGCGGCGCGAAGGCCCAGTCGGAATAGGGGAGTCACCGGAGAGCCGCCGGGGCGGGCGCGTCGGGTCCGATGAAGGCGGCGGCGGGCCAGAGGCGACCCTCGCCGGCCCACCGTGAGTTTTCGCGCGGCCGCCACTGGACTTTTTCAAGTTCTGACTATGCTTTCACATTCACGGTCTCCCGACCTGGATTGCAAGTCATTGTGGTGAATGAGTTTAGTGCTTCACCCCTCCGAACGGCTTCATCGTCCGACCCGAACATAGCGCGAATAGACTCCGATTGCGGAGAAATCCATGGCAGCAGTCACGCACGATGGACAATCCCTGCTCATTGAAGGACGACGGTTCTGGATCGTCAGCGGAACCATCGATTACTTCCGAGTGCCCCGCGCCTCGTGGGTGGAGCGAATCCGGGCGGCGGTTGCGGCCGGCCTCAACACGATACTGGTCCGATGCCCCTGGTGGCTGCATGAGCCGCGGCAGGGCGAATACTGCTTTGAGGAGGAAGCGGACGTTGCCGCGTTCGTCAAGTTGATCAGCGAGCACGGGCTCAAGTGCATCCTGCGCCCGGGGCCGTACATCGGCAGTGACATAGACCTGGGAGGTCTGCCGTCGTGGCTCCTCGCGGAGCCGAACCTGCGCGTGCGTCAGGGAACGGCCCCATTCCTGGAGGCGTCCAGCCGCTATCTCGGCAAACTGCTCAAGGTCCTGTCGCCGTACTCCGGTCGCGTGGGAGGACCAATTGTTCTGGTTCAGGTGGAGCACGAGTGGCACTGCGGGAACCAGGACGCCGCCGACGCCTATCTGCACGAGATCGCGCGCTTCATCCGCGAACACGACTTCGACCTGCCGCTGATCAACACGAACAACCTCTGGCAGCGGCGCGAGGAGACAATAGACACGTGGTCCGGGCGCGAGAACATGCTGATGAACCTGCGGCAGTTGCGGGCGATTCAGCCGGGCCGGCCGCTGATTGTGGGCGAGTATTGGACGGGACACCCCGACTGCTGGGCGGCGACGCAGACTCCGCCGATGGCGCCGGCGACGCTGATCCATGAACTGGCGCAGGTGCTGGCGGCGGGGGCGCAGTTCAACCTCGGGCCATTCCACGGCGGCACGAATCTCGGCTTCACCGCCGGACGCCAGCCCGGCGCGGTCGATCGCTACTGCGCGACCTCGGCGGACGGCGGAGCGCCGCTGGGCGAGTCGGGCACGGTGGGGGCCAACTACTTCGCGGTGCGCAAGGTGTGCATGTTCGCCTCGCAGTTCGCTCGCGTCTTCGCCAACCTCTCCTCGGCGCCGCTGAGCGCCGTCCTGGCGGTCGCGCCCGAGAAGAGCGGGCGCAGGACCGCGCGACCCGGGTATTCCGTGGTTCACCTCGACGGCGCCCAGGGCGAGATCATCTTCGTCTTCGCGGACGATCGCACGAAGTCGGACTCGACGACGATCCTGCTGCCCAACGGCCGGGCGGTGCCGGTGACCTTCGGCAACCAGCCGGTGGCGTGGTGTCTGCTCAATACGCACATCGGCGGGAGGGCGAAACTCGACTGGACCAACCTCAACGCGTTCGCGGGCAACGGCAAGAACCTCCTGGTGCTCTACGGGCCCGCCGGCTCGCGCGGGCTGCTGAGCATCAACTTCAGCATCATCGAAGTCGAGGTTCCCAAAGGTCAGGCGCCGACCATCGAGTTCCACGAGGAGATGGTCATCGTCGTGTGCAACGAAGAGGCGATCGACCTGACGTGGGTGCGCGGCGACACGGCCTTCGTCGGCGTCGAGGGCTTTGATGCGCAGGGCAAACCCGTGCCGGCCGGCGCGTGGGCGAGTCACTACATCATCCAGGGCTCCGGCTCGCACGAGGCGATCCCGACCGAGCCTCCGCCGCGCCGCAGCCCCCGAGCCATGCTCGCAGAGTGGACTTCTGCGGGGATGGACGAGCACATTCTTGGCACGGCGCCGCGCTACGCCACCATCGACGGCCCAAGCACGCAGGAGCAGTGCTCGGCGGGGTCGGGCTACGGCCTCGTGCGCATCGTCAACCACAAGTGGCCGCGGCGCAAGATGAAGATCCTGGCGCCGGGAGCGGGGGATCGCATCCACCTCTATGTGAAGGGGCAGTTGAAGTCGATCCTCGGCTACGGTCCCGGCGCGTGCGGCGCCATCGCCGACATCGCGCTTCCGGCCGGGCGCAACGGCACGCTGGTGGCCCTCATCGACAACCTCGGCCGGTTCGCCGGCGGAAACGACATGCACGAAGGCAAGGGGCTGACCCAGCACCTGCACGAGATCAGGCCCAAGCGCGTCGGCAAGCCCAAGGTCGTCTCGACGCCTCCGCGCCGCCCCTTTGAACAGCGGCCCTACATCGAGGGCCTGCACAACGGCGACGTGACGACCGGCCAGGACGTCCAGTGGACGTTCGAACACCGGCAAAAGACGGCGCTCGTCGTCGAGATCGCCGGCGCGCAGACGCCCGCGCTCATCCTGCTCAACGACCAATGCATCGGGTTCTATTCCGGGCAGACGGGCCGACCGCTGGTGCACCTCGTGCTCGACGAGTCCGGCGGCCTGCGCAAGGGGCGCAACACGTTTCAACTCGCGCCTCTCTTCGCCGGGGGCGAGGCGGAACTCGAGCAGGCGGTCTCGTTCTACGACTCGCGGTCGGTCCTCACCGACAAGGCGACGTGGTCGTTCGCGAAGTGGGAGCAGCCGCGCCTCAACCTCTTCAAGCCACACGACAAGGCCCGCGCCAAGGCGCTGCAGGGCCGGCCGGCGTGGTATCGATCGACGTTCACCTGTTCCGAGGCGCCGCGCTCGCTGTGGATCGAGCCCAACGGCCTGACGAAGGGGCAGATCTACCTCAACGGCCGCAACGTCGGGCGGTACTTCGTCGCGACGCACACCGGCCAGTCGGTCGGGCCGCAGCAACGCTACTATCTCCCGGACCCGTGGGTGAACCACGACGGGCCGAATGAACTCGTGCTGTTCGAGGAGCACGGCCGCGATCCGTCCAACGTCAAACTCGTCTACGCTGACTCAGCCTTCTGACCGCCCGCGGCGCGCGGAACGCACGTTGTCGCGCCGGCCGCTTACGCCCGTGGACGTGCTGCGCGGCGCTCCCGCGGACCGGGCGCTGGCAGTGCTTCATTCCGGCCGCCTGCATGAACGGTGGGCGCGCTGGTCGCTGGTCGCGCAGCCGGTGGGCGCGCTGCGCCACTTCGCCGGGCGGACGTCGTGGGAATCGCTCTGCGGCCCCTGCGAAGCGTCGCCCCGATTCACCGGCCATCCGATGGATGGCCTCGACTTCCTCGAGCGCCGGCTTGAAGCGTGCCGAGACGGCGCCGCAGCGCCCTGCGGCGAGGCGCCGTGGCGCGGCGGGTGGATCGGATACCTGTCCTACGACCTGGGACGGTTCATCGAGCCCCGCGCCGCGGCTCCAGGCCGACTTCGAACCATCGGGTCCGAGGACTGGCCGCTCTACGAGTGGCTCTGGTGCCCGCGAATCTTCGTGTACGATCGCCTCGACGAGCGATGGCGCTGCGCCGATCTCTCCGGCGCTGTGTCGGTGAGCGAGGACGAGGTCCGCGAGCAACTCGGCCTGGGCGCCGCCCCGCCGGCCATCGATGACGGCCAAGCGCCGCTGCAGCCCTGGCGGCCGCGCCAGTCGGATGATGATGTTCTCGGTGCGGTGGCTCGCACGGTCGAGTACATCCGCGCCGGCGACGTGTTCCAGGCCAACATCGCCCGGCAATTCGAGTCGAGCCTGCGCGTTGATCCGAGGCGCCTGGCCGCCGAGGCGTGGCGCGGCGCCGCGAACTGGTACGGCGCGTATCTCGAGACGTCCGAGCAGCGCCGCGTGCTCTCTCTCTCTCCCGAACTCTTCCTGGACGTCGATCGCGCGAGCCGGTCGATCATCACGCGCCCGCTCAAGGGGACGCGGCGCTCGTCGCAACATCGCGACGTGCTGGAGGCAAGCGACAAGGACGCCGCCGAACTCAACATGATCGTGGACCTGATGCGAAACGACCTCGGCCGCGTGTGCGAGTTCGGCAGCGTGCGCGTGACGCAGCGTCGGGCCGTCGAATCGCACCCGACGGTCCATCACGGGGTGGCGACGGTGGAGGGGCGCCTGCGCGCCGGCGTGGGGTTCGCGGAGGTGCTGCGCGCCGCGTTTCCGGCCGGCTCCATCACCGGCGCGCCAAAGATTCGCGCCATGCAGATCATCGATGAACTCGAGCCCTTCGTGCGCGGGCCATACTGCGGCTCGATCGGCTACGTCGGCCCCGATCGCTTTTGCCTCAACGTCGCCATCCGCACCATCCTCATCCAGGGGGAGCGAGCGACGTATGGCGCGGGCGCCGGAGTCGTCGCCGACTCGGACCCGGCAAGCGAGGTCGAGGAGATGGCCGCCAAGGCCGTCGCCGCCCAGCGCCTGACGGAGCAGCCGCTCGAGTCGCGGAGTGGCGGATTCGAAACGGCGGATGGCGATGAATGAACGACCGGGCGATGCTCCCGCCGGCGCGCGCCTGCGGACCGACCTTGTTGAGGCGTTCATCTTCCGACGTCGCGGCGGGGGCGTGGAGATTCTGCAAGTGCGGCGGCGCGAAGGCGCCGGCCATGCCGCCTCGACGTGGCAACCCGTCTTCGGCCACGCCAGGCCGGGCGAGACCGCGTTCGACGCCGCCCGCCGCGAGGTGGCGGAGGAGACGGGCCTGTACGGCGCCGACTGCCGCGGCTGGTGGCAACTCGAGCAGGTGCGCCCGTTCTTCGTCGCCGGCGCCAACGCGGTCTTTCTCGCGCCGCGCTTTGTGGTCGAGGCGGGCGCCGAGTGGGAGCCGGCGCTCAATCATGAGCACGTGGCGCACCGATGGGTGGCGCTGAGCCATGCCCACGATGCGTTCCTTTGGCCGGGGCAGCGCGAGGCGATCCGCGAATTCGCACACGAGGTGCTCGAGCCCGGCTCAGCGAGCGCGGCGCTGCTGCGCCTGGCGTGAACCGGAACGGAGTCGATCGGCCTATCGTCTGGGCGCCGGCCGTGCGGCCGCGTCGGAGACTGGTGAATGAAACCTGCCGTGCCCGGCCCGTGCGTTCTGGTGGTCTTCGGGGCCTCGGGGGACCTGACCCGGCGCAAGATCATCCCTGCGCTCTACGACCTCTTTCAGCGCGGGCAGTTGCCGCGGCGTTTCGCCATCCTCGGCGTGAGCCGCAGCGGCATGAGCGACGAGGCCTACCGCGACCACCTGGCCCAATGGGCCGGTGAGATGGCCAGGCAGCACTCGGAGGCGGCGTGGTCGCAGTTTGCGCGCCACATCCACTACTGCGCCGCGGACGCCACGCGGGTTGACGCCTTCAGCGCCGTCGGAGCGGCCATCGAGTCGGCCGGGGCGCGGCACGAGTGCGGCTCCAGCATTCTCTTCTACCTCAGCGTCGCGCCCCAACTCTACATCCCCATCATCGACAACCTGGCGCAGTCCGGACTCATCACGGAGGGCAAGCGCTGGTGCAGCATTAACCGCGACGAGACGCCCTGGCAGCGCATCATCGTTGAGAAGCCCTTCGGCGTCGATCTCGAGTCGGCCCGCTCACTCAACCGGGCGCTGGGGCGCACGTTCGAGGAGGAGTCGATCTTCCGCATCGACCACTACCTCGGCAAGGAACTGGTGCAGAACCTCCTCGTGCTGCGTTTTGCGAACACCATCTTCGAGCCGCTTTGGAACCGGCGCTACATCGATCACGTGCAGATCACGGCGGCGGAGACGGTCGGGGTGGAGTCGCGTGGCGAGTTTTACGACCGAGCCGGGGCCATCCGGGACATGATTCAGAGCCACCTGCTCCAGGTTCTCGCGCTGGTGGCGATGGAGCCGCCGGGCCGGTACGCCGACGCGCCGATCCGGCGCGAGAAGATCAAGGTGACCGAGGCGATCCGCATCGCCACGGCGGAGGAGGCCGCCGGCCGCTGCGCGCTGGGGCAGTACGGCCGCGGCCCGCGCGACGAAGCGCCCTACCGAGGCGGCAAGGGCGTCGCCCCCGACTCGAGCACGGAGACCTTCGCCGCGATCCGTTTCGACATCGACAACTGGCGCTGGTCGGGCGTGCCCTTCTTCGTGCGCACGGGCAAGGCGATGGCGCGGAAACTCACGGAAGTGGTTCTGACGTTCCGCCAGCCGCCGATCGACCTGTTTTCCTCCCTCTCCGAGGCGCACGCGTCGTGTGGCAACCGCCCGCCCAACCGCCTCGTGATCAACATTCAACCCGATGAGGGAATCAGCCTGCGCTTCGAGGGCAAGGTTCCCGGCGAGATGCGCATCGAATCGGTCAAACTCGACTTCGACTATGCGGCCCGCTTCGGCGGTGAGGCGATCGAGGCGTACGGCCCGCTGATTCTCGACGCGATGCGCGGCGACCAGACGCTCTTCAAGCACCGCGACGAGGTCGAGGGGGCCTGGCGGGCCGTCGCGCCGTTTCTCGACCCGGCGCTGCGCCGGGGAATCGCCGGCAATTACGCGCCGGGGACATGGGGGCCGCCGGAATCGGAACATTTGCTGGCAAACTCGGGTTGTACATGGCATAATCCAGGCATCGAGGAGACACGCTGAGTCGCCGCATGACTGAGCCACGACCGACGGCCTACGACCTCTCCGAGACCCGGCCCGCACCCAACCTGCCCGGCGAGGTCGTCGTCTGCGACACCGTCGAGGAACTTGTCGAGCGCATGTCCAGCGATCTGCTCAGCCACAGCCTCAACTGCTGGCGGGCGTTCGGCGACTTCCACATGGCCGTTTCCGGAGGCTCAACCCCCCAACCCTTTTACCGCCACCTCATGACCGACCCCATCTGCCGGGGGATTCCCTGGAAGAAGACTCATCTCTGGTGCGTCGATGAGCGGCGCGTCTCGTTTGACGACCAGAAGAGCAACTGGCGGATGATCGAGGAGCATTTCGGAGCGCATTCCGGCATCCCCAGGTCGCAGCAGCATCCGATCCATGCGCTCTCCGAGAACGTCGAGGACGAGTACGAGAGGACGCTCCGTTCCACCCTCGAGTGGCGCGAGCGGGGGCACGATCGGCTCGACTACGTGCTGCTCGGCGTCGGAACCGACGGGCACACCGCCAGCCTCTTCCCGCACAGCCCGGCCCTGCGCGAGCCGACGCGGCTGATTCGCATCAACTCCGGCCCGAACGTCGTGCCGCCGGACCGCGTAACGATGACGCTGCCGCTCATCAACAGCGCCCGACTCGCCGCCGTCATGATTACCGGCGAATCCAAGCAGGAGATCGTGTCGCGGCTGAGCGCCAACACACATGCGACGGTGCAGGATCTGCCGATCCGCGGCGTCCGACCGATCGGAGGCACGCTCTGCTGGTACCTCGACCGGGCTGCGGCGACGGCCGTCTCCTGACTTGAAGACGCCCGCGAGGCGGTGTATTCTTGAGCAGTCAGCCGCGGTTCCAGCCCCGCTGACGGCTGCAGATGTAGCTCAATTGGATAGAGCTCCTGACTACGGATCAGGGGGTTGGGGGTTCGAATCCCTCCATCTGCGTATTCCCACGGGCAGTGAATCCCACCCCGAACACTCCATCAGACGCTTCGGATCGCGCGCCGCCGGCCTCCTCGACGGGCGTTGGGATTCCGCTCGCCGGGTCGCGTCGCCCACGATGGTGGCAATGGTGGCTGATTCTCCTGGTCGCTTCCCACCTCGTGCAACTCGTCTGGCCCGGCCGGCCTGGGCCTGACTCCGGGCAGGTGCATCTCGATCTCGCCGCGGTGGACGGCGCCCGCGTCGACCCCGCGCGACGCGTCCGCACGTCCTACCGCGACCAGGGAGCCGGAGAGGTCGTCGTGCTGCTTCACGGCAGCCCGATGGTCGGCAGCGAATTCGACCTCCTCGCGCCGATGCTCGCCAAGCGCCTTCGCGTGATCACGATCGACCTGCCGGGCTTCGGCGGATCGACGTGGACCATTCCCGACTACAGCCACGAGGCGCACGCGCGCTACGTTCTGGCCCTTTTGGACGAACTGGGAGTGGAGTCGGCGCATTTTGTCGGATTCTCGATGGGCAGCGGCGTGGCGCTGCGCGTGTATGAGCAGGCGCCGCAGCGCGTCGAGAGCCTGGTCTTCTACGGCGGCGTGGGCATCATCGAGGGCGAGGGCAGCGGCGATCACGCCTTCGAGCGGCTCAAGAACTCGCTTGGCTACGCCCTGCTCGTCGTCGCCCCCGAGGCGGTCCCACACTTCGGCCTGCTCGGCCCGCGAGCCTGGCGGCACGCCTTCCTGCGAAACTTCCTCGACTCCGACTTTCGACCGCTGCGCGGCATTCTCGAACGCCTCGACCGGCCGCTTCTCATTCTGCACGGACGCGACGATCCGCTCGTCCGGGCCTGGGTGGCTCAGGAACATCACCGCATCGTTCGCCACAGCGAACTCGTGTTGTTTGATGATTCGCACTTCATGGTGTTCAGCGAGTCCGGCTCGGCACAACTGGCGGCCGAGATCATTCCCTTCGTGGAGCGCCATGGTGATCCGGCGGCGGCCCCGCAGCGGCGAACGCTCGATCACACGGCCGACCGTCCCGAGAGACCGACGGTCCTGCCGGTGGACCTCGACCTCAGCCGCGACATGAACCCGTGGGCGGTGATGGGCACGATCATCCTCGGGACCTTCATTCTCGAAGACCCGACGTCGGTGGCGGTCGGACTGCTGATTCGCGACGGCAAACTCGATCCATTCGTCGGCATCATCGCCACATTCACCGGGATCTTCATCGGCGATCTCGGGCTGTACCTGATCGGCGCCGTGGCTGGCCGGCGGGCGCTGCGCTGGAGGCCGATCGCCCGGCGCATGCCCGCCCACCACCTCGACGCGCTCGGGCGGTGGTTTGACCGGCACGGCTGGTCGGCGGTTCTCGCCAGCCGCTTCATTCCCGGCACGCGGCTGCCGCTCTACATCGCCGCCGGCGTGCTCGGCACGCACCGCGGGCGTTTCGCGCTGTGGACATTTTGCGCTGTGCTTATCTGGACGCCGGTGATCGTCACGCTCGTGATCCTCTTTGGCGATCGGGCGACCTCGCCTTTCCGCTGGCTTTTCGGCGAGGGGTGGCTCTCGGTGATTGCGGCGGTGATTCTGTTGCTCGTGCTCCTCCGCACGACCGCGATGATGACAACTCGGCTGGGGCGGCAGCGCCTCGTCGTATTCGTCTCACGCGTGTGGCGGTGGGAGTTCTGGCCGGTGAGCCTCTTCTACCTGCCGCTTGTGCCGTGGATCGCCTGGCTCGCCCTGCGGCATCGCGGCCTGACCGTGCCCACCGCGGCGAATCCCGGCATCCCGCACGGCGGCGTCGTGGGCGAATCCAAGTTCGCCATTCTCTCGGCGCTGCCGCCCGATCGCATCGTGCCCTCCGCACTCATCCGCGCCGCGGATGCGAATCGCCCCGCCGCGCTTCGCCGCCTCATGGAAGAAAGGCGGTGGGTGTTTCCGCTTGTGCTCAAGCCTGACGTCGGAGAGCGCGGCCAGGGGCTCAAACTCGTCAGAGACTGGAGCAGCGCCGAGAAGTACTTTGCCCGGTTCAGCGGCGATGTGCTCGCCCAGACCTACGACCCCGGCCCGCACGAGGCGGGCGTCTTCTACTACCGGATCCCCGGCGAGCCGCGCGGCCGGATCTTCTCCATCACCGCCAAGCGGTTCCCAGTCCTCGTCGGCGACGGGCGCTGCACCTTCGAGGACCTCATCTGGTCGCATCCGCGCTACCGGATGCAGGCCTGGACCTTTCTCAACCGGCACGACACGCAGATCGACCGCGTGCTGGCGGCGGGGGAGAGGATGCCGCTGGCGGTGTCGGGCAATCACTGCCAGGGAACGATGTTCTGCGAAGGCTGGAGCCTCTGGACGCCGGCGCTCGAGATGGCGATCGATGAATCGGCCCGGGCCTTCGAGGGATTCTGCCTGGGCCGGTTCGACGTGCGCTACTCCGACGAGGCCGAGTTCCGCGCCGGCCGCGACTGGCGCATCGTTGAACTCAACGGCGTGCTCGCGGAGGCGGCGAACATCTACGACCCGCACCACTCGCTCTGGTTCGCTTATCGCACGTTGGCGCGGCAATGGTCGCTGGCGTTCGAGATCGGCGCCCGCAATCGGGAAGCCGGAGCGCCGGTGACTCCGCTGCGTGCGCTTTGGCGCATCCTTCGCGCACATCGAACAGACCGCCGCGTCGATGCGCTGGCGGATTGAGTCGACGCGAGGCTACAGCCGAGTCGCGGCGGCGTGGCGGGAGAGGAAGGCGTCCGCATCGGCCTGGCCCATGAACCGCCGCATGACGCGGCGGTCGACCTGGAGCAGGTCGACGTACATGAGCCCGTCGAGCACGTTGCCGAACTCGGGGTCGACGTTGAATCCGAGCAGCCTCGCGTTGAGCCAGAGGTACTGCCGCAGGAGCACGGGCATCGGCTTGCCGTCCTGCTCCAGTTCGCGCACGAGCGAATCGACCTCGTCGAGATCGCTCACGACGGTGCTGAGACGGTGCGACTCCCACTCGCGCGGCGGCATGAAGCGGGGCGGGTTGCGCGGCCGGATGAGGTCGCCCAGCCGCGGCAGGTACCGGTGCATGCGCAGAAACGCCATGAGCAGGAGGCGCGACATCGTCGAATACTCGGCGCTGATGCTCACGGGGCCGACCAGGCCCGTGTAGCGCGGCTCGCGCAGCACGAAGCGCCCGATGCCCTTCCACAGCAGCATGAGCGGCGGTGTGGTGCGCTGCGCCTCGGGGTCGATGAACGACCGGCCGAGTTCGATGCACGGGCCGATCTGCTCGATGAGCCGGGCGCCGAACCGGAAGAGCGTGGAGGTGTACAGGCCCTCCAGGCCGTGCGCCTCGATCGCCTTGTCGATGTGAACGAGGCGGTACGCGCCGAGAATCCGCGAGGAGGCGCGGTCCCAGACGAACAGGTGCTGGTAGTGCCGATCGAAGCGGTCGAGGTCGATGCTGCGGCCCGTCCCCTCGCCGACGCCGCGGAAGGCGATCTCCCGGAGGCGGCCGATCTCGCGCAGCACCTGCGGGACCGCGTCGTGCGGCGCGCAGTAGACGCGCAGGTTCTGATGGACGAGCAGGCGGCACTCATCGGGCAGCGATTCGATCTCGTCGAGCAGCGCCTCGCGCGGCACGGGCGGCTCGATTGGCGCCGCCACCGCGGCCGCGCGGGGGACGGGCCGCGACTCATCCTCGTCGCTTCGCAGCAGGCTGGTCCGCAGGCGGAGGTACTCGGTCAGGGACTCCGGATCGTCGTAGCGCCGCATCCGCTCGAAGGGAATGGCCCGGCCGATGCGGACGTTGATGGGCCGGCGCCGATGGCCGAGCATCTCGCTGGGCAGCATGATGGTGCGCAGTCGGGGATGCACGATGCCGGCCGCGTGAAAGAGCGCGCTGTTGCCCCCCTCGAAGTAGATGGGGACGACGGACGCCCCCGTTCGCCGCACCATCCGCGCCACCGAGTCGCTCCACGGCGGATCGACCACGGCTCGCTCGCTGAGGCGGAAGTGCGCCACTTCGCCCGCGGGGAAGGTCGCCAGCACGTGCCCGTCGCGCAGCCACTCGAAGCACCGGCGCATCGTGGCTGTGTTGCGGCGCACCGCCTGCTCGCCGCCGAACGGGTCGACGAAGAAGTACGCCTCCCGGAGATCGGGAAGAATCGACATCATGTAGTTTCCGACCATCCGCGCGTCGGGCCGCACGCGGTGCATGATCGAGAACATCGCCAGGCCGTCAATTCCGCCCATCGGATGATTCGCGATGAGAATGACCGGGCCGGTCGAAGGGATGCGGCCGAGGTCACCCAGCGTGATTCTCACTTCGATGCCCAGCGCCTCGAGGGCGCGGTCGCAGAACTGGCGATCGTCCGGGCGGGCGTGAATCTGCCGGTAGATGCGATTCATCGTCGGGAAGCGCAGCGCCCGCTCGAGCATGGGGCGCACGGCCCAGACGAGCGACCGCTTGGCGCCCTCGCCGGGCAGCGCGATGCGGAATGGTTCGGCGACTGGAGTGGCGGAGGACACGGCGATTCCAGGAGATGAATCGAGGTCGAAGCCGGGAGCACGCGCGCCGGACCAGCCCCGCGAAAGGCCCCCGCCGGCGCGGTTGAACCCGGTAGTATAAGCGTCCCGCGCGGACGCCGAGCGAGGCGACGTCGTCTCGACTCTTTCGGGATTCACCCGGCTGGCTTGCACTTTCCCGATTCGTGAAGGAACTCGACATGCCCCGCCTTCTCCTCTCGTTCGCCCTGACTTCCGGCCTGTGGCTCGTGGGATGCGCTGCCGCTGACGACCGGGCGGCCGACGCCGCGCGCCCGGGTCAAGCCGCCCAGCCCCCGGCCGCCGCCGGCGGAAACGTCGACCTCCCAAGGTTTCCGTCGATCAGCCCGGACGGCTCCGAGATTGTCTTCTCCTGGCGGGGCGATTTGTGGAAAGCGCCGGCGCAAGGGGGCCACGCCCTGCGCCTCACCAGCCATCCCGCCGACGAAGGGCGGTCCGCCTGGAGTCGCGACGGCCGACGCGTCGCCTTCAACTCCACCCGCACCGGCTTCTCCAACATTCACACGATGAACGCCGATGGCACAGACGTTCGGCAGGTTACGAACATCGATCAATCCTGCATCCTCGCGGCGTATGGACTCGATCCCGACGGCGAGGAAGTCATCACCTTCTGGTCGCGCCTGGAAGGCGACGTGTATCGCGCGGCCAGGCCGTACCTGGTCTCCGTTGATGGCGGCGACCTGGTCCGGCTGCACGGCGCTTTCGGCGAGGAGCCGGCCGTCAGCCCCGATGGAAGCAAGGCACTCTTCACGCGCGGCGGCTCGTCGTGGACGCGCCGCCACTACCGTGGGCCCGACGATCGCGACGTGTGGCTCTACGACCGCGCGGACGGGTCGTTCACCCAACTGACGACCTGGGAAGGCAACGACGGCCAGGCGCGCTGGCTCGACGACGACACCATCCTCTACCTTTCCGACCGCGAGGACAACACCGTCAACCTCTATCGCATGGATCTCGATCGGGGAGAAGCGGGGGCCGTGCGCCTCACCGCCTTTGCGATCGATGACGTGCAGGACTTCGACGTTGCGGCTGGCGGCTCGACGGCGGTGCTGGCCGCCTGGGACACGCTCTACACTCTTGATCTCACCCGCCGCAACGCCGAGCCCGAGGCGCTGACCATCACCGCCAGCGAAGATGAGCGGGACAATTTCGAGATACGGACGATCGGCCGCGACGTTTCCGAGGCGGCCCTGAGCCCCGACGGGCAGGTCATGGCGTGCGTCGCCTACGGCGAGGTCTACGTGCGCAACATCGACGAGAGAAGCCCGACGCGCCGCGTGACGAACTCGCATGCGCGCGAGAAGGACATCGCCTGGTCGCCCGACGGAGTGCGACTCTACTTCACAAGCGACGAGGATGGCTCCGAGTCCATCTATATGGCCACGGCCGAACTCACTCGCGGCGAGATCGTGGAGGCGTTCAGAAAGGCCACTGAGCCGCCGCCGGTGCAAGCCGCCGAGGCTGCGCCGCAGCCGGAAGTCTCGAAGGAAGAACCCGGAGCGGAACCAGCCGCGCCCGCCGACGAACCCGCCGGCGCGGCGAAGGAGGGCGCCCAACCCCCCGACGCGCAAGAGAAGGACCAGCCTGCGAAAGACGACAAGGACGAGAAAGACGAGAAGGAAGAGAAGGAGCCCGAAGTCCCGCGCGAATTCAAGCCCGAGCGCTGGCACGACGCGGTGCGATTCACCATCACTCCGGTTGTGGCCGCGGCGGAGCATCACGACCGGCGGCCGAATCCCTCGCCCGACGGACGCACGCTGCTCTTTCGCCGCGGGCGAGGCGACCTGGTCGTACGCGATCTGTTCACCGGAGAGGAGCGCGTGATCGTCGCGGGTTGGGACACGGACACCGAGGCGCGGTGGAGTTACGACAGCCGGCTGATCGCCTACCACCAGAGCGACATGGACTTCAACAGCGACATCTGGATCGTTCCCGCGGACGGTTCGTCGGCGCCCGTCAACATCACGCGACACCCCGACAACGATTCCAACCCGCGCTGGTCGGCAGACGGGAAAGTGCTCTCGTTTCTCTCGCAGCGCGTCGGCGATGAATCGGACGTGTGGATGGTCTACCTCGACAAGGCGATCGAGTCGTACACGCCGCGGGAGTTGCTCGAGTATTACGACAACGCGGCCAAGGAGGCCAAGAAGCGAAAGGCGATCAAGCCGGTGCGCTATGACCAGCCGGCGCCGGAGCCGGCGAAGCAAGCCGATCTGAAACTCGATCTCGACGACGCCTGGCTGCGCCTGCGCCGCGTGACTCGCCTGACCGGCGGCGAAGGCGGCAACGAGATGACCCCGGCCGGCGACTATTACGTTTTCACCGGCGCGACGGATGAGTCCGGCCTCTTCTCCGTGAAGTGGGACGGGAGCGACCTCAAGCGCATCACGACGAGCGTCTCCGTCCAGCACCTCAACACCGCCGGCGACAAGGTCGTCTTCGTCTCCAGCGGCCGGGCGGGGGTGATTCCCCCCGCGGGAGGAAAGGTGGACAATTACGACATCGCCGACCGCATGCGCATCGATCTCCAGGCGCAGTCAAGCCAGAAGTTCCGCGAAGCGGCGCGCATTCTCGGGGAAATGTTCTACCACCCGACGATGAAAGACCTCGACTGGCCCGCGCTCACGCTCAAATACCACGCGCTGGCGCGCAAGACGCGGACGGCTGATGAGTTCAACCACGTCGCGGCGAGGTTTCTGGGCGAACTGAACGGCTCGCACCTCGGCATCACCGCGCGCGGCGAAACGTCTCCCAACGCGCTTCCCATGGGACGGCTCGGCATCGACGCCCGGCGCGACGGCGATCGCTTCGCCGTCACGAAAGTCGTGGCTTTCGGGCCCGCCGCGGTCGGCCCGATGGCGCTCCAGGTCGGCGATCGCATCACCGCCATCGACCGGCGCCCGTTCGAGGGCGCCGACACCCTCGAATCGCGCCTCCAGGGCCGCGCGGGCGAAGAAGTGATCGTCACCGTCGATCGCACGCTTGACGACGGCTCCACCGCGAGCCTGGACGTGTTGCTCACGCCCGTCAGCGCCGGCGCGGAGCGCGGCCTGCGCTACGACGACTGGCGCCTGACCAACGCGCGCCTTGTCGAGGAATGGTCTGACGGGCAACTCGGATACATCCACATCGAAGGCATGAACCAGCCCGCGCTGGACGTCTTCGAGCGCGACCTCTTCGCCGCCGCTGGCGGCCGCAAAGGCCTCATCATCGACGTGCGCAACAACGGCGGCGGGTGGACGACCGACCGCCTGCTGGCCTCGATCGCTTACCCGCAGCACGCCTACACGATCCCGCGCGGCGCGGATCCAACGAAGGTCGGCCACTACCCGCAGGACCGCCTCTTCATCCAGCGCTACACCCTGCCCATCAACATGCTCTGCAACGAGAAGAGTTTCTCAAACGCCGAGATCATCTCCCACGCCTTCAAGACCATTCGGCGCGGCACGCTCGTCGGCCAGCAGACCTACGGCGGCGTCATCAGCACCGGAGGAACTTCCCTCATCGACGGCACCTTCGTCCGCCTGCCCTTCCGCGGCTGGTATCTCCTCGACGGGACCGACATGGAGAACAACGGCGCGATGCCCGACATCCTCGTGCCCCAGACTCCCGAGGCCGAGTCGCGCGATGACGATGAGCAGTTGCGCGCCGCCGTGGAGGATCTGCTCAAGCGGATCAACTGACAGGCGCGCGGGAGGACCGCAAGGCGCGCCCCCTCGGATGACCTACACTCCATCCAGGCATGCAAAGGAGGTGGCTCATGGCAGTAGTGCACCGCGCGGCGTTCTGTGCAGCGGCCGCTTTCGTCGCGATGGCAATCGGTGCGGAGGCGATCCAACTCGACGACGACCGCTGGACGCGGACGTTTCCCGTCGACGCCGGCGACCTCATCTCGACGGGACGCAATCCCTGCTTCATCCTGGAACCGGGATGGCAAATGGTCTACGAAGGCGGCAACGAACGCCTCGTCATCACCGTGCTCGACGAGACTCGCGTGATCGACGGCGTCGAGACGCGCCTCGTCGAGGAGCGCGAGACGAGGTCCGGCCAGATCGTCGAGGTTTCGCGCAACTTCTTCGCCATCAGCCGCCGCACGAACGGCGTCTTCTACTTCGGCGAAGAAGTGGACCTCTACCGCGACGGCGAAGTCGCGGGCCACGAGGGCGCCTGGGTCTCAGGGACCGAAGGCGCTCGCTTCGGCCTGATGATGCCCGGACTGCCGCTGCTGGGCGCCCGCTACTACCAGGAGATCGCGCCGGAGGTGGCGATGGACCGGGCCGAGATCGTCGGTCTCGATGCGACGGTGAAGTGCCCCGCTGGGGTCTTCGAGCACTGCCTCAAGGTCGAGGAGACCACGCCCCTCGAAGCCGGCGAGAAGGAGTACAAGTACTACGCGCCCGGCATCGGCCTGGTGCAGGACGGCTCGCTCAAACTCGTGCGCTACGGACCCGCGGATGTGCCCGAGCCGTGATCCCTCGCCCGGCGCGCCGGGCCGCGTCGCCGCGGACTCCGTGCGACTTCGACCGGCGAGGCTCGCAGACCGCCGCGCCGTGTACGAGTGGATGACAGCGCCGGGCATCGTCGCTTCGATGATGGGGCCGCCCAACTTCGCCGATGCGCCCATCCCGACATGGGAGCAGTTCTGCGCCGACTACATCCCGTACTACTTCGACGGCTCGGGTGAGCACTTCGGCCGCAGTTTCATCATCGAGGAGGCCGGCCGCGCCGTCGGCCACATCAGTTACAGCGGGGTGGTCTCGCGGCCCGGTTGTTACGAAATCGACGTCTGGATGCGCTCGCTTGTCGACTGCGGTCGGGGGCTTGGCTCGACGGCGATCGGCCTGCTTTGCCGCCGCCTGCGCGCGGGTCTGGGGGTGAGTCGCTTCATCATGCGCCCATCCGCGCGCAACACCCGCGCGATCCGCGCCTATCGCAGGGCGGGATTCGAGATGGCGCCGATGACCCGCACGGAGCAGGTCGCCGCCTTTGGCCCCGGGGACTACGAGGACACGGTGATTCTGACCCTGGCGCTGCCGGCCGCGTGATTCGGCCCCGTTCCGCCCCTCGCGCAACTCACTGTAAAACATGCGTCCGCCTGCAAGACCGTCCAGGCGGGGCGACATTCCCGAATGCCCGGGCCGCTCGGCCCGAGTCAAATCGATCACCATTGAAGGAGAGCAGCGGTGCATCCAACCAAGCCCCGGAAACTGAACCACCGATCGATCACGACCCGTTCCGTCCCGGCGGTATTGCTCATCGCGGTGGCTGGCGCCGCCGCGGGCGACTTCGCCGGCTACATCGAACCAGTGCGCTGGCGGACGGGCGCCGGCCCCGCTGATGTCAAGGCGGCGGATGCGGACGGCGACGGCCTGGTCGATCTTGTCGTGATCAACGGGGCGGCGAGCACGTTCACCGTCCTGCGCGGGCGCGGCGATGGCGCCTTCGACCGCCTTGCCGACGTATCCACCGTCGCCACGCCGACAGCGCTGACGCTGGGCGACTTTACCGGCGACCAGCGGCCGGATGTCGCGATCCTCAGCACCGCCGGTGCCGTGCTGGCCGTGCATGTGAACAACGGCGACGGAACGTTCGGCGCGGCGCAGGTGCTCGCCTTGAGTTCGCCGGGACACGATATCGTCTCCGCAGACTTCAATGCCGACGGACGCGATGACCTCTTCGTCGCGCACCGGGACGCCCGCCGTCTCACGCACCTGGCCAGCCTCGGGGGCGGCGCCTTCCGGATCGTCGAGGAGTTCAGTACACCGCACTTTCCGTGGTGCATCGAACCGGCGGATGTGAACGGCGACGGGCGGCCCGACCTCGGCGTCGGGCTCCTCTCGGGCGGGCAGTACAACGCGATTCGCATCCTCCGCAACAATGGCGGCGCCGGCTTTCTCGCGCCGATCGACTCCGTCATCCTCCGTCAACCCGTCGATCTCGCGTTTGGCGACTTCAATCGCGACGGGGCGCCCGACGCCGCCACGGTCGATCGCCACGCGGGAATCGTCACGTCGGTGCTCGGCGCGGGCGATGGCTCGTTCTCGCAGCAGCGGTTCGGCTCCGTCAATGGCCAGCCGGAGGCGATCGTCGCCGCCGATATGAACAACGACGGCATCGACGATGTGGTCTCGGTGCACAGTTACTTCAACCGCGTCTCGACGCTCGTCGGCCTCGGAGACGGGGGCTTTGCGTTCCCGCTCTGGCAGGACCTCCCGCCGCAGGCCATGGACGTGGCCGCGGGCGATTTCGACGGCGACGGCTTTCCCGACATCGCCGCAACGCACGCCTTCCCGCAATCCGACGTCATCACCGTGCTCATCAACGACTCACTCCCCGGCGCGGCGGCGCACCTGATCGACGTCAAGGCGGCGGAGGGGAGGATCATCTTCGGCCCCGTCGAAGACATTGAGCGGTCCGACAATGTGATGCTCCGCGCACGCGCCGAAGAGCAAGGCCTCGACCTCCGCGTCTTCGCTCAAAGCAATGTCAGCGATCCCGAGCGGCTGAACCTCACGGTCGAGTCACAGATCAACCATCGCGCCGGCGTCGAGCAGGTGCGACTCTACAACTGGTCGCTGAAGCGCTTTGACGTGGTGATGCAGCACCCGACTGGCCTGGGCGATCGTCGCAACCGCGCCCTGGCGATCGACGCCGCCTCATACGTTGCCGTCGACGGCTCGATCCGGGTCTCCATCCGCTACTTTGTCCCCGTGCTCACGCCTCGCGCCGCGGTGCCTGAGGCGTTCGTCGACTGGGTCGAAATCGCGGTCGAGTAGCCCTCCGCCGGGCGCTCGGTCCGATTGACTTCATCGCCGCGCGGCGCCGGACCCGCGGAACTTCCGCCCCTCCGCGAATCCGGCCCCGCCTATCATCGTCTCACGAGCGGGGTGTAGCTCAGTTTGGCAGAGCGCCTGGTTTGGGACCAGGAGGCCGCAGGTTCAAATCCTGTCACCCCGA
>WYBR01000007.1 GCA_011525805.1 Vicinamibacteraceae bacterium
AGGCCGCAGGTTCAAATCCTGTCACCCCGACTTGTCTCCAAAACGGACCCTTCGGCGAGTACGTCGAAGGGTTTTCGTTTGGGAATTTCCAAGGATTCTGCGCTCAGCAGCCGGTTCAAACTCACCGCGTCGAGGATCTCGCGGCGGGCGGTCGCGGTTGAACGCTCCCAGTTTTCGGCGGCGTTCTGGCACCAGTCGAAGAGCCGAAGGGCGATGTCACCGGCCTCCTCGCCCCTCCCTTGGTTGCTCTCCAGCGCCTCGTCCACCCGGGCCAGTTCCTGTCGCAGTTCCTCGGACTTGGCCTTGAGGGCCTCGTCGGCGATGGTTCCGGCGAGGTAGGCGTTGAGGAGGCGATCCTGCATGTTGACGAGTTCGCTGCGCCGCTTCGTCAGCGACGCGGCCTTGCGGCGCTGGTGATCGGAGATGTCCCGGAAGGCCTCGGCGAGCGTCCGGCGGAAGAGGTCTCTGATCTCGGGGGAATCGAACCGCAGCCCGCTGAGATCAGCCGCGATCGCCCGTTCGAGGTCTGCGGCCTTCCACCGGACCGTGGGATGGTCCGTCGGCGGGCTGTTGTTCCCGCAGCGGTAGTAGAGGTGCTCATTGATCGACCCATCGCGGAGCCGGCGACGGATGCGTTCACCCGTGATCGCGAAACCGCAGTGGGCGCAGCGGATCAGGCCGCCGGCGAGGGGCAGGTCGGGCCGGCTGAGCCGTCGGTTGCGGCCGTTGAGGACATCCTGGCAGGCGTCGAACAACTCGCGCGAGATGAGCGGTTCGTACCGGCCGGGGAAGACCTGACCGTTGCGGGCGATCTCCCCGATGTAGAAGCGGTTGTTGAGGATGTACGAGAGGGTCGTGCGCCGGAAGCGAGGTTCGCTGGTTCGGTAGGTGTGGCCCTCGCGGTAGAGCGTCTCGGCCAGCGACTTGAACGTGGCGTTCCCGCGCGAATACAGGTCGAAGATCCGCACGACGGCGGCCGCCTTCTCCGGGTGGGGCTGTACGGGCGTACCCGTGTCGCCGGCGACGTTCATGTAGCCGAAGGGCGCCGAGCCGATCGGCCACCCCTGTCGCACCTTCTCGTCGAGACCCTTGAGCACTTCCGACCGCAGGTTGTCGCTGTAGTACTGGGCAACGGCGGCCATGACGTTGAACGAGAGCATCCCGGCCGCGCCGGGGCCGAACTGGTTGTCCACGAAGGCGAGTTCGACTCCGCACTCGTCGTCGAGTTCCTGCAGCCGCACGGCATCGCGCATGTTGCGGCAGATTCGATCGAGTTTGTGGCTGAGAATGAACTTGATCTGCTCGCGTCGGGCGTTGGCGCGAACCCACTTGAGCATGTCGTTGAAGGCGAGACGCTCCGCCCCGCGTCGTGCCGACTCGGCGACGACGAACTCGCGCACGATCGTCCAGCCGGACTGCTGGGCCCTGGTTCGGGCGGCCCGCAGCTGGGCATCGATCGAGTAGCCTTCGCGCTGTTCGCGCGAGGAGACGCGGGCCCAGATCACGATGTTCATGGCCCGCCTCCTTCTGCATCCGCGTGCATTACAGCCTCGGCGAGTCTTCGGATGTTCATGATGATCTCCACGGCTTCCTCAACACCGACGGGTCTGCGATAGGCCTTGGACCACACCCGTCGATGCTCGGCGATGAGGTCATCGGTGATCCAGGCCGCGCACGGCGGCCGATCCGTCGTCGCCCCAGCAGTTAAGGGCGACCCGGTCCCGAGTCCAGTGGATGGGCGTGGAATGCTCGCCATGCGGTTCACCGCTCTTCAAGCCACTCGTTCAGGCCCCACGACTCGAACTTCTGGCGGATGTTGTGCATGGCGCTGACGACCCGTTTCCAGCCGCAGCCGAGGTCCGAGGCGATGCGATTGACTGAATGGCCCTGTGCCAGGCGGGCACAGACAGCCTGCTCGAGTGGGCCAAGTCGAGCCACCGCATCGCGGACATCCATGTCAATCAGCGTGACACGAATGAATTGGGAGGCGTCGCTCGCCGCGGGGGGCACATGCCTGTGTTCGTCGGCGGCTCGACGGACATGGCGGTCATACCGCCTGTGCTTCCGTCGCAGTTCCCTGAGCCGGTTGTCGATCAGAGCGATCAGCGCGGTCCGTTGGCCGGCGCCGTTCGAGCGAACCGGGTCGAAGCAGAACCCGATGACATCGAGGATGACTTCCTGAAGTGCATCATCGATGTCGCTGCCATGCAGCCCGAATCGCCGCGCCCGGATGACGATCAGACCAGCGTTCCACTCCTTGCGATACTGCGGTCCATGCCTGTGTCCCATGTCGTTGCGTTCCTTGCGTGAGGTTCGTCGCGCCAACGCGGCAACTGCGCCGTGTTGTGCCCGAGTTTCTCAAGCGAGGGCGACTTTGTATCTAGGGCGACGCATGGGGTGCTGAAAGTCATGTGGGTGGCACATGGGCCTCCATATGGGGTGCCGCATGGGGCAGTGCATGGGGCACATGGGGCACCATATGGGTTACAGGGTCATTCGAAGATTTGCGACGGATTTGAGCGTCGAGCGGCAAATAAGTAAGTGGGGGCACGCATCTGTGCGGCGGGTTCGCCGCACGTGCCGCGGAGCATCTCGAACCACTCAACGGAGACCACTTGGAATGACATCGATCCAGAGCATCCAGAAGGGCCGGGCGGCCCTGCCGCGACGCACATTCTTGTTCGGGGTCCACGGTGTCGGCAAGAGCACCTTTGGTGCGATGGCCGAGAAGCCGATCTTCATCCCGACGGAAGAAGGCATCAACGACCTCGACGTCGATCGGTTTCCGCTCGCGACCAGGTACGGCGATGTCCTCAACGCCCTCTCATCGCTTTACTCCGAGCCACACGACTACAAGACGGTCGTCATTGACTCGCTGGACTGGCTCGAGCGTCTCATCTTCGCCGAGGTGTGCGCCCAGCGCGGCGTCGAGTCAATCGAGGACATCGGATACGCGAAGGGCTACGTCTTCGCCCTGAGCCAGTGGCGCGAGGTGCTCGCCGGCCTCGACGCCCTTCGGTCGCATCGCGGCATGGCGGTGATCCTCATCGCGCATGCAGCGATCGAGAAATTCAACAACCCCGAAACGGACTCCTACGACCGATATGTGCCGCGCCTCCAGAAGCAGGCGTCGGCGCTGGTGCAGGAGTGGGCCGACGAGGTCTTTTTCGCGACCTACCGAGTGCTCACGAAAACGACCAGCGAAGGCTTCGACCGCAAACGCATCCAGGGGATCGGCACCGGCGAGCGCATCGTGCGCACCACCGAGCGGCCGGCGCATGTGGCGAAGAACCGGCTCAATCTCCCCGACGAGTTTCCACTCGACTACCGCATCTACGCCGCATTCGTGCACGGCGAGAACCCGCTCATCTCCAGCGATTCACAAACCTCTGAACAGAAAGGCGACTGACCCACATGGCGAACCTCCACGGATTCAATGCGAACGAAGTCGATCCCAACCCGGGATTCGATCCCATCCCGGCCGGCAAGTACCTGGCAATCATCGTCGCGAGCGAGATGAAGCCGACTCGCAACGGGAAAGGCGAGTATCTTCAGCTCGAACTCGACATCCTCGACGGACCCTACAAGGGCCGGAAGGTCTGGGATCGGCTCGTCATCAAGCATCCCAACCAGCAGACCGTCGAGATCGCGCGAGGCACGCTCTCCGCAGTCTGCCACGCCGTCAGTGTGATGGCGCCCAAGGACTCAGCGGAACTGCACAACCTTCCGCTGATGGTCACCGTCGGCCTGAAGAAGCGGGATGACACCGGCGAGTTGACGAATGTCGTCAAGTCGTACTCGAGGCGCGAGTCGGGTGCGGTGCCGGCAGGTGCCGCCGTGGTGAATGCGCCGGGCAGCACTCCTCCGTGGGCGAGGAAGTGATGCCGAAGACCGCGCCCAGTTCGAATGGTGCCATCGATGCCGCTGTGTTGCGCGATGTGTTGACCACATCGCGCAACACGGTTGCGTCTATGGCGCTTGATGATCGCGATGCCCATCTGCCTGGTGTTCACGCTGAGGAACTTCAGGCGCCGTGTCCGGAGTTCTGGAACGCCTGGAAGCGACTTCAGAAGTCGGCGGGCGAGCGTGTGCCGGTTGTCATCTTCAGGCGTCGGCGCTCCAAGTGCATGGTCGCGCTCGCGGCCGAGGACTTGCCGGCTCTGATGGCCTCGGTGCGCGCTGCGCAGGAGGCGATTGCCTGATGGAACTGCGCCCTTACCAGCGCGAGGCGGTTGATGCCGTGTACCGGCACCTGCGCGAGCGAAACGATAACCCGTGCGTGGTGCTGCCCACCGCAGCAGGGAAAACTCCCTGTCTGGCGACGGTCTGCCGCGATGCGGTGAATCTGTGGAACGGCCGCGTCGTGATCCTTGCGCACGTCAAGGAATTGCTCGAACAGGCGCTCGACAAACTCCGCGCCATCGCGCCCGAATTGCCCGTGGGCATCTACTCGGCAAGTCTCAAGCGGCGTGAGTTGAACTACGCCGTCACCATCGGCGGCATTCAGTCGATCTACCAGAAGGCATGTGATCTCGGGCCAGTCGATCTGATCATTATCGACGAAGCCCACATGATCCCACCCGACGGCGAGGGCCGCTACCGGCAGTTCATCTCCGAAGCGAAGGCGGTCAATCCGCATGTGCGGGTCATCGGACTCACCGCCACGCCCTTCCGCATGAACTCGGGGATGATCTGCGGCCCCGAGAACATCCTCAACCAGATCTGCTTCGAAATCGGCGTGCGCGAGTTGATCGTCCAGGGGTATCTGTGCCCACTGCGCACGAAGGCAGGTATGGCGCGGGCGGACATGAGCAATCTTCATGTGCGCGGGGGGGAGTTCATCGCTGGTGAGGTCGAGGATGTCATGGACACTGACGACCTCGTGCAGGCCGCTTGTGCCGAGATCATCGAGCATACCGCCGATCGTCGCTCGGTTCTCATCTTCAGCGCCGGAGTGCGCCACGGTCAGCACGTCGTCGAGGCGCTGCGCAGCCGTCACGGAGTCGAGTGCGGTTTCGTCGAGGGCAACACGCCCACGCGCGAGCGAGACGAACTCCTGGGCCGCTTCAAGCGCGGCGAACTGAAGTACCTCGCGAACGTGAATGTCCTGACGACTGGCTTCGATGCGCCGTCAATCGACTGCGTGGCCATGCTGCGGCCGACCATGTCACCGGGCCTCTATTACCAGATGGTCGGGAGAGGATTCCGCCTCCACCCCGACAAGGCCGACTGCCTCATTCTCGATTTCGGTGGGAACATCCTTCGCCACGGGCCCGTCGATGACCTGCGCATCAAGGAGCCGGGCAAGGGAGACGGTGAGGCGCCGGCGAAGGAATGCCCGCAGTGCCACGCGGTCGTGCATGCCGCCTACTCGAACTGCCCGGAATGCGGCCATGAGTTCCCGCCGCCTGAGAAGAGCAGGCACGAGGCGCAGGCCACGAGCGCGGGCATCCTGTCCGATCAGATGATGCACAGCGCGTACGAGGTCGACGACGTCTCGTACCACATGCACTTCAAGCGTAGCGACCCGATTACCGCGCCGACGATGCGCGTCGACTACCACTGCGGGTTCGCGACCAAATTCTCCGAGTGGGTCTGCTTCGAGCACACCGGCTACGCGCGTCAGAAGGCCGAGCAGTGGTGGCGGCAGAGATCGAATGAGCCAGTGCCCCACAGAATTGAAGAGGCCGTGCATCTGGCTTATAGCGGCGCGCTGGCGCCGACGCTGAGCATCACGATCGGGCGCAAGCCCGGCAGCAGGTACGACAAGGTGGTTGGTCACATCCTCGGCGCCAAGCCGCCGCGGATTGACACTGATGAGGGCGTAGCAAAGTACGTCGCGACTTACAGCGGAATCCCAGAAGACGAGATCCCGTTTTGAGCCGCAACACCATCACTATCGAGATCGCCCGCTTCCTCAACCTGCTCGTGCAGCCGGGTGATGTCTTCGAGGTCCGCGCGCCCAAGTGCCTGGAGCGACGCGGCGCAACCTACACCAGCACCGTCAGCGGCTACTTCATGCACGACTCGATCGAGACGGCCGCCGGCCTGATCGCCGAACTCGACGAGTCGGCCCTGGCGCCTGGCGTCTACGTCACGCTCAACCCCGTCCGACCGGATCTGCTCGCCCGGGCTGCCAACCGCCTCAAGCGCCGCGCGCCCGAGACGAGCGCCGACGGCGACATCCTCGCCCGCCGCTGGCTGCTCATCGACGTCGATCCAATCCGGCCCAGCGGCGTGAGCGCGACCGATGAGGAACTCGAACTGGCCCGGCAGCGGGCCAGCGCCATCTACGTGTTCCTGTCCACGCTCGGCTGGCCCGAGCCGATCGTCGCGATGTCCGGCAACGGATATCACCTGCTCTACCACATCGATCTGCCTGTCGATGATTGCGACCTCGTGCGCCGCGTGCTCGCCGCGATCGCCGATCACTTCGACGATGCTCGCATCACCATCGACCGCTCGGTCCACAACCCCGCCCGCATCACCAAGATCATCGGCACGATGGCGCGCAAGGGCGACGACCTGCCCGCCGGCGAAGGGATCACCGCAAGGCCGCACCGCCGGTCGAAACTGTTCAATGTGCCTGACGAGGTGCGTGTCGTGCCCGTCGAGGCGCTGGAAGCACTCGTCGAGTCCGCCAAGCCTCCCCCGCCAGCGTCGCCGCCTGATCAGATCGAGCGCTTCCCCGCCACGCCCGAGGGTGTCCGCGTCTGGCTCGAGCAGCGCGGCGTGCCCGTCAAGGGCGTGCGCCGCAACGGCACCAAGACGATGCTGCTGCTCGAACGCTGCCCGATCAATCCTGAGATCGTCTCGACGAGTTCATCGGACATTGCCGTGCTCGTGGGCGACGACGGGAGACTCGCCTACTGCAACCGGCACAACCGGGGCGAGAACTTCACCTGGCCGGACCTACGGCGTGTGCTCGATCCGGAGTATGCTGCGCGCGGCGAAACCCGCAACGACATTGATCTCTCGGGGATCATGAACACCCGCAGCGGCGCAGAGCGGGCAACAGCGTCAGGTGAGATGAATGAACCGCCGCCCGGCGCGCTGGGCGTGGATGCGACCGAGACCGCCGACACCCCGCCCACTCCGCCGCCGCCCGATCCGGGCCTGCTGCCCACTGAACTCCTCCGCGTGCCCGGCTTCGTCGGCGAGGTCATGGACTTCTGCCTCGACACCGCGCCCTATCCCAATCTCGTCCTCGCCTTCTGCGGCGCTCTCGCCCTCCAGGCCTTCCTCGCCGGCCGCAAGGTGCGCGATGGCGGCGACAACCGGACCAACATGTATCTCCTCGGACTCGCGCACTCCTCGGCGGGCAAGGACTGGCCGCGCAAGGTCAACACCCGCATCCTCCACGAGATCGGACTCTCCGAGTGCCTGGGCGAACGATTCGCGTCGGGCGAGGGCATCCAGGACGCCCTCTTCAAGCAGCCGGGCATGCTCTTCCAGACCGACGAGATCGACGGCATGCTCCAGTCGATCAACAAGGCCAGGGACGCCCGTCACGAAGCCATCATGAGCACGCTGCTGACGATGTACTCGTCGTCCAACAGCGTCTATCCCATGCGCCGCAAAGCCGGCAAGGAAGCGCCGGGCGTCATCGACCAGCCCGGACTGGTCATCTTCGGCACCGCCATCCCCAATCACTACTACGAGGCCCTCAGCGAGCGCATGCTCACCAACGGCTTCTTCGCGCGCATGCTCATCCTCGAAGCGGGCCAGCGCGGCGCCGGCCAGGAGCCGAGCATCCGCGACCTGCCGACGCGCGTGATCGAGACGGCGCGGTGGTGGTCGGAGTTCATGCCCGGCAAAGGCAACCTCGAGCACTGGCATCCGGTGCCCAGGGTCGTGCCGCACACCGACGCCGCCAAGCGCCTGCTCATCGAGATGCGCGCGGAGGCCGAGGCGGAGTACGCCAAGGCCGAAGAGGCCCAGGACGCCGTCGGTACGACCGTGTGGGGCCGCGTGAGCGAGCAGGTGCGCAAACTCGCCCTGCTCCATGCCATCAGCGCCAACGCACGCGAGCCCTCCATCGACGCCGACGCGGTGCGGTGGGCGCGGCAACTCGTCATGCACCAGACGAGGCGCATGCTCTACATGGCCGCGGGGCACGTCGCGGAGAATCCGTTCCACGCCGAGTGTCTGAAACTGATGAAGAAGTTGCGCGAGGCGCCGGATCGGATGATGGCGCGCAACAAGCTCATGCGGGCCATGCACGCCAAACTCGCCGACTTCGACCAGATCATCGCCACGCTGCTCATGCAGGAAGATATCGAGTGCGTGGACATCCCCACGAGAACCAAGCCGGCACAGGGGTATCGACTGCCATGAAGCCGCGGCGAATCCAGCACGCGAATCCGTCACGAACCTGCGCGGCTGGTGACGCATTCCCCAGCAAAACGTCATATCCGTCACCAATCCGTCACAGGGGCGTTGTGACGGATTTCGATGGGCGGAAGTCTTGGTTAGATAAAGAGATAGAGAATATATCTCTCTCTATTTCTCTATCCATCACACCCACCCGCGCGCGCTGCGTACATACGCGAGCGCGCGTGCGCGTTAACGCGAGGGGGAGATGGGGCTGGATTCGCGTGACGGATCAAATCGAAAGGAGCCGGGATGGCCTGCCTGCGTTGGACCACCTACTGGACGCGCGCCTTCGACCAGGGACCTCATATCGACGGGTATCGCGGCACCGATCGAGTTGCGCGAGTCGTCGAAATGAAGCAGATCGAATCTCTACCGATCATGCCGCACCCGAGCGGGCGAGCGCGATGTCTGTTCTTGGCGATGGCGAAGTGCGATCGCGGCTGGGAGGTCGTCGGCGTCTATGCCAGCGCGGCCAAGGCGCGGCGCGAGTGCGAGCAAGTCCTTGCGGGATAGGTACTTGGAAAAGGTGGGTCGCAAACTGGGGACGCGGGAACAGCCGCCAATGTAGACAGAGATCGAATGACGCGGCGCTGTCCGGATTTTCGGATTGGCGCGCGGTTGGGAGGATCACGACATGAGCGCAAGTATCGATGACACAGTGCTTTGCCGCCTAGCGGGCGAGTTGTGGGCGGTGTTCGCGCCGTGGCGCGGGCCGTGGACCGGCGGCGGCGCGGCGGCTGCGTACCTGGCTCGGAGGTCGTTTCGGTCCGGGGCGGGGCTGCGCTGGCGGCATCAAGGGCGGGACCGGGATGAGCGCGATGAGAGTGTCGAGGCGCTGGGGCGGCTGGAACGGCGCGGGCTGCTCACCCGCCGCGTCGAGAAGACGAAGGTGATCGCCACCCGCCTGCTCGACGCCGGGATCGAGCGGGCGTGCTCTCTGGCCGGCGCACCTTGCTGGTCCGATGGCCGGGCCGTGTGTCAGCGCC
>WYBR01000045.1 GCA_011525805.1 Vicinamibacteraceae bacterium
CTCGGCACACATCGCCCGAAGCGGGTCGATGTGTGGCACCCGACGAGCGCCGTTGCCCGCTCGGCATGCATTGACCCCAGAGCGGGTCAATGCATGGCACCATCAGTCGACCGCCGTTGCCCGGCACACTGCACTCTCGCTCAGAGCCGCGAGCGTGCAGTGGCACCCGGCGTGCGAACGGGGGTGGCCTCGATCGCCGCCGCTCTGGGCGGAGATCGATGCGAACGTGCAAGTGGGAACGACCGCCTTCGTTCGCTCGGCACACATCGCCCGAAGCGGGTCGATGTGTGGCACCCGACGAGCGCCGTTGCCCGCTCGGCATGCATTGACTCCAGAGCGAGTCAATGCATGGCACCATCAATCGACCGCCCTTGCCCGCCGCACTGCACTCTCGCTCAGAGCCGCGAGCGTGCAGTGGCACCCTCATTGGCGCGGGGTGGCATCGATCGCCGCCGCTCTGGGCGGAGATCGATGGCGAACGTGCAAGCGCGAACGATCGCCTTTGCCCGTCGCACTGCACTCTCGCTCAGAGCCGCGAGCGTGCAGTGGCACCCTGCGTGCGAACGGGGGTGGCATCGATCGCCGCCGCTCTGGGCGGAGATCGATGGCGAACGTGCAAGCGCGAACGATCGCCTTTGCCCGCCGCACTGCACTCTCGCTCAGAGCCGCGAGCGTGCAGTGGCACCCTGCGTGCGAACGGGGGTGGCCTCGATCGTCGCCGCTCTGGGCGGAGATCGATGGCGAACGTGCAAGCGCGAACGATCGCCTTTGCCCGTCGCACTGCACTCTCGCTCAGAGCCGCGAGCGTGCAGTGGCACCCTCATTGGCGCGGGGTGGCCTCGATCGCCGCCGCTCTGGGCGGAGATCGATGGCGAACGTGCAAGCGCCGCTCGCGTGTCGCTACCAGGCCGAAGCGCCAGCGAGGACGAGCGCCTTGGCCCGCCCGACACACATCGCCCGCCTTCGGTCCAACTCAGGCCGGGGAAGCGGGTCGATGCGTGGCACCCTCATTGAACCGCGCTTGCTCATCGCACTGCCCTTTCACCCAGAGTCGCGGCCCCCACTCGCCACACTTCAACGGAGTCGAGCCGGGTCCGGATACCGAACATTTGCCGATCATTGCGCTTGGCCCGCGGGGGTGGGGGTGATAGCATGACTGTCACCTGTCCCCCGCCGGAAACGCCGGGGGAGGCGTGGTTCCCGTCCCTCAACATTCGATTCGAAGGAGCATTCTCATGCGCAAGTCTGTGAAGTGCGTCTCCCTCCTGGCGCTGTGCGGCGTCGGCTTTGCGGCCGGTCGTCTCAGCCTTACTCAACCCGCCGTCACCCTCTCGCCCGGCGCCAGCGCGGCGACGGTCCTCTCCGCGATGTTCGTCCAGCCGCCCCCGGAGATGGAAATGGAGATGGACGAAGCGATGCTGAAGATGATGGCCGCCGGGGCTCCCGGCGAGAATCATCGCGTCCTGGATTCGCTCATCGGCGAGTGGCGGGGGTTCGTGCGCATCCGCATGGAGCCGGGCGCCGAGCCGATGGAGATGCCCACGACGATCTCGCGCGAGTGGGTGCTCGGCGGGCGCTACGTCACCGAGTCGGTCAAGAGCGAGACGGACATGGGCCCCTTCGAGGGCATGGGCGTCATCGGCTACAACAACGTCGACGGCCTGTACGAGGTCGGCTGGATCGACAACATGTCCACCGCTGTCTTCACCGAGCAGGGATCCTACGAAGCCAAGACGAAGACCTTCCGCTTCAGCGGCAAGCATCGCGACCCCGTCACGGGACACACCATCCTCACCTCGTCCGTGCTCGATCTCTCGAATCCCGACCGGCACGTCATGCGCAGCACCATTCCCGGCCCGGACGGCACGCCCTACGAGCACTTCTACGGCGTCTTCGAGAGGGTGAAGTGAGATCTTCCTTGACCTTTGTGCAGTCGGGGGCTCAGGCCGCTTGACGAGAGTCACTCACCGCAGAGATCGCCGGGATCGCCGAGAGAAGCGGAACGGCGTTCGGACCGACGCCGATGGTCCGACGCCCATCTCTGAATCGGGCCGCGTGCTTCGCGGTCTCTGCGGTGAGTTTTTGTTCGGGGCGAAGGCGCGACGCCGGAGTCTCTCGCCGGTTGCCGCGACACTGCGACATGATGCGCGCATGGAAGGGAGCCGCCGCATGAATCGGCAGCCGATGAAGGCGCGATCGCCCTGATGTGAACACCGGCCGAACGACGGTCCGCGCCGGAATCGCGTATCATCAGGGAGTGAATTCGAAGTCTTCGCAGGGAGCCTTCGTCATGCCACGCCGCTCACGCACCATCATCGGTTTGCTTGCGGTTTTCGCGGCGCTGCTGCTCGGCGCGTGCAACACCATCGAGGGGATCGGCGAGGATCTCTCCGCGGTCGGGCGGGGCATCGCCGACGCCGCAAACGGCGTTCAGAACAACTTCTGATCGGGGCCCGCGGCGGGTCGATGCGAGCGACTGCGCATTGCGCGCGGGCGCGCGGGCGCGGAACGCTACATATACAGCCCGCCGTTGACGTTGATCTCCTGGCCGGTGATGTACGACGCCAGGGGCGAGGCGAGGAACGCCACGGCGTGGGCCACTTCCTCCGGCTCGCCGAAGCGGCCGATGGGAATACCCGCCGTGATCTGCTCGCGGATGTGGACGGGCACCTTGGCGGTCATGTCGGTGGTGACGAATCCGGGCGCGACGCAGTTGACGGTGATGTTCTTGCGCGCCAGTTCGCGGGCGAGGGACTTGGTGAGGGCGATGAGGCCGGCCTTGGCGGCGGAGTAGTTCGCCTGCCCGAAGTTGCCCGTCTGCCCGATGATCGAAGTGATGTTGATGATGCGGCCCCAGCCGGACTCGATCATCTTGTTGATCATCGCGTGGGTGATGAGGGCCGGGCCGGTGAGGTTGACGTCCATGACCTCTTCCCACTGGTCGCGCGTCATCTTGGCGAAGGTGCGGTCGCGGGTGATGCCGGCGTTGTTGACGAGGATCTGGACGGTTCCGAAGTCCTCGTTGATCTGGCTGAGCATCTCGCGGTTCTCTTCGTCGCTGGCGACGTTGGCGCGGTAGATCTTGGCCTTGCGGCCCTTGGCGACGATGGTGTCGCAGACTTCGCGGGCGGCCTCCTCGGAGGTCGAGAAGTTGATGGCAACGTCGCAGCCGGCGTCGGCCATGGCGATGGCGATGGCGCGCCCGATGCCGCGGGCGGCTCCGGTCACGAGACAGTTCTTTCCTTCAAGCGGCAGGACCATGGTTCACCTCTCTCCTGTGGGCGACCGGCGGTGGGCGGGGACGACAAGGCCGGATGTCCATCAGTGTACCGGCACGCGGCCGGCCGCACCACGGGGCGGATGCCCTGATTGCGGCCACGGCGGCTGGAAAGAGAAGATCGAGGCCCCGCTCACGCCGGCGGGTGCCAGCCGGCGTCGACCCACAGAGCGCCGCTCGTCGCCGAGTTGCGGATCATGAAGACGATCGCCTCCGCGATCTCCTCAGGCCGCAGCAGGCGGCGCAACTGGGTCTGCGGCAGGATCTTCTCGCGGATGTACCTCTGGTCCATCGCTCGGACCATCGGCGTGTCGGTGAAGCCGGGGTGGATGATGGCGCAGCGCACGCCGTGGTAGATCGCCTCTTTGGCGAGCGTGGACTGCGCGCCTTCCAGGCCCGCCTTGGTCGTGGCGTAGGAAATCTGCCCGCGGTTGCCCGACGAGGAGATCGATCCGATGAAGATGATGGTGCCCTGGACGCGCTGCTCCGGCTCCCAGCGACCCAGGCCGCGCCGGGCGCGATCGGCCGCGATGGTGGCAATCGACTCCAGCGCCCAGTAGATCGGCGCGAGGAGATTGACCTCGATCACCTTGCGGAAGAGATGCTCGTCGTAGAGAATCGGCCGGCCCGCCTCATCGACCTTGACGGCCAGGGCGTCGCGCACGATCCCCGCCGCGGGCACGCAGATGTGCACCGGGCCGAACCGCTTCACCACTTCGCCGAACACGGCGCGGCGAAACTCGGTGTTCGTCACGTCGCCCTTAAAGGGAATGAGCACTTCACGCTCGAGTTCGCGGTTGCCCTGCTCGCAGGCGGAGAAGACGTCGTCGGAAACGTCGACGACTCCGATGGCCCGAAGCCCCTCGCGCGCCAGGCTCATGCAGGTGGCGCGGGCGATGCCGCTGGCCCCGCCGGTGATGACCGCGACTCGATCCTGGAGTTGCATGCGTTCCTTCGCCTCCTTGCCACGGGATGGGTTGCACCTGACTCGCCGCCGCGCTCCCCGGCGCAAAGCCTCCGGGTCGCGGCTAAACAGCAGAGTTATTCGCCTCCGAGCGTGCGGCGAGCCAGTCGCAGGCGCGGGGCCAGAGTTCCTTGTGGGCCTTGGTTCCGACGGCCAGGCCGATGTGCCCCGCCTTCACGCGCATGACTTCATAGTCCTTCGACGAGATGTACTGGTTGACCGGCAGGCTCTGGCCGCAGGGCACGAGGTGGTCCGCGTCGGCCACGAGGTTGAGCACCGGGCAGGTGATGCTCCGCAGATCGATGCGCTTCTGCCCGAGGGGGAACTGCCCCTTGATGAGCAGGTTCTGCTGCAGGCCGTACTTCACGAAATCGCGGTACACCTCGCCGGCGATGGGGATGTCGTCGTTGCTCCACGTCTCCATCGCGAAGAACTCCTCGAGGAACCGCTCATCGACCATGCGGTCGTAGAAGCCCAGCCACTTGTTGATGAAGTTGTCGACGGGGCGGAGGAGTTTGAAGGATGAGCCGAGAAACTCCGGCGGGACGTTGCCCAGCGTGTCCACGAGGTTGTCGACGTCGAAGTACTTCGAGTCGGTCCACAGCGCCAGCAGCGCGCTGCGGTCGGTCCAGTCGATGGGCGCGGCCATGAGGATGAAGTTGCGCACGAGGTCCTGGTGCAGCGCGGTGTACATCGCGCTCATCGTCCCGCCCATGCAGTAGCCCAGAAGCGAGACCTGGTCGACCCCGCACGACTCGAGCACGTGCTCGACGATGCAGTGCAGGTGGCCCTCGATGTAGTCGTGCAGCGTGCGGTCGTGGTCGGCGGGCGTCGGCTCGCCCCAGTCCACGAGGTAGACGTCAAAGCCGCGGTCGAGGAACCGGCGGATGACGCTCTTGTGCGCCAAGAGGTCGAGGACGTAGGGCCGGTTGACGAGCGCGAAGACGCACAGCAGCGGCGTGGCGAAGCGGCGCGGCGACTCGCTGCGGTAGCGCCGCAACTTCACCGAGCCCGTCTCGAAGACGACGTCATACTCCGTCGCCCCCTTGCGGGCGCGGCGGGCGTACTCCATCACCTTGGGCATCATGCCGGCGCGCTCGAGCCACCCTTTCACGTCGGCGCCGTCGAAGGGGAACATCATCCAAGGGAGGCCCGCGGGCGACTGCGTGGTGGCGGTTGACTGGCTCATGGCGCTCCGTGAGGTTCACGGGCGGCGGCGCGGCTCGCCTCAAGGCGAGGCCTCAGCGCCCGCGCGCCGCCCTCTTGCTCTTCTTGCCCGTCCTGCTCGGCCGCTTCTTCTTCGCCGCCCGCCCCCCGCCCGCGTCCTTGCCGGCGCGGCGCCCCTTGCGGCCGCGCTCCACGCCGAGTTTCGCTTCGATGGCGTCGAGGCGCGAGCCGATCTCATCGATGCGCCGGGTGATCCACGACTCCGCGTCGCGGACGGCGCCGACGGCGTCGTAAACCCCGAGCGTCGAGCCGAACGACTGCTCGCTCGCCTTGCGCAGAAACTCCTCGACCTGCCGCCGCACGGCCAGGGCGTTCTCGAGCGAGTGCTTCATGTTCTCGAGGAACTCGGGGCTGCGCATGTACTGGTCGGCCCAGCGGCTCATGGCGTCGAGATAGGCCTTCTGCATCTGCTTGAACATCTCGGCGGGCGCGCCGGCGGGGGGCGCGGCCTGCGGCGAGGCGGCGCGGGCGAACTGCCCCATCATCTGCTGCCACGCCGCCTGCATCGACGCCGGGTCGAAGGGAGGCGCGTTGAAGGGCGGCTGTGGACCGGAGGACTGGCTCATCGGCGACTCCTGAAGCGCCGCGCGACGGCCGCGCGGCGCGAGACGATAATCCCCGCCCCCGCCGCCGGATCAATCGCGTGCGGCGCGCTTCGCGCGCCACCGCCGCGCGGCGGCTCCGCCGGGCCGCGGCGGGCGCCCGCGAGCGTCGGGGCGAGGCGCGGTTCAGGCCTTGGACGCGACCTTGGCCTTGCGAGGCTCGCCCTCGGAAGGGTTCGCGGCGCCGCACTTCGCGGCCTCGAAGCCGCACTCCATCATTGAGCGGCCGAACTCCGCCATCTCGCCGAAGCGTTCGTTGACGAAGGCGGCCTGGCGCTTCATGACGTCGCCGGCCTGCTTCATGAAGCGGTCGGCGTCGGCGCGGACGGTGTCGGCGTCGAGGGGCCACTTCATCTCCGCCGGGCCGCCCTGTTCGCGGACGGCCTCGATGCCTTCGCGCATCAGGCCGGCGACGAACTTCTCACCCTCCAGCGCCTGCCGCACGACGAACTGGCTGGTCTGCTCGAAGGCGTTGCGGGCCGGCGCGGGCCAGTTCTCCAGGTTCATCGGCCGGTTCGCCGTGCCCAAGACGTTGCCGACGAACTGCTCGTGGGCGCTGACGGCCTTGAGGGCGGCGTCGCTCCACTGCTGCACGGCGGCGCGGAAGGTCTCATTCATGTTTTGTGCGTTTGCGTTCATCGCGTTGCTCCCGGCCGGCATCCCCGGCCACTGCGGTTTCTCGAAGTCCGGTGATTCCGGCATGTCTATGATACTTCCCATCGGCCCGCGGTCCAGTGCGGATTTGTGCATTTGCAAAAATAGCGTTGTGCGGGTGCGGGATGGTGGCAAAGTCGGGGGGATGCCCGAGGGGGGAGGCGCCAGGCGCCAGGCACTGGGCACCAGGCACCAGGCACCAGGCACTGGCAGACTGTTTCGCCGCGACCCGGAGGCTTGGCGCAGGGGAGCGCGCCGAGGGGAGCGGGCGAAGATCATCCACCCCCGGCGCCGCAAGGAGCACGACATGGCACGCGAACGCAAGAAGAAGGCCCCGGCGACGAAGCGCCGCAAGACCCCCACGCGGCCGCGCCGCGCGTCGAAGCCCCGCGAAACCGACCGGCCGCACGCGCCGCCGCCCACGCCCGGCGTGATCACGATCCGCAAGTACGCCAACCGCCGCCTCTACGACACCGCCGCTAGCGCCCACCTCACGCAGGAAGACCTCTACCGCCTGGTCGGCCGCGGCGCGATCGTGCGCATCATCGACGCCTCAACGGGCGAAGACATCACGAATCAGACGCTGGCGCTGGCGCTCATCGAGCACGATCCGGCGAAACTTCGCCTCGTGCCGGCGTGGCTGCTGCACCAGATGATCCGCCTGCATGAGCAGGCGCTCGGGGGCTGGCTCGGCGCCTTGTGGCAGGCGGCGGGTGCGGCCGGCCCGGGCCTCGCCTGGCCCGCGTTTGATTCCGCCTGGCCCGGCGCAGGCGGCATGGGGTCCTGGCCCGCGTGGGCGCCCGGTGCGCCCGCGGCGCCCTCCGCCGCAGCCGCCGGCGCGGCGGAAGAAGTTGCAGCGGATCGCCGCCGCGCCATCGCCGACCTTCGCCTCGAACTCGACCGCCTCCTGCGGCGTCTGGGCGACCTCGAGCGGCCGGGATGAGGAGGGGGTCTTGCTGATGTTCGGTAAAAATCAGGGATCAAGCGACCGCGAAGCGGATAATTTTGCGGAATCACGCCGAATTGCGCGATCATTCGCGTGAATCGGTGCTATTCTTTACAGATGGTGAGGTCGGTCGCCGCGGTCAGGCAGCCGAGCAGCAGGCGGTTGCACCGTGCAGCCGGTCGGCCAAAGATTGAAGGGTCGGTTGGCAAGGGCCAGTTCGACGTCCGAGCGCACGAGCCACGCCGGCGCCTCGAGGCGTCTCCAACGATTGACGAGAAGAAAGGGGTTGCGGCATGTCACGCAAGTCGGTACGGGGATTCACACTCATCGAACTCCTGGTGGTGATCTCAATCATCGCGCTGCTCATCGGCCTGCTCCTGCCGGCGCTGAGCCGCGCCCGCGAAGCGGCACGGACGACGGCGTGCCTGAGCAACATGGGGCAGATCGCGCGGGCGAACACCATGTACCAGGATGACGGCGACGACTTTATGCCCGTGCGTCACCCCTACTCGGGAGGATGGTCCAACTTCAATCACGGCGGCCGCTACCCGCTTCAGGGCAGCAGCGTTCAGTGGGCCTGCGTCTATCCCTTCGACCGCCCGCTCAACAAGTACGCTCATCCGGAACTTCCGCTTGGCGGCCGGCCCATCAACGGCAGCCAAGGCCAGGGCCAGTTTGATCCCGGCCTGAATCAGGCGACCTTCCAGGATCCCAAGAAGTTCAACTTCCCGATTTTCGAGTGCCCCGCCGACAAGGCCCTGAGCAGCAACTACCAGGAGGGGGGCGGCGTCAACTTCCAGGGGCCGCGCTCCTGCTACCAGGCGATCGGCACCACCTACATGTTCAACTGCTACTGGTTCCTCCAGTTGACCGGACATCCCAGGCGTGGCGTCACGTGGGATTGGAACCGCGGCACGCGTATGTTCAAGCGGGCGAGGCTCGTCTATCCCAGCCAGTTCGTGGGCTTCTTCGACGACCCCTTCGACGCGACCTTCTGGGCACGCCGCGCTCCACGCTTCACCCACCACGGCAAGCCGGACACCAACTCCGTCTCCTTCCTCGACGGCCATGCGGCGCAGGTCAAGACGGAGTACGAGAACGACGGCCAGAGCACGCTTCCGATGTACAACACTTCGGTTTACTTCTTGGTGTACCCCGAGTACCTCGACTGAGCAACCAACGCACCTCGAATCCTCGACCAAGACGGAAGCCCGCAGCACGCTGCGGGCTTCCCTCGCTTTCTCGGGCGGTGAGGCGCCGCGGACTCCGCCGGGGGCACATCCGATCGCATTCTGTTCGGTATCGGCGTCTGCGAAATGTTCGGTTCATTTCGTGGATTGACGCATTGCAATCGGGCGGGTCTGAGGTTAAACTGTATCGGGGCCACGGCGGAGGTCCGACACCATCAGCCGCGCGAGGCGTGTGATGCGCTTCCGCGGCCGAAGCGCGAAAGGGGTACGTCATGAAGCGTTCAGCGAAGACGAGAGGTTTCACACTCATCGAACTGCTCGTGGTGATCTCGATCATCGCGCTGCTCATCGGCCTGCTCCTGCCGGCGCTGAGCCGCGCCCGCGAAGCGGCGCGGACGACGTCCTGCCTGAGCAACATGGGGCAGGTCATGCGCTCGTGCTCAATGTACCAGGACGACACCGACGACCAGATGCCGGTGCGCGCGCCCTACGGCAGCGACGGGCAGAGCGGATTTCTTTCCAACTACAACCACGGCGGGCGCTACCCCGTCGACGGCAGCCTGATGTTCAACTGGTGCGTCTTCCCCTTCGACCGGCCCCTCAACAAGTACGCCCATCCCGAACTCCCCCTCGGCGGCAGGCCGGCACAGGCGCCCAATCGCGGCACGTTCGATCCGGGGCTGAACGAGGCGGATTTCAAGAATCCCAAGAAGTTCAACTTCCCGATTTTCGAGTGCCCCTCCGACCGGGCCATCTCGGCGAACTACCAGGAAGGATTCGGCACGCTCCGCGCGGGGCGCTCGTGCTATCAGGCGATCGGCACGACCTACATGTTCAACATCTACTGGCAGACCTGGGCCAGCGGACACCCCCGCCGCGACGGCACCTGGACGTGGGCGCGGGGGACGCGCATGTTCAAGCGGGCGCGACTCGTCTACCCCAGCCAATTCGTCGGCTTCTTTGACGATCCGACCGACGTGACGTTCTGGCAGAACCGCACGCCGCCGATGACGCACCACGGCAAGCCGGACGTCAACTCCATCTCGTTCCTTGATGCTCACGCCGAGCAGGTGAAGACCGAGTACGAGAACGACGGCCAGAGCACCCGGCCCAAGTACAACACGGGCAAGTACTTCTTCATCTTCCCCGAGTACCTCGACTGAGGCCGGCGACCAGCGTCGCATCCCCTTTCCGACCCGAAAGCCCGCAGCGCGCTGCGGGCTTGTTTCTTGCGCCCGCCGACGGCTCCGGCCGCGCGGGAGCGGCGATCGGGCCGCGGCGCGGCCGGCGGCAGGCCGCGGGCCGGCCCCGGGCCGCCGCGTTCGTCTTGGCCTTTTTTGCTCTCGGGTCGGTTTTCCGTATGCACTCGGCCGGGAATCCGGTTAGACTCGGGTGGCGTCGCGCTCGGCCGAGCACCAAGGGCCTTTGCGGCGCTCATGCCGGCGTTCTGCCGACCACTCGAAAGGAGTTGCATCATGCGCAGGGCGACTTCAGCGGGCTTCACGCTACTCGAACTTCTCGTCGTGATCTCCATCATCGCGCTTCTGGCCGGGCTGCTGCTTCCCGCGATGAGCGAGGCGCGGGACGCGGCGCGCACCTCCACGTGCCTGGCCCACCTCGGCATGGTCGCGGTGGCGAGCAGCCTCTACCAGGATGACGGGGAGGACTGGATGCCGGTGCGCCAGCCGTACGGCTTTGAGGGAGGCGGCGGCAACGCCTGGTCGAACTTCAACCACGGCGGGCGCTATCCGACGGGCGGGACGCTGGGCACAATGTTCTGCGTCTACCCCTTCGACCGCATGCTCAACAAGTACGCGCATCCGACGCTGCCGCGCGGCGGGCGCGAGCCGCGCACGCCCGAGGAGTGGGACAGCCCCAGCGGGCGATTCGACCCGGGGCTCGGACCGCGGGACTTCATGATCGCGACGCGATTCAACTTCCCGATCTTCGAGTGCCCGGCGGATGCGGCGCTGAGCGCGAACTACCAGGAGGGGGGCGGGATCAACTTCGTCGGACCGCGGTCGTGCTACCAGGCGATCGGGACGTCCTACCTGTTCAACGTCTCCTGGTTCCAGCAGGCGTCGGGGCATCCGCGGAGGAATGCCTCGTGGTACTGGCAGCGCGGCGTGAAGATGTTCTCGCGCGCCCGGCTCGTGTATCCGAGCCAGTTCATCGCGTACTTTGACGATCCCTTTGATGCGACTTTCTGGCGGCACGACTCGCCGGACGTGACGCACCACGGCCGGGCCGACATCAACTCCGTCTCCTTCCTCGACGCCCACGCCGAGCAGATCAAGACCGAGTACGAGAGCACCGGCCAGAGCAAGTGGCCGATATACAACACGGCCAAGTACTTCCTAGTGTTTCCGGAGTATCTCTACTGAAGCCGGCGGAGATGGTGAGGCGCAAGCGCCGTCGCATCGCGCGTGGATACCAGGCCGACGCGCCAGCGAGGACGAATGCCCTTGCCCCCTCGGCACACATCGTCCGAAGCGGGTCGACGTGTGGCACCCGACGATCGCTCCTGCCCGCCGCACTGCACTCTCGCCCAGAGCGGCGAGCGTGCAGTGGCACCCACTTTCGGGTCGTACACCCCTGCCCTTCGCACTGCACTCTCGCCCAGAGCGGCGAGCGTGCAGTGGCACCCGCGCGAAGGGGGGTGGCATCGATCGCCGCCGCTCTGGGCGGAGATCGATGGCGAGGTGCAAGGGTGAGCGCACACCCCTGCCCTTCGCACTGCACTCTCGCCCAGAGCGGCGAGCGTGCAGTGGCATCCGCGCGAAGGGGGGTGGCATCGATCGCC